>JAFYRB010000071.1 GCA_017559615.1 Alistipes sp. | reverse complement strand
AGGAAGTATGCCGAAGCACCCGCCATAGCGGTAAACTTCGAGGCGATAGTGCCTCCCGTGCAACTTTCGGCTGTTGCGAGGGTTAGGTTGCGACGTGTTAGGATATCGTGAACCTGCTGCTCAAGTGTCGCACCCTCCCAGCCTACGATATTCTCGCCAATCATCTCACGTAGCTTGTTGAACTCCTTCTCTATGGCACGCTCTGCCAACTCCTTCTCAATGTCATAAGCCGAGAGTCTGAGGCGCACGATATTTGGCGCAGGAAGATAGGCAAGGTGCATATACTCTGGAAGGGCATCCTCCCACTTCTCGATGCGCTCGGCAAGGAGCGACTCGGGGATGCCGCGTGTGATAAGTGTCTTATGTACGATACTACGAAGCTCCAAACACTCCTTAAGGCGTGGTACGACCACCTCGTCCATAAGATGTTCCATCTCAAATGGTACGCCAGGTAGCGAGATTACGATATTTCCCTCCTCGGTGTCGAACCACATTCCTGGTGCTGTGCCGTGGGCGTTGTGTAGCACTGTGCAGCACTCTGGAACAAGAGCTTGTGAGCGGTTGAGGTCGGTAAATGGGATGTTGCGACGTGCCAGAAGTGTGCGGATATGTTCGCCCTCCGCCTCGTTGTAGATAAGCGAAGAGTTGAACATCTCGGCAAGCGTAGTCTTGGTGATATCATCCTTCGTAGGGCCGAGACCTCCGGTCATAATCACCACCTTGCTCTGCGCCATAGCGCGCTGCACGCACGCCTTAATCTCCTCGGCTCTGTCGCCAATCGAGGTCTTCTCCTTGATGGCAAGACCTATGGCGTTGAGCTTGCGAGATATCGAGGCGGTGTTGGTGTCAACAATCTGACCTATAAGTATCTCATCACCAATGGTTATAATCGTAGCATTCATCCCGTAAGTTTATTGTTAGTCGTTGTTTTTAGCTATCTTTTTTGCAGCCTTCTTTAGTAGTCGAAGTCCATTCTCGCGAAGTCCCGTGTTGAGTGCCACGAGCGACGCTCCAGCCTCAAGCATATTGCTAATATCCTCAGGTTCCATCATACCTCCCGAGCCGATAATAGGGTAGTTGTGTCCTGACTTCTCGGCGATGTATCGCACCACCTCTATGGCGCGTTTCGTAAGTAGCGCTCCCGTCACTGCTCCAGGGCTCTTACGTGCCATATCTATTGAGCCAGCAACAGCCTCGATGCCATCCAACGGCGTCTCGATAAGGATGTCAACTATCGTATCCAGCTCCTCACGTGTTAGGTCGGGCGAGATTTTGAGAAGTATAGGGCGGTAGTCGAGCTGACCACGTCGAAACTCAAAGAGTGGCTCTATGAGTTGCTCTATCTCGTCGCGTGAGCGTGGCACGAATCTCTTTGAAGAGGTGTTGCACGAGATGTTGATTACGAAGTAGTCGACATACTGATACATATTTCTAAAGACGCGCAGATACTCCTTCGTGATATCATCGCGGTGTGAGGCGGTGAGGTGGCCAATGTTGCAGCCTATAACGAGGTCGCGGGTGTAGCTACTTCGGTTACGCACGTTGTTGAGGATATACTCCAGACCACGACTTGGATATCCCGAGTTGTCGATAAGTGAGTTGTTGCTGCGAATGCGCTTTATGCGGGGACGTGGCGTGCCAGGTTGTGGGCGTGGCACTACGGAGCCTATCTCCACAAATCCAAATCCCGTAGCAGCCAACTCCTCGAGTCTATCGCCATTGGGGTCGAATCCCGCAGCAACACCTATGGGGTTGCGGAAATGGAGTCCAAAGACCTCGCGCTCGATACTCTCTTTTCGTGGGGCGTGACACGCCTTTAACCACCACTTGCCCGAAGGGATTTTGCCCACTACACCCAGCAGTGCCATACGGATGTTGTGCGCCACCTCGGCGGGAAGCAACCATAGAATATTTTGGAATAACGAGCGTCTCATAGCGTTGCGTATAGAAAATATTATGCAAAGATAATAATCTTTTATTATCTTGTGTCAAAATATTGGATAAAAATAAGGGTAGTTCGGCGAGGAACTACCCTTTATGGTCGATTGTAGGTCGATTTTTAGTCGTTTACATAGACATCTGCGCCACCCGAGCGCTCGATATCTTTCTTCTCTGGGTTGCCGCGGAATGCTACGTCCGAACCTCCCGAGGCGTTTACCGTAAGCGATTTTGTGGCATATACCTCCACGTCGGCACCTCCCGAAGCAGATACGTTGACGTTCTCGGCCATAAGCTCATCAAGGTCGGCATCTGCGCCACCCGAAGCAGCAACATTGAGGGTTATGCAACGTCCCGAAATCTCGGCATCAGCACCTCCCGAAATTGCTAAATTTATCTTTGAGCTATTGCAGGTGATATCGACATCCGCGCCTCCAGAAGCGGCAATAGATAACTCCTCTGCAACGCAGTTATCCCACGCAAAATCGCTACCTCCCGATATGGCGATATCCTTGTATGCAAGTACAGGGATGCGCACCTCGAAGGTCTTGGCACGTAGCAAGTTCGAAGTAAGACCAATATTGAGTTCGTCGTTATAGGCATAGATGTCGAGGATGTCGAAGATGTCGGAGTGTGTGGTTACGCGAATCTCGTTGGCGGGAAGCGTAGGGTCCACGATAACATCTGCACCACTCGAAATGGCGATGCTTCTAACAGCCTCGGTGAGCGGAAGTGTACGCTCCTCAATAGGCCCTTCGGCAAACTTCTGCGTAGAGATGATGTTGATACACGAGGTAAAGAGTATCGTGCTTAAAAATAGTGAAATGGTTCTCATAATATCTTATGTTTTAGGTTGTTAGTTACTGTCCGTTGTTGCTGTTGCCACCGCCACCAAGACGTCCGAGGTCCTCTGCCGAGCCACTCTCTACGCTCTTTGCGCGGAACTGCTTTCCGGTGTTAAAGTTATAGGAGATTTGGAGCTTCGCGGCAGGGCGCTGCCAAGGCTGGTCTACGGTCATAGTGCGCTTGAATGTCGCCTCCTCGATTGTAATCTCTTGTGTTGTAGGGATAACGTTCTGCACACCGAGGCTTATGGTGAGCTTATTGTCAAGCATTCGCTTCTTTAGCATAATGTTCATATTACCCATATCCTTTAGGCGTGTGTTACCCGCCACAATGCCGTGCATATACCTGCCGTCTACCTCGATAAAGAAGTTCTTAGGAAGGATGAACGACATCTGCACGTTGGCAAATCCCATAAAATTGCGGCGCACAGGCTCGTCAGGATAGATGCGCTGACCAAGATACATTCCCATAACGTTGAAGTTCGCGGCCCACCACTTTGTGAATTGGAATGGGAGGTTTGCCGATGCGAAGAAGTTATTCATTGTAGGGTAGTTAATATGCTTCAGAATGAGTACCTCGGGGTTTGCCGTATCGACAATCGTGCTCTGCTGTATGGCGTTCTGCATAATTGACATACCAAGCGTAAGGGTGTACTTATACTTTAGTACCGCAGTCACCGATAGCGAGTTGTTGTACGAAGGCTTCAACTCGGGGTTTCCGCACTGAATCATATACTCCGAAATCTTGGTGATGTTTGGCGAGAGCGCCCAGAACGAAGGACGGCTTATGGTACGTGAGTACTGCGCCACGAGGGAGTATGCGCCATCCTTGGTGAGGGAGTACGAAAGGTTGGCATTAGGGAAGATGTCGAAGTAGTCTTGCTTTACATCGCCACTCTTATCGCGGAAGTTGGTGTACTCGCCACGCAGACCTCCCACAAGGCTCAAGCGACCAAGACGTGCCGTAGCAATGACGTATGCCGCACCGATATTCTCCGTATAGCCGATATCGTAGTTCTTATCATCGTTTGCCACCCACGCACCATTGTCGAGATATTCGTAGTACGCCTCGTTGTCGTTATTGTTATTGGTGTACTTCGCGCCCGCCTTTAGCACCACCTTTGGCGAAAGCACCTTCTCGAGGGCGATAGTTGCAGTACCAAGTTGATAGAGCGACTGTGTGTTATCACGATAGGTCGAGTCGCGCGAGATAAGCGGTGTGAGAATATCGTATGTCGAGTCGAAGTAGCGGTTGTTGTTTGGCGAGGTATTGCGTGTGTAGTCACCAATGAGCTTCAACGTCGATCCCATCTCATCGAGTTTATAGATGTAGTTGAGCGTCGCTGTAACCATCTGGCTATTATAGCTATTCTCATATACACCGTCGCTACGTGTTGTTGCGGTTGAGGTATGCTGGGTCCAGGTATCGGTGCTTGAACCACCGCCGTAGTAGTTATATTGTACCTCGCCACCAATGGAGTGCTTGTCGTTGATATCGTAGACGACGCCGATGTTGCCGCCACCCCACGTTGTGATGCTACTAAGTTGCGACTCTGCGTCAATCACCGTTCCCGAGGTGTAGTCGGTATGCTCCGCAGTGATATAGCCGTTGCCAGATGTTCCTGCCCACGCACGACCATAGGCGTTCACCTTACCGCGGTTGTAGTTGAGCGATACCGAAGGCATCACCTGATACATTCCCTTTGTGCCATTTACAACCAGTGAGGCGTTACCCATAAGGCCCGAGTCGATGCGCTTCTTGGTGGTAATCCTGATGATACCGCCCGACGATGAGGCGTCATAATCGGCACCCGACTGTGGCACAACCTCTATGCGCTGAATATCCTCGGCACGTAGCGAGCGAAGGTAGGCAATAAGCTGCTCATCCTCCATCTTTACCTCGCGGTCGTTGAGGTAAATCTTCGTACCTGAGGAGCCGTTGATTGAGATTTTATTATCCTGAATCCATACACCTGGGGCGCTCTTTAGCAGCTCCTCGCCATCCTTACCTATGGCAATTGGGGAGTTTGCGATGTCGACCACAAAGCGGTCAGCCTCGCGGCGTATGAGCTGCGCGGTTACCACCACCTCGTCGATATTCTCGCTCTCCTCCTCGAGGATGATGTCCGACAGCGTAATGCTCTCGGTAAGCGAGATTGGTAGCTGCGTGGCCTTATATCCAATGTACGTAATGTTGAGGGTGTAGTCGCCCGCCGTAGCCGAGAGCGAGAAGCGTCCCTCGCTATTTGTTGTAGTTCCCGCAATCTGCATATCGTTCTGCGCAAGCACTACGGTAGCATAGGCAATGGGCTGCGCGGCGTTGTCCGTTACGCGGCCACCCAGCGATAGGCGTTGCGCCGAGAGCGCACTCACCGAGCCGAGGATAAGCACCATTGCGGCTATGAAAAATTGAGTAAACCTCTTCATATCTTCTGCGTTTTTATTCTCCTGTCTGTTACTATTAAAACGTATAAGTGGTGTGTTTTGTTACATCAAGAGATGAATTTAATTTTTGTCTATTATTGTGTATTACTTAACTAATACACCACAAATATATTTCCAATTTTTTATTTCTCCAAACTTTTGGGCAAAAAATTTTCGCTAAAATGCTATACCTATGTTTATTGTACGCACGTAGGGCGCTGTTTTATGTGATAAAAAAGTGCGCAAAAAATTTGGATATTACGAAAAAGGTAGTACCTTTGCAGTGTATTAGTGGTGTAATACACAATAAGAGAGAACGAGAGTGAGTGACAATGAAGCCCTCGAGGGTGGAGGTTGGACTCTTGGTTTTGAAACTAAATTTACTTTACGACTATGATTACAACAAAGGCTCTTTCGTTCGGATACTCGGCAAAAAAGAGAGTGTTGAACGATATCTCGCTTGAGTTAGGCGAGGGACATATTCACGGTCTGCTTGGTTGCAACGGCATCGGCAAGACCACACTTCTAAAACTTGCGTGCGGCATTATGCGTCCCGACGAGGGCGAGGTGCTGGTCGATGGTGTAAACCCTATGACTCGCCGTCCAGAGAATTTCAGCGAGTTGATGATTATCCCCGAGGAGTTCGACTTGCCAAATATCTCGCTGGAGCGATATGCGAAGGTTACGTCGTGCTTCTATCCTCGTTTCGATATGGGGCAGATGCGTGGCTACTGCGAGGCGCTAAACGTAAACCCTATGGAGCGTCTGCACTCGATGTCGATGGGCCAGCGTAAGAAGGCATATATCGCCTTTGCTCTGGCGTGCAACGTGAGGATGCTGCTTATGGATGAGCCTACCAATGGCCTCGATATCCCATCCAAGAGCGTTTTCCGCAGATTGTTGGCTGGATATGTGGATGATAATCGTATGGTTGTTATCTCTACACACCAGGTAGCAGACGTAGAGTCGCTCCTCGATAATATCGTAATCCTTGATGCTAAGGGTGTTGCGCTGAATGCCACAACGGCAGAGATATGTCAGCGTCTGAAGTTTGGCAAGGCCGAGGAGGGTGATAAGGTTATCTACTCGGAGCGCACCATCTCGGGAGATATGGCCGTGGCGTTGAACGAGCGCGATGAGGAGTCGCAGTTGAGTATTGAGCTTCTCTTTAATGCCGCTTCGGCAAACAGAGATGCTATTCGTGCAATTTTTAATAAGTAGGAGTTATGGCAGCATTTTCATTAAAACGTGCAGCGGAGTATGCACGCTACAACTATACCGTTCAGTCGAAGAACTATATGCTCAACGTGTTGAGTATGGTTGCTATACCTATTCTTTTTGGTGTGCTTAGCAGAAGCGTGGCTACGGCATCGGGATTGTCGCTATTCGTATATGCTACTGCAGCGATAGTATTCCCCGTTCGTGAGGTGTGGCTCTTGCGTGACAGAGGCTCAAGAACCCTCGCTATGACACTCCCCGTATCGTCGGCAGAGCGTTGGGTGACGATGTTTTTCAATCTTGCGGTGGTACTCCCCGTAGCGGCAATTGTTTGCTCCATAGTGGCTATTGCGGTTGTCTATCCATTCGACTATCTCGCTGTTGAGATGCCGTTTAGTGTATTTTTTGATACACACATCACGGAGTATCTTGATTGGATGCAGTATGTTTGTATGCAGCTCTTTGCCTCTGCGTCGTTGCTTATAGCACTTATGGCACATCGACGTCTGGTGTTGACCTATTTCTTAACCGCAGTGGGAGCTATCCTTCTTCTCTTTGGTGTTGTCGATGTGGTTGTTGAACAAGAGTGGTACGTCAATATCGAGGCAAATATCGAGACCGTGGAGTTGGTGGGTAATATCCTCTATGCTTTGCTCCCGGTGGTGCTTTATGCCTTGAGTTATATCGCGTTGAAGAGACGTCAAATAAAGTGGTAGTTTATGATACAGTTTACCGAAGAGAAGCCTATATGGCGACAGATATACGAGCTTATCGCAATGCGCATCCTCTCGGGCGAGTGGGCAGAGATGGAGCGTATAGTCTCGGTAAGGGAGATGGCCGCAGCGGTGGGCGTAAACCCCAATACCGTTATGCGTAGCTACGAGAAGCTGGAGGCGGATGGTATTATCTTCAACCGCCGAGGTATTGGATTTTTCGTTGCGGAGGGCGCAAAGGACCATATCAAACAACTTGAGCGTAAGAAGTTTATGGACGAGGAGTTGCCAAAACTCAAGGAGCGACTCTCGCACATCGGACTTACTATCGACGTAAGAGTAAAGGATTAGGGCGCGTGGCCGAGATTTTGGGTTGTAAGGCCTAATTCCCACATATTGATGAGGTTGACTGAATTTTATTTTTAGTCAACCTCTTTTTTTATTGCGTTGGGGTGCGACGAGGAGATGGAAAATTGAAAATTTTATGTGAAAAATTTGCAGATATTTCGCGAAAAAAATCGTATCTTTGCAAAATTGAATATAATGTGAAATTCTAACGGCGTTTATTATGTTAACTATTCTCTATTATCTCGTATGTTTGGTAGCGGCAACGGTGCTATTTATCGCATCGTTTATCGCTCTTGTAGTGTGCTATCCCTTTGATAAAAAGCGTGTTGTAGTACACCGACTCTCAAAGTGGATTACCGACGTTGTCTTCGGTCTTCCAATTTTTATGAAGCGCGAGGTGATAGGTTTGGAGAATATCGACCCTCATAAGGCTTATGTGATGGTGCTAAACCATAACTCGATGGTCGACATCTTGAGCATCTACAACCTTCCGCTTGTCTTCAAGTGGGTGTCGAAGAAGGAGGTTTACAGAATTCCTATCGTAGGCCAGTTGCTCTATGCTCACGGCGATATCGTTATCAACCGCGCAAGTGCCAAGGAGGCTATGCAGTTGGTACACACTCGTGGCTTGGAGTGGTTGAAGAAGGGTGCTTCGGTGTCAATCTTCCCAGAGGGTACACGCTCGAAGGATGGCGAGATTCATAACTTCAAGGCTGGTGCTTTCATCTTAGCAAAGGATGCTGGAGTGCCTATCCTACCAATCGTTTTGGATGGCACAAATACTATGGTGCACAAGGGTTGGTTGGTGAACTGGCGTAATAAGATTACCATCCGCATCCTCCCTGCAATACCTGCGGAGGAGGTTCAGAACCGCGATATTAAGGATATTATGTCGCAGGTGCGTGAGGATATGGTCGAGACGTTGGCAGAGATTCGCAAGAATAAGTAACAAAAGAAATATAGAGGAGTTTTTATGGCAGAGTTGAACTTGGAAAATCAAGTTGCCGAATATACTAAAGATGCGATTGTCACCCTTTCGCCCCGCGAGCATATTCGCTTGCGTCCTGGTATGTATATCGGAAAGTTGGGTGATGGTACGCAGTCTGACGATGGTATCTACGTGCTTATTAAGGAGGTCGTAGATAACTCCATCGATGAGTTTATTATGGGTGCTGGAAAGCGCATCGAGATTACTGTCGAGGGCGATAGAGTCTCGGTTCGTGACTATGGCCGTGGTATTCCATTGGAGGCTTTGGCAGATGCCGTAAGCAAGATGAATACGGGTGGTAAGTATGGCGGTGATGCCTTCAAGAAGACGGTAGGTCTAAATGGTGTGGGTGTTAAGGCCGTGAATATGCTTTCGAGCCACTTCGTAGCGCGCTCGGTGCGTAATGGCGAGGCGCGTACCGTAACCTTCGCGCAGGGCTTGGAACTTACCGACCGCTCGGAGAGTGGCGTTGCGGAGCAGAATGGTACCTACGTGGAGTTTGTGGTAGATAGAGAGGTCTTTGGTGACTATGCCTACAACTTGGAGTATGTGGAGCAGATGGTCAAGAACTACACCTACCTTAACCTCGGCCTCACGGTGGTCCTCAATGGCAAGCCATATATCTCGAAGAATGGTCTTCTCGACTTGGTGAACGATAATATGTCGAGCGAGCCGTTGTATGCACCTATCCACATTACGGGCGAGGATATCGAGATTGTTATCACACACGGCAATGGCTATGGCGAGTCGTACTACTCGTTTGTGAATGGCCAGTATACGCCACAGGGTGGAACTCATCAGGCAGCCTTCCGCGAGGCTATCGCCAAGACTATCAAGGAGTTCTATCGCAAGGATTACGACCCTTCGGATATCCGTACCTCTATCATTGCTGCTATCTCGGTACGTGTCGACGACCCTATCTTCGAGTCGCAGACCAAGACAAAGCTCGGCTCAAAGGATAAGGAGGCGGGTGTTACGATGCGTCAGTTCGTTGGTGACTTCCTCTCCACAAACCTCGATAACTATCTCCATAAGCATCCCGATGCGGCGCAGGCGTTGCAGCGTAAGATTGTGGAGAATGAGAAGGAACGTAAGGCAATCTCGGGTGTGCAGAAGAAGGCGCGTGAGGCTGCCAAGAAGGTGTCGCTCAACAATAAGAAATTGCGTGATTGTAAGATTCACTACACCGATAAGAGTGACCTTGCCGAACAGACTATGATATTCATCACCGAGGGTAACTCTGCATCGGGTTCTATCACCTCGAGCCGCGATCCTCGTACTCAGGCGGTATTCTCGTTGCGCGGTAAGCCTCTCAACTGCTATGGCCTTACAAAGCGCGTAGTCTACGAGAATGAGGAGTTCAACCTCTTGCAGGCTGCGCTCAACATCGAGGAGGATATGGAGAACCTTCGCTATAATAAGGTTATCATCGCTACGGATGCCGATGTCGATGGTATGCATATCCGTCTGTTGTTGACCTCGTTCTTCTTGCAGTTCTTCCCCGATTTGATTCGTCTTGGTCACCTCTATATCTTGCAGACGCCGCTATTCCGTGTGCGTAACAAGAAGGAGACGCACTACTGCTACTCGGAGGATGAGCGTGTTGCGGCGGTGAAGCGCTGTGGTGCGCAGGCGGAGATTACCCGATTCAAAGGTCTTGGTGAGATTTCGGCTGCGGAGTTCAAGGAGTTCATTGGCGAGGGTATGCGTCTTGACCGTGTGCGCCTTACAAAGGATGATCCTATCTGCGACCTTCTCGACTTCTATATGGGTAAGAATACCCCAGATCGTAAGGACTTTATCGTTGCCAACCTTCGCGTAGAGGAGGATATTGTCGATAACCCAAAAACTGTTAACTAATGGAGGATAACAAAGATATTATGGATGTTGAGGCTCAGGAGATGGAGTCTCAGGATGCGCCAAAGGGTAAGTATGGAGCATTGACCGAGGCCGAGGACTCTATGCGCCGCCTTACGGGTATGTACAAGAATTGGTTCTTGGACTACGCCTCGTATGTTATCCTTGAGCGTGCCGTTCCCCATTTGGCGGATGGTTTGAAGCCTGTGCAGCGCCGTATTCTTCACGCTATGAAGTGCGTGGAGGATGGCCGCTATAATAAGGTCGCGAATGTCGTAGGTCAGGCTATGCAGTATCACCCTCACGGTGATGCCTCTATCAAAGATGCGCTTGTGCAGCTCGGACAGAAGGGACTCCTCATTGATATGCAGGGTAACTGGGGTAATGTGCTTACGGGTGATGAGGCTGCTGCTGGCCGATATATCGAGGCACGCTTGTCGAAGTTCGCCCTCGATGTGGTCTACAACAAGAAGACTACGGAGTGGATGTTGGCCTATGATGGTCGTAAGGAGGAGCCTGTTACGTTGCCTGTTAAGTTTCCGCTGCTGTTGGCACAGGGTGCTGATGGTATCGCTGTAGGTCTTGCTTCGAAGATTCTGCCTCATAACTTCGTGGAGCTCATCAACGCCTCTATTGCATACCTTCGTGGCGAGGAGTTTATGCTCTTGCCCGACTTCCAGACGGGAGGTATTATGGATGCTACGAACTATAACGATGGCCTTCGTGGTGGCTCGGTACGTGTCCGTGCGCGAATCTCGAAGATTGACAAGCGTACGTTGGCCATTACCGAGATTCCATATACCACAACTTCGGAGTCTATCAAGGAGTCTATTATCAAGGCTAACGATAAGGGTAAGATTAAGATTAAGAAGGTCGATGACAATACTGCCGAGAAGGTGGAGATTGTTATTCAGGTTGCGGCGGATGAGTCATCGGATAAGACTATTGATGCGTTGTATGCCTTCACCGACTGCGAGGTTTCGATTTCGCCTAATGCCTGCGTTATCGTAGACGATAAGCCTGTGTTTATGGGCGTTAGCGATATCCTTCGCTACTCTACGGACCACACCAAGGCGTTGCTTGGCCGTGAGCTTGAGATTAAACTCGAGGAGCTTAACGAGGCTTGGCACGCAGCATCCTTGGAGCGTATCTTTATCGAGAATAAACTCTATCAGTTGATTGAGGGTTGCCGTACTCGTGAGGCTGCTTACGAGGCTGTGGATAAGGGCCTTGAGCCATTTAAGAAGTTGCTTCGCCGTGAGGTTACGTTGGAGGATGTTCAGCGTCTTACGGAGTTGAAGTTCATCCGTATCTCGCGCTACGACTCGGAGAAGGCCGATAACGAGATTAAACAGATTGAGAAGGATATCAAGGCTACGAAGCACGATATTGAGCATCTTGTGGAGTACACCATTGCCTACTTCGAGCGTATCAAGGCTAAGTATGGCGAGGGTAAGGAGCGCCGTACGGAGATTCGTGAGTTCGATACTATCGAGGCGTGGAAGGTGGCATCCACAAACGCAAAACTCTATGTCGACCGTGCCGAGGGCTTCTTCGGTATGGGTAAGAGTATGAAGGATGCGGAGTTTGTCTGCGATTGCTCGAACCTCGATGACGTCATTATCATCCTCAAGGATGGACGATATAAGATTACGAAGATTACCGAAAAGGCATTCTTCGATAAGGGTATCTACTACATTGGTATCTACAAGCGTAACGACGAGCGCACGATATACAATATGCTCTACCGCGATGGCCGTGGTGGCGCGATAATGATGAAGCGATGTGCCATTAAGAGTGTCACACGCGATAAGGAGTATGACCTTACAAAGGGTACGCCAAAGAGCGAGTTGCTCTACTTGTCGGTTAACCCTAATGGTGAGGCCGAGGTGTTGCGTATCTACCTACGTCCTCGCGCCCGCTTGAAGAAGTGTATCATCGACCTCGACCTCTCGACACTCGCAATCAAGGGCCGTCAGAGTGTTGGTAACCTTGTTACACGCTACTCAATCAACAAGATTGTGCTTAAGGAGCGCGGAACATCTACACTCGGAGGCCAGAATATCTGGTACGATGAGGATGTACGCCGTCTAAATGCCGATGGTCGCGGTATGCTACTTGGCGAGTTCAAGGGCGATGATAAGATTGTGGTGTGGACTGCGAAGAATCAGTACTACATTACGGGATATGATATCCAACAGCACTTCCCTGATGACACGATACGTGTTGAGCGTTTCGTAGCCGATAGGGTATATGCCCTCTGCTACTACGATGGCGAGCAGAAGTATTACTATATGAAGCGCTTCCAGCTCGAGGCAAGTGATAAGACGCAGTACTTCTTGGATGAGGGTGCGCCAATGACCTTCGTGGCGATGACCTACCGCAAGGGTGCTACGCTGGAGGTTGTCTTTGGTGGTCAGAATGCCCAGCGCCCAACCGAGATGGTCGATGTTGATGAGTTTATCGGTATCAAGAGCCATCGTGCAAAGGGTAAGCGTATCACGACATACGAGGTTGCTACATTGCGATTTGTCGAGCCAGAGGAGCCTGAAGAGGAGGAGTTGGAGCCTATGGATGTTGCCGATGTTGAGGGCGATGGCGAGGAGGGCTTCGATGTTGCGGAGTTCGTAGGCGAGGATATCGAGGTGCAGCCGGGTGTCGACTATAACAGCCGTGGCGAGGGCGACGATGTTGGCTTCTCTGCCGAGCAGCTTGACTTGTTCTAACGAGATTTGGTTATGCTCATCTTCTTGGTAGGATACGCCGGCTGTGGCAAGAGTTCGTTGGGCAAGCGCCTTGCTCGTAGATTGGAGGGTAAGTATGTCGATACCGACAAACTTGTGGAGCGTAGCGTAGGTGCTACGGTTGCCGATATCTTCTACTACGAGGGCGAGGAGTATTTTCGTCGTGCGGAGCGCGAGGTGCTGGAGGGGCTTATCGAGGAGGGCTTCGATGGTGTTGTCGCTACGGGAGGCGGTCTTGCTACGTGGCAGGATAATGCCGAGCGTATGAATGCGGTGGGTATAACAGTCTACCTACGCCGTAGCCCCGAGCAGATACTCTCGCGAATGTCGGATTATGGTCGTGAGAAACGCCCTATGTTTCGTGGCAAGAGCGATGAGGAGTTGCTTGAGTTTATGCACAAGCATATGGCCGAGCGAGAGCCACATTATGCCAAGGCTCATATCACCATCGAGTGTGATAGGGTGAGCGATGATGAGGCGGTGGAGATGATAATTAAAGAGGTAATTAGGTAATAAACGATGGATAATCGCGCGATAGGAGTCTATGATTCGGGCTTCGGAGGGTTGTCGGTGTGGCGAGAGCTGCGACGTATGCTCCCCGAGGAGTCGCTCATATATTTGGGTGATGGCAAGAACTGCCCCTATGGTGGCCGTAGCCGCGAGGAGATAACGGCCTTTGCTGCCGCCGCCGTGGAGCGTCTTGTTGCCGAGGGTGCGAAGATGGTTGTTGTGGGGTGTAATACCGCTACTACCGCAGCCGTGGAGTATCTTCGAAGCCGCTGGAACGAGATGCCTATCGTGGGTTTGGAGCCTGCGGTGAAACCTGCGTGCCTCACATCGCGCACACGTCGCATCGCGGTACTTGCTACGGAGCATAGCCTACGTAGCGATATGTTCCTCTCTACGGCAGCACGCTACGCCTCGGATGTTGAGGTGTGTAAGGTTGTTGGCGAGGGCTTTGTGGAACTTGTCGAGCAGGGGTTGGAGCATAGCGTAGAGGCGGAGATTGCAGTGCGTAAGGTTGTTGAGCCGCTGCTTGTGGAGGATATAGATAAGATAGTGCTTGGGTGTACGCATTACCCCTTCCTGCGACCACTTATCGAGGGTGTTATTGGCGATAGAGATATCGAGGTTATCGACTCGGGAGAGGCTGTGGCGCGTCGTGTGAAGTGGCTCTTGGAGCGCTATGATATTGCGGCAGATGGAGTTTCAGTCCCCGAGTTTCAGTTCTTGAGTTTTGCTGATGAAGAGTATCGTCAGAGACTGGAGGAGCGAGCTTTGGGTTTAGAGTTATGATATTTTTAGGGTGCCTTGCGCATCTATATTATATATAAGGAGAATTATGGAAATGGGAAAGAGTAAAATGAATAAAACGGCAAACGCGTCGGCAGCTTCGGCACAGGAGATAACTACGGCAGATAACGTGCGCCTAATCTCGGGCTTTGTGTTTATGCTGATAGGAGCCTTCCTCTTCTGCTCTATCGTCTCGTATATCTTCTATTGGAAGCAGGATATGAGCGCATTGGCGGAGTTGGGACACCCTATGAGCAACCCAGAGTTTAGTAACATCTGTGGTGAGTGGGGCGCAAAGGTAGCTAATGCCTTGGTGGGTAAGGGCTTCGGACTCTTTGCCATTGTCTTTCCGTTGATTATGTCGGTCATCGGCTGGCGTTTGTTCCGCTATAAGCGCCTACGTCTACACCGTTTCTTGTTGATTTTCAGCCTTGTGCTGGTGCTTGGCTCATTGACCTTGGGATTTGTCTTTGGCACAAGTTGGGGAGTCTTTGGCTCGGGCCTTGGAGGCGAGTATGGCATTGCGCTGGATGACTCTATCTCGGCGGTTATGGGTGGCATAGGCACACTCCTTGTGGTTATTGCGGGTTGGATTCTTACGGGACTCCTTATCGATAGAAACTTCTTGCGCGTTGTAGATAGCGCTGGCGAGCAGGTTGTGGGCGGTATCAAGAACGTGACAACGCGTACCATCCATAAGATTCATCGTCGTGGTGCTAATGGCGAGACTACCGAGGAGATTTCGGAGGAGGAGATTGCGAATGAGGATGTCGTGGAGGAGCCACAGAGCGAGGAGGATGTTGTTGAACCACAGGAGGATGAGGTGGAGGAGACAACCGATGTTGAGCAGAGTGAGGATGAAGAGACTCCCGAAGAGAACGGCGAAGATAGTGACGAGGAGGTTGTCGAGGAGAGTGGTGATGATGTATTTGTTGTTGAGCCTTGCGATGACGAGCCACAGGATGATAACTCCGAGGAGCCTATCGATGTAAACGATGTGTTGGGCATCGAGGATGAGAAGCAGACCGAGGAGGGCGATGAGGCAGAGCAGAGCGATGAGAGCGATGAGGGTGAGGATGCCGATGGCCTTGTGATTAAGGTTAAGAGCAACGTGCCAAAGGTGATGGATGAGTCGGAAATCGACAACGAGCCTTACGATCCTACGCTCGATATCGGTCATTATGAGGCTCCTATGCCAAGCCTTCTTGTTGATTATAAGCAGGTTAATCCTATCGACGAGGAGGAGATTTTCAAGAATAAGGAGCGTATCCGCGAGACGTTGCTCCACTTCCATATTCCGATTATCAGTATGACCGCTACGGTAGGTCCTACGGTAACACTTTATGAGATTGTGCAGGAGCCTGGCGTGAAGATTTCGCGTATCTTGGGCCTTGAGGATGACCTCGCGCAGAATCTCCGCGCACAGAGCGTGCGTATCATCGCCCCTATCCCTGGTAAGGGTACGGTGGGTATCGAGGTTCCGAACCAGACCAAGCAGACTGTGTCGATGCGTTCGGCAATCTGCTCTCCAGAGTTCCAGGGCTCGAAGGCGGAGCTTCCGGTGGTTATCGGCCGCACGATTCAGAACGAGAACTATACGTTCGACCTTGCTAAACTTCCACACTTGCTCGTGGCGGGTGCTACGGGACAGGGTAAGTCGGTAGGCCTGAACGCCATCATCGCCTCGTTGCTCTATCGCAAGCACCCTGCGGAGTTGAAGTTCGTGTTGATTGACCCAAAGATGGTCGAGTTCTCACTCTACAATCAGCTTGAGCGTCACTTCCTTGCCAAGATGGAGTCGGAGGATGAGGCTATTGTGACCGATCCAAAGAAGGCGGTATATACGCTTAATGCCCTCTGTACCGAGATGGCTAACCGCTTGGAGTTGTGTAAGATGGCTGCAGCAAAGAATATTGTTGAGTATAACGAGAAGTTTATCTCGCGACGTCTTAACCCAGAGAATGGCCATAGATTTTTGCCATATATCGTGGTTGTGATTGATGAGTTTGCCGACCTGATTATGACTGCCAAGGAGGTGGAGAAGCCTGTAATGCGCTTGGCGCAGAAGGCACGTGCCGTAGGTATTCACCTTATCGTTGCTACGCAGCGTCCTGATGTTAAGGTAATTACGGGTGGTATCAAGGCTAACTTCCCAGCGCGTATTGCGTTTAGAGTTATGCAGATGACCGACTCGCGTACGATTATCGACCAGCCAGGAGCAAATCAGCTTATTGGACGTGGTGATATGTTGTTCCTCAGTGGTGGCGAGCCTGTGCGTATCCAGTGTGCGTTTATTGATACTCCAGAGGTGGAGCGCGTGGTGGAGCATATCGGTGCGCAACCAGGATATAGCTCGGCATATAACCTCCCAGACTATGTTCCAGAGTCGGGTGACGGCGGTATGGGTGGCGTGAGCCTCGGCAGCGAGGAGAGTGGCGTAGCGCAGAAGTATGATCCAAAGTTTGGCGAAATCGCGCGTGCCGCGGTTACTAATGGCGTAATCTCTACGTCGATGATTCAGCGAAGCTTCGAGGTGGGCTTCAACCGTGCGGGACGTATTATGATGCAGCTCGAGAGGGCAGGTATCGTAGGCCCGCAGATTGGCTCCAAGCCTCGCGAGATTAAGTTCTACGATTTGCAGTCCCTGGAGGCGAAGTTGCAGGACTTGGGTGTATTTTAATTAACGTGAGGATTATGAGAAAGATAATATCCCTATTTTTTGCTCTGATGTCGGTTGTTGCGGCATCGGCGCAGATGTCATCCGCAGAGTGGCTTTCGGCACTTGATAAGTCGCTTGGCGAGCGCTATGGAATGTATATTTCTGTTGCTATGGCCGACCAAGAGCCTATCTCGGGATACTTTATGGTCGATGGCGATGGCTACTATATCACGCTTGGCGTTATGGAGGTTTATAGCGATGGTAAGCTACGCTATGAGATAAACAACGAGCGTAAGGAGGCGACGATAGATAGCGTTGACCTCAGCTCTTGTGACTTGCTTACGAACCCTACAAATGCCTTTGGCTTTGTGGATGAGGAGTTTGCGATTAGCATTGTGGCATCTTCGGAGTCGGAGTGTGTGTTGAGCCTTGTGCCTTGTGATGAGGCTATGGGTGTTACGGAGATACTTCTTGCCCTTGAGCGCAGTGGCTCACGCGTTGTGCCACAGAGCATTACCTATGACTATGACGGCGAGCGTATCGATATCGCACTTAAGCGAGAGGATGTCGCTGAAAAGAGCCTACCACGTTGGGATAAGGATGCTTATCGCGCCTATGATGTAGTGTCATTTTTGTAGTCGCAAAGTGGCTCGGAAGGCTGGTTTTTCGGGCTGATATAGAGAGTTTAAAGGGTGAGGGTGCTTCAAACATTGTGCGAAGCACCCTCGCTCTTTTGTTTGTTTATGCGCGAAGCATCACTTTTTCGTTATAGTTCTTCGTGTATTCACTTTTTTTTACTACCTTTGATACGTTATATACCTATTTTTATCGAACGAACAATGGGACTTAAGAGAATAGACGAGCGTTTGTCGCGTGTGGCGACTATCGTTAAGGGTTGGAATGGCAATAGTAGCGTACCTCGTATAGAGCGTGATTTGGCTCTTGAGGAGTTACGACATATATACGACGAGATTTTGGACTATACTCCCGAGGAGAGGGAGGAGTGCGCGGAGGAGAAGACCGAGAGTGTAGAGCGTGAGGAGCGCGCGGTGGTGACCGTAGCCCCAATCGCGGAGAGCATCGCTGATGTAGTAGATGATTTCGACGACGCACTCGATATCGATGCCTTGTTGGGTATTGGAGCCGAGGAGGAGAGTGCAACTTCGCAGGAGCAGAGCATTGCTGAGGCGGTAGAGACAACGGCAGAGGAGGTCGTAGAGGAGTCTATGGTTGAGGTTGCCCAGGAGATTGTAGTAGAGTCGGAGCCTGAAATCGTTGCAGAACCAGAGCCAAAGTCAGAGTCTGTCGAGGAGCCCGTTGCGGAGCCAGAGGTTGAAGTGAGTGCTGATGCAGAAGCAGAAGCGGAGGATGGCACTTCTTCGGGTGCGTTGTTCAACTTGGATGATATTCCAGTTCGTGCGAAGCGTGGCCGTAAGATGGTGCAGCTATATAGCGATAACTTCACATCGCGCGTTGTAACTGCGCAAGAGGATGAGTCAGCAGAGAGCGAGGCGGAAGCCGAGGAGATAGCCGAGCCTGTACAGCCCGCTGTTGAGCGTGTTGTGGTTGAGGAGCAGAGCGCCGAGGAGCCAAAGTGCCTTGCAGATGTGTTGGGTGGTGGCGTTAAGACGTTGGCCGATGCTATGGCATCGAGCGACGAGCCTACAACACCTCTAAATCGTGTTACGGAGTTGCGTAAGGCTATTGGCCTTAACGATAAGTTCCTTCTTGTTCGTGACCTCTTTGGTGGCGATGTGGAGCGCTATGAGGCTACGATTGACACCCTCGATGAGTTTGAGGATTTGGATGAGTGTATGATATACATCGTCGAGAACTTCCGCTGGAATCCCGACTCGGAGGCGGCACGACTAATCGTCTCGTTGTTGGAGCGTAAACTTGCATAAACATAAGTCATTATGGCAAAACTATATGTAGTACCAACCCCTATTGGTAACCTCGAAGATATAACCCTCAGGGCTATAAACGTGCTCAAGGAGGTAGATTTCATCTTGGCCGAAGATACCCGCACTACGTCGCATCTTTTGCGCCATTTGGGTATCGAGAAGCCTATGCACTCGCACCATAAGTTCAACGAACACGCTACGGTAGGTCGCGTTGCGGAGGCCATTAACAACGGTCGTGATGTGGCATTGGTATCCGATGCGGGTACTCCAGGTATCTCCGATCCAGGCTTCTTGCTCGTTAGAAAGTGCGTGGAGGAGGGCATCGAGGTGGTTACACTGCCTGGTGCTACGGCACTCATCCCTGCTGTTGTGCAGAGTGGCTTCCCGTGTGATAGATTCTGTTTCGAGGGTTTCCTTCCGCAGAAGAAGGGACGTATGAAGCGCCTTCAGGAGCTTGCGTTGGAGCCACGTACGTTGGTACTTTATGAGTCGCCATACCGCGTTGTGAAGTGCTTGGAGCAGCTTGCCGAGACCTTCGGTGTGGAGCGTCGTGTGGCGGTGGTGAGGGAGATAACCAAGAAGTTCGAGGAGACGGTGCGTGGCACTATCGCCGAGGCGTTGGAGCATTTCCGTAGCCACGAACCTAAGGGTGAGTTTGTTATCGTTGTCGAGGGCTTTGACCCAAAGCGCAAGGGTGCTTCGGATGACGAGGAGGATGACGAGTAAATAGAGATATTATGGCAAGGTTAAGCGTAGTAATACTCAATTGGAACGGGCGCAAACATCTGGAGCGCTATCTGCCCAGCGTTGTGGAGCATACCACAGGCGAGGCGGAGGTTGTTGTGGCAGACAACGGCTCTACGGATGATTCGCTGGCGTGGCTACGTCTTAACTATCCCGATATTCGAGTTGTAAAGCTCGACAGAAACTATGGCTTTGCGGGTGGCTATAACCGCGCGTTGAGCGAGATAGATAGCGAGTACTATCTGCTTTTGAACTCCGATGTGGAGGTTACAGCGGGGTGGTGGCAACCTCTGGTTGAGGTGCTGGATAGTGAGGCGGATGTTGCGGTTGTAGCGCCAAAGTTGTGCGCCGATAGCCACCGCGAGATGTTTGAGTATGCTGGTGCTTCGGGAGGCTTTATCGACTACCTCGGCTATCCATTCTGTCGCGGACGTATCCTCTCGGAGGTGGAGCGCGATGAGGGACAGTATGACGATAAGCGTGATATCTTCTGGGCAAGTGGTGCTGCTATGTGCTGCCGTAGTGAGGTCTTTCACGCCGTGGGTGGCTTCGATGATGACTTCTTTGCCCATATGGAGGAGATAGACTTACAGTGGCGTATGCAGCTGGCGGGTTGGCGCATTGTGGTGGAGCCTCGCTCGAAGGTCTATCACTTGGGTGGTGGTACGCTGCCCCCATCTTCGATGAAGGTCTATCTAAATCACCGCAATAACCTTGCGATGTTGTATAAGTGCGCGACACCCTTGCAGCGCGTTGTGGTTGCTTTGGTGCGCCCATTTACCGATGGTGCGGAGGCGTTGGGCTATCTCCTTACACTGCACCCTCATAAGGCGTGGGCTATCGTGCGTGCGTGGGGTAGGTTTATCGCGTGGCATAGGACTCTTGCGGTTAAGCGTAAGGCTGTGGAGCGAAAGAGAAAGGTGGAGCATATATATGGCTTTTCGATAGTATTGCGTTATCTCTTTGGAGCGCGAAGGTTTAAAAATATGATGTGATGAGAAGACTTATTATTATCCCGACATACAACGAGAAGGAGAATGTCACAAAGATGATTGACCGCCTTATGGCTATGCCCGAGGGCTTCGACCTTCTTATTGTTGACGATGGCTCGCCTGATGGCACTGCGAACCTTGTACGTGAGGCGCAGACGCGTTATGGTGAGCGTGTGGCGATGATAGGGCGCAGCGGTAAGTTAGGGCTTGGTACGGCATATATCGCGGGCTTTAAGTACGCCTTGGATAAGGGCTACGACCGTATCTTCGAGATGGACTGCGACTTCTCGCATAACCCCGATGACCTACCTCGCTTGGATGCAATGCTTGAGAGTAAGTCGGTGGCTATCGGCTCGCGCTACTCACGTGGTGTGAATGTTGTGAATTGGCCTATGGGACGTCTGCTAATGTCCTACTTCGCATCGAAGTATGTTCGTATTATTACCTGTATGCCTGTGGCGGATGCTACGGCGGGATTTGTGGGTTATCGTCGTGAGGTGCTGGAGGCTATCGATTTCGACCGTGTGGCGATGAATGGCTATGGCTTCCAGATAGAGATGAAATATACGGCGTGGCGTCTTGGCTTCTCGATTGGCGAGGTGTCGATTATCTT
>JAFYRB010000070.1 GCA_017559615.1 Alistipes sp. | reverse complement strand
TGTTAGGGTTGTAAGTACCCAACTTCTCGATGAACTTACCATCACGTGGCGCTCTGCTATCTGCGGCAACGATGTGGTAGAAAGCATAACCCTTCTTACCGTGACGTGCCAAACGAATTTTAACAGCCATTTGCTATAAAAATTTATTGGTTAAAAATTAATTACGCTCAACCCTTTTGGGTTTTTCAGCGCGCAAATATAGATACAATTTTTTATCCGACCAAACATTTTTACTGAAAATGTGCAAAAAATCAGCCTTATACATATATTTTATATTATATGTCGTACTTTTAGGATGAAATATTCCTTGTTTAGCGTAGGATAATGGCTTGGGTTTTGCAAGTGTAGAGGTGTGTTTAATTTTAAAAACCATAAGATTATGATGCCAGTAAAGAAAGTAAATCGCTTGCCAGGTTTGTTCGGGGATATGTTCTTCGACCAGTGGCCAGAACTCTATGCAAAACGTGGTACTACGCCACAGATTAATGTCATCGAGACGGATAAAAAGTTCAAAATCGAGATTGCTGCGCCAGGTATGACAAAGGATGATTTAAAGGTTGAGTTGAATAACGATAACCAGCTGATTGTCTGCTTGGATAAGGAGGTGGATAAGCGCGAGGATGGCACTCCTTGTTGTGGCGATAGCGACTGCTCGAAGGATGAGAAGCATCACTACTTACGTCGTGAGTTCTACGTGACATCGTTCCGACAGATTTTCAATCTTCCTGACTCTATCGATAGGGATAAGATTACTGCGAAGATGAGCCACGGCGTGTTGCGTATTAAGCTACCAAAGCGTGATGGCGCAACGCCTCTTCCAGAGATGAAACATATTGCTATCGAGTAAAAAAAAATAGCGGTGAGGTGACTCATCGCTATTCTTTTTTTTGTTATTGCTGTTCGCGCTCCTCACGTTCACGAAGTTGGCGCGATATCTCGGCAATGCTCTTCATTATTGCCCACGAAATCATCGTAGTGGCGAAGATAAGGATAGCGGCACATATAGCCCAAAGCATTGGCGCGGGAACCGGGAACTCGACGATAAGTGGCGCAATCAATGCTCCAAAGGTGAGGAAGAGTCCCAATACAAGGGTGATGTCCGCAGCGTTAACAAGCACCGCCTCGCGGAAGATATACTTTGCCTTTGGTTGTGGCGTGGCGTTGGTGTAGTTGTCGCGTTTTACAACCTCGTTAATGCCCTCGGGTGCTGGCTCGTAGTTCTCCTCTGGCTTATCAGCGTTGCAGTGTGGGCATACCGCTAAGTCGCTGCTTACAAGGTTATTGCAATTGCGACAAAGCCAATACTTATTCTCATTTGTTGCCATAATCAATGCTTGTTATTTTGTTGCTTCGCTATGGTCGATATCGCATCCTGCGCAGTTACCCGAGCAGATGTTGTCGGTGTCGCAGTCCGTTAGGCCCATATCTTCGCGAGTCTCCTGCACGGCGCACTTGATGCCCATCTTCTGCATATTAGGATTTGTCGAAATCTCCGACTGAATATGGTGTCCCTTGAATAGGTAGGTGAGTGACATTGCCAAAGCGAAGAAGCCTACAACGGCCACTGCAGCGATTATAGTTACTAATATTGTCGACATTTTTTTATTTTTTATAATGCAAAATTGTGAAAATATATTGTGCTTTTC
>JAFYRB010000069.1 GCA_017559615.1 Alistipes sp. | reverse complement strand
GACATAGTGGTTGCGGATAGAGAGTATGGTCTGCATCATCTTATCCCCCGCAACGAAACCCTCGATGCTCTCCGCCTCCTGTGCAAACTCCTGATAGCGAGCTATCTCCTGCGATATAGAGCCGAGCATACGCTTGGTGCGGGCGCTCTCCACGCCACGTCCGATGCCGATACCCACCCACGTAGAGCATACCACGGCGATGAGTATCACTATCACCGCAGCCCACGATCTCTTTTTCCCGCTTATCTGCTCCTCGGGAGTCTGCTGCTGTTCCATATCCTCGAAATTTCTCAAAATTGCTTTATGCTTCGCGCACTCATCTAATATCTCTTTGTCCCCCTCACTTCGCAACGTCAAAGCCTATTTAGACCTACTTGTTTTTAAATGTGTAGGTGAGGCCTACAGAGAGCATTGATGATACCTGAAGCTTGTTAATCTCGGCTCTGTTGTAGTAGAGCTGGAAGTAAATCTGTGTCGAGATGTACTTCGTAGCCTTGATGTCGATAGTGTTCTCCCAACGGAGTGTAGGCACGATATGTTTGTAAGCATCCTTATCCACAGCCTTTGCCATCTGCGAGAGGTCGGTAATCCAACCGTAGAATGAGTAGGCGGTAGTGCGGTAGCGCAACCAGCCATTCTCACCCCAAGTCTTGTCGAAGTCGAGCTGGATAGAGAGACCACCCTCGAACTTAGAGCGACCTACAAGCACACCATAGTTGTTGCTTGTGTAGAGGTCATCGCGGAACGTGCCACTCATCGCAATAGGCGCAAGGTTAACCTTCAATGGGAACTTCTCCGAAGGGAGGATGTAGGTGAAACCGAGTGATGCGTCAAGATAACCTGGGGTTAGGAAGTTCGATACGCGTGATACGCCAAGCTGCTTGTCGCCACGTGCGCCATAGCCTGGGGCAAACTGTGTACGGAACTTAACATTCGCACCATACGACCAATCCTTCACCAAGGCCCACTGTGGTGATGTAGAGAGCGCAATCTCATCCACGTTCTTAAACCATACGCCCTTCTGCTTACCCTCAAGTTCCATCTTCATATTGTTGTAGCCAAACTTCGCAGATGCCACGTTCGAGAGTGTGAAACGTCCCTTCTTGTATGTGTGAAGGAAGTTTACGTTGGCAAGGATGGTAATTGCATTGTCACCCGCCGCCTGCCAAGACTTGCTAAATGCTGTAAGCGAGCCGTGGAGGTTTGCCGAGAAGTCTACGGTGTTACGCTCCTTGCGGATTGCAAGACGCTCTGCACGAGCCTTCGCCTCGGAGTAAAACTCTGCATCGAGGTCGTTAGTCTTCATCTCGTTCTTGAACTCGGCCTTGTTGTCGTTAGCCTTAACCTCGTCTACCGAAACCTGAGCCATAGCACATACCGATGTAAGCAACATCAGTGCAAAAAGTGTGTAAAGTCTCTTCATAATGTGTCGTGTATTATAATTAATTTCTATGCAAGGATAACTATTTGCAATGCAAATATAACGAATTTTTCTCAAATTTTTGCTATCTTTGTGATGTAGAAAAGATATTTATTGCATAAAGAAGTTAATTGTATGAAATATATAGGAGCTCACGTAAGTGCATCGGGTGGTGTTGAGAATGCCATCAAGAATGCAAAGGATATAGGCGCTACGGCGTTTGCATTGTTTACCAAGAATCAGCGACAGTGGGTGGCTCCCGCGCTGACTGATAGCCAGATAGCACAGTTTCGCGAGATGATGAGTGCGGCGGGTTATGCCCCACATCAGGTGTTGCCTCACGATAGCTATCTCATCAACCTCGGACATCCCGAAGCGGAGGGTTTGGAGAAGTCGCGCGAGTCGTTTATCGAGGAGATGCGCCGTTGCGAGTTGCTCGGACTCGATAGGTTGAACTTCCACCCTGGTAGCCATCTTAAGAAGATTAGCGAGGAGGAGTCGTTGGCCCTCGTTGCGGAGTCTATAAACTTGGCTCTGGAGCGCACGAAGGGTGTTACGGCGGTTATCGAGAACACCGCGGGACAGGGCTCGAACCTCGGTTATAAGTTCGAGCATTTGGCATATATTATCGAGAGGGTTGAGGATAAGAGCCGCGTGGGTGTATGCCTTGATACTTGCCACTCGTTTGCTGCGGGCTATGACCTTCGCACGAAGGAGGCGTTGGATGCTACGTTTTCGGAGTTTGAGCGCATCGTAGGCTTCAAATATCTGCGTGGTATGCACCTTAACGATGCCCTAAAGCCGCTGGGTAGCCGCGTGGACCGTCACGCCCCTCTTGGCGATGGCGAGATAGGCTGGGAGTGCTTCCGATATATTATGGGCGATGCGCGTTTTGATAATATTCCGCTTGTTCTGGAGACTCCCGATGAGGCTCGCTGGGCGGAGGAGATTGCGCAGTTGAAGGGCTTCGCAAATTTGTAGTGGTAATAAACAAAACTTAATGAATATGAGACGGATAGTAGTGATGATTATGGCTTTGTTGTGCGTCGAGGCGCTCAACGCGCAAGTGACAATTGAGCGACCTTATGCCGTAGGTGCGGATATCTCGTGGCTGCAGTGGCAGGAGGATAGTGGCGTGCGCTTCTCGGACGGAGGTGTTGAGGGCGATGCTATAGAGATTCTCCGCGATAATGGTATGAACTATATCCGTTTGCGTATCTTTGTGAATCCGAAGTCGGAACTTGGCTACTCGCAGCGCGATGGCTACTGTGACTTGGAGCATACGCTAAAGATGGCGAAGCGTATCAAGGAGGCAGGTATGTACTTCTTGTTGGACTTCCACTACTCGGATAATTGGGCCGACCCCGCAAAGCAGATTATGCCACAGGCGTGGCAGACCTACTCCTATGATGAGGTGCGTGAGGCGCTCTATGAGCATACACGTGAGGTGCTTCAGGCTCTTGAAGCACAGGGTACGATGCCCGATATGGTGCAAGTAGGTAACGAGGTTAGCAATGGTATGTGCTGGCCTTATGGCTCTGTGCGTCACTCATTTGAGGGACTTTGTGGCTTGTTGCGCGAGGGCGTGCGTGCTGTTAGGGAGTATGCTCCATCTGCCGAGATTATGCTTCACGTGGCGTTGGGTGGTCAGGCCGAAGAGTCGCAGCGCTTCTTCGATGCTATGGCCGAATATGGCGTTGAGTATGACCTTATAGGACAGTCGTACTACCCCGAGTGGCACGGCACGTTGGAGGAGTTGGAGCGTAATGCTTGTGACCTCGTGGAGCGATATAATAAGCCGCTAATCGTTGTTGAGTATCGCGACTACTATGTTGATATTGAGCGTATTGTTAGTTCGTTGCCTAACGGCTTGGGCCGCGGAACATTTATCTGGGAGGCTACATCGCCACAGTGGGGAAAGCTCTTCGACGAGAGTGGTGCGGCAACCGAGGCTTTGGATGCGTATAATCGTTAAATAAAGAGAGAATGGGATTTACAGAGTTGATTTTGATAGCCATTGGTTTGGCTATGGATGCCTTCGCTGTGTCGTTGGGTAAGGGCCTTTCGGCACGTAGTGTTACTCGCCGTCACGCGATGATTGCTGGAGGTTGGTTTGGTGGTTTTCAGGCACTTATGCCTGTCATAGGCTATCTCCTTGGCCATAGCTTTGCGGGCGTTGTGACGGATGTCGACCACTGGTTGGCATTTGCGCTGTTGGTACTTATTGGCGGAAATATGATTCGTGAGGCGATATGGGGTGATGATGAGAAGCAGGATGGCGATTTCGCGCCACGTAAGATGTTTGTGATGGCCATAGCAACAAGCATCGACGCGTTAGCCGTAGGTATTACTATGGCATTTCTCGATGTTAATATCTGGATTGCCGCAACGGTGATAGGTGTTGTGACCTTTGCGATCTCTGCTGCGGGAGTTCTGCTTGGCCGAAAGGTAGGCAGCTGGCTTGGCGGCAAGGCGGGAATTCTCGGAGGTATAATTCTTATATACCTCGGCATAAAGATTCTTTTAGAACATTTAGGGGTGCTATCGTAGTGATAGCAACCCCTTTAATTTTGCGCCCAGCTCGGAATTCTCCATAATGCCGTTAATCTGCTCGGCACCACAGCCATATAGATATATAGGTAGCATCGTGCCAGAGTGGCCACCCGTTGTCCAGCGATACTCCACGCCCTGCTCCGAGAGGCAGAAGTTGGCATCGCAACTCACAATCGAGAGACCTCCAGTCTCGTGATCTCCTGTTACTACTACCAAGGTGCCAGGGGTGTTATTGGCATACTCTACGGCAACCTCCATAGCCGCCATAAAGTCGAGCATCTCACCCTGCTGCGCTATGGCATCGTTGGCGTGGCCCATACCATCTATTAGCGAACCCTCGACCATCAGCACAAAGCCATTGTTGTTATCCTCCAAAAGACGTAACGCCTCGCGTGTTGCTGCGGCGAGATATCCCTTGCGCTCCTCAAGCTCCTTATCTGCTACCAGAGCCATAACTCGCTGATTAGCATCTATTTTTGATATATCATTGAGGCTCTCGGCAAGGGTATAGCCGTGTTGCTTAACCCTTTTGTCGAGCTTCTCGCCATATAGCTCCGCAAAGAAGGCCTTGCCTCCACCTATTGCCACATCGAGCGAACTTGCAAGGAGCTGCTCGGTAATTGCGAGGTAGTCGTGACGGCTGGGGATATGGGCATAGAATGCCGCAGGCGTGGCGTGCTGAAGATATGTCGTAACTACTACGCCCGTTGCCATACCCTTGCTCTGCGCCACCTCCATAAGCGACTCCACCGCAGTGCCGTCGGGTGTCACGCCGAGGTAGGTGTTGTTGGTCTTATATCCCGTTGCCAATGCCGTACCCGATGCTGCCGAGTCGGTAACGCGATTATCCGCCGAGTAGGTCTTTTGTAGTGCGATGTTCTCCGCGCGGTCGAAGATAGTTTCGTTGTAACCGTTCTCAACCTGCATCATTGTCGCTGATGCCAGGCCCATACCATCGCCAATAAGGAATATAATGTTCTTGATAGGCTCCTGTGCTGTGATAGTTGTAAGCGACAGAAGCATTGATGCTAATATAAGAGATAATCTTCGCATAATCAAGATTTTAAGTTATTACAATTTTACAAATTTGCCATTCTCCCAGCAGTGAGTCAGCGCACCACGTTGCCAGATGCCACGACGCTGCACCACAATCTTGCCCTCCGAGAGAAACTCTACGCCAAGACCGTGACGCACTCCACACTCCTGCATACCGCAAAACGTGATACGCCCCTCTGCGTCACGCTCCACAAGCATCGTGTCGGGAATTTCGCCCGCTATGTAAATCTTCTCGGAGTGGTCGCTGCGTTCTATATACTTCACGCCTGCCACAACATCCTCGGTGGCATAGCCAAGGTCGCTATTGAGAATCTTCTCCTCGCCAATAATACCTACGCTATGGCGCGTAAGGGGCATATATGCGCCCGAGAAGCTTATCTCGTGTTCAATCCACCCGAAACCCGAAATCGTGCCACCATCCTCAACGCCCCAACTCCTGATGTCGTGATACTCCAGAATATCCCGCATAGGAGCCACCTCGTCGCGAAGAAAGTGCTTCTTGAAGTTCTGAATTATATGCTCCACATCCATACTCAATATTACTTTTTGCAAATGTAGTAAAAATATTCTATCTTCGCAATTAAAATATTGTGTATGGCAGATGTTCGTATAGCCGAGGATTGGAAGGCGATTCTTGGCGAGGAGTTCTCGAAACCCTATTTCGAGGAGCTTGTAAAGTTCGTGAAGGCAGAATATGCCTCGGGTGTTGTATATCCTGCGGGAGGTAACATATTTCGTGCCTTCGATAAGTGTAAGTTCGATGATTTGAAGGTCGTTATCATTGGTCAGGATCCCTATCACGGCCCTGGACAGGCCAATGGTCTCTGCTTCTCGGTGAATGATGGTGTGCAGTTTCCACCCTCGTTGCAGAATATCTTTAAGGAGGTGGCTTCGGATGTTGGCACTCCTATCCCCTCGTCAGGAAACCTCGACCGCTGGGCAGAGCAGGGTGTGCTTCTTCTAAACGCTGTGCTTACCGTAAGGGCGCATACGGCAGCCTCGCACGCGGGACGTGGCTGGGAGCAGTTTACGGATGCTGTGGTTAGGGCTATCGCCGAGCGAAAGCAGGGTGTGGTCTATATGCTGTGGGGTAGTTATGCGCAGAAGAAGGGTGCTATTGCCAACCCTCGTGAGAACCTTATCCTCAAGGCGGTGCATCCATCGCCACTATCGGCCTACCGAGGCTTCTTTGGTTGTAAGCACTTCTCCGCTGCAAACGACTATCTCCGCGCAATGGGAAAGCAGGTCATCGAGTGGTAATCTGCGGGTTAGCTCCCGAGAGTAAAAAATATGTGATAAAAGAGGCGAAAAAGGGGCTTTAATTCCCAAAATTTTTTGTACCTTTGACATCATAATGGTGCCTTCGTGGGCATAAGTGAAGAAACAAAATAGAAAAACGATATAGCTATGGCAAAATTTGTTGTTGAGGGTGGTCATCGCCTAAAGGGTGAGATTGTGCCACAAGGTGCCAAGAATGAGGCCCTTCAGATTATATGTGCTGCGTTGCTAACCCCAGAGCGTGTGGTGTTGCACAACGTGCCGATTATCTCGGATGTTATGCAGCTTCTCGAACTTTTGCAGAAGATGGGTGTTAAGGTGGAGCGTATGGGTGATGATTGCTTTGCAATTCAGGCCGATGAGATAGACCTTGAGTACTTGCGTACGTCGGACTACCATAAGCGTTGCCGCCGTCTGCGTGGCTCGGTGATGATGATTGGTCCACTCCTTACGCGTTTCGGCGTAGGCTTTATGCCAAAGCCGGGTGGCGATAAGATTGGTCGCCGTCGTCTCGATACTCACTTCCTCGGCTTCCAGAAGCTCGGTGCGGACTTCAATTTCGATATCAGCGATGAGTTCTATACCGTTGAGGCAAAGCGTCTTAAGGGTACGTATATGCTTCTTGACGAGGCTTCGGTTACGGGTACTGCCAATATCGTTATGGCGGCTGTGCTTGCCGAGGGCCGTACGACTATCTACAACGCGGCGTGTGAGCCATACTTGCAGCAGTTGTGTAAGATGCTTAACCGTATGGGAGCAAAGATTTCGGGCATCGCCTCGAACTTGCTTACGATTGATGGTGTGGAGTCGCTCGGAGGTACGGAGCATACCATGCTCCCAGATATGATTGAGGTGGGTAGCTTCATCGGTATGGCGGCTATGACACGCTCGGAGCTTACCATCAAGAACGTATCGTACGACAACCTCGGTATCATCCCACAGCAGTTTGCGCGTATGGGTATCCGCTTCGAGCAGCGTGGCGACGATATCTATATCCCTGCACAGGATACTTACAGCATCGAGAGCTTTATCGATGGCTCGATTATGACCATTGCCGATGCTCCGTGGCCAGGCCTTACGCCAGATTTGTTGTCTATCTTCTTGGTTGTAGCAACGCAGGCTAAGGGTTCGGTGCTTATCCACCAGAAGATGTTCGAGAGCCGTCTCTTCTTCGTCGATAAGCTCATTGATATGGGTGCGCAGATTATCCTCTGCGATCCTCATCGTGCTACGGTTATTGGTCTTGACCACCGCTTGCCACTACGTGCTGCGAATATGACCTCGCCAGATATCCGTGCGGGTGTGGCGTTGTTGATTGCGGCTATGAGTGCCGAGGGTACAAGTACTATTCAGAATATCGAGCAGATTGACCGTGGCTATCGTGATATCGATACACGTCTTAATGCTCTGGGTGCCAAGATTATCCGTTTGGATGAGTAATTTATAACTTAATAGAGATAATGTTTTTAGAGAGTAATAAGCATAAGGGTTGGATAGAGGTTGTCTGTGGCTCGATGTTCTCGGGAAAGACCGAGGAGCTTATACGTCGTATGAAGCGCGCGCAGTTTGCTAACCTCAAGGTTGAGATTTTTAAGCCATCTATCGACGTGCGCTACTCCGAGGTGGAGGTTGTGTCGCACGACTCGAATGCCATACAGTCTACGCCCGTGGAGTCGGCGCAGAATATTCTGCTTCTGGCAACCGACGTAGATGTTGTGGGTATCGACGAGGCGCAGTTCTTCGACGATGGTATTGTCGAGGTGTGCCGTAAGTTGGCCGATAGCGGTATTCGTGTGATTGTTGCGGGCTTGGATATGGACTATATGGGTGTTCCATTTGGTCCTATGCCTGCGCTTATGGCTACTGCGGAGTATGTCACAAAGGTGCACGCCATCTGTGTGCGTTGTGGCGACTTGGCGCACCACTCTCACCGTCTTACTCAGGATGATAAGCAGGTGTTGCTCGGTGCGCAGGATACCTATCAACCTATTTGCCGTCACTGTTTTAAGGAACTTCGAGGAGAGAAATAAGATATGCAGAAAGCAGTAGAAAAGTGCGTGGAGGTGCTTCGCGCAGGAGGTATTATCCTCTACCCAACAGATACTATATGGGGCATTGGTTGTGACGCTACAAACGAGGAGGCGGTGCAGAAGGTATATGCCCTAAAGCGTAGTCAGGATAAGCACTCGATGTTGTGCTTGTGCCGCGACGCAGATATGATTGTTCGCTATGTAAATCGCGCTCCAGGCATTGCGTTCGAGGTTATGGAGCTATCGGATAAGCCTCTTACGGCGATTCTTCCAGGTGCTACGGGTGTTGCGCCAAGCCTTATCCCCGAGACGGGAACTCTGGGCGTTCGTGTTCCGCAGCACGACTTCTGTCAGGCGTTGCTACGTAAGTTTGGCAAGCCTATTGTCTCTACCTCGGCGAATATCTCGGGCGAGGTTGCGGCAAAGCGCCTAAAGGATGTGGCACAGGGGATTATCGAAGGTGTGGATTATGTTGTCCACCCACGCTTCGAGGGTAAGCCTACGCTCAAGCCAAGCTCTATTATCGCCTTTGGCGAGGATTCCGAGATTCAGATTATCCGTCAGTAAGAGAGTAGGGTATGGCAAAGCAGATTATAACACCTGTACAGAAGCGATTCTCGGATGTAGACTCGTTTATGCACGTAAATAACATCTGGCAGCAGAGCTACTTCGATATGGGTAAGACGGCGTTCTATACTCAGGTTTTGGGTATTACGGGTGTCTTTGATAAGTTGCGTATCATCACCGCTTCGACACATACCGACTACTATGGTCAGGTGCGTCTTACGGATGATATTGTTGTGGTGACGGATGTGTCGCGCATCGGAAATAAGAGTATGACTCTGCATCAGCGCATTATGTTGGGCGATAAGTGCCTCACGGAGAGTAGCTCCGTTATGGTGGCCTTCGACTTCGAAACGCAGCAAACTGTGGCTATGCCAGAGGAGTGGCGTGTGAAATTGGAAGAGTATCTTATCCATTCGGAGGAGTAATAGCTCCATTCGTACAAAAAATAGCACCATTGGGAAATTTCTCTCGATGGTGCTTTTCTATATGCTGAATTTTGTGTAACTTTGCCGAGTCTATGTATGTATACATAGCGCGATGCCGACAATATTAACTTTTTAGATACACATCGAATGAAAACGCTTCGCTTTTTGATGATGGCTTTCGTGGCTATCGTGATGATGGGATGTGCTGGTAAGGATCCAGGCATCATATTCCCGGATGTTCCTCCTGTTCCACCAGCGCCAACCCCTGGTCCTTCGGAGTATCCGCTAATCTCTACAGACCCTGCCTTCGTAACAGAGGCTATGACCGAGGATATCACCGTTATCCTCAATACTGCAGGTACCGCTGCCGAGGGCTTTACAGGTGAGTTGTATGCCCATACAGGTGTGCTTACTACCGAGAGCTCATCTACGGGCGACTGGAAGCACGTGCTTTCAGAATGGGGTGATAACATCCCAGAGTGTAAACTTGAGCGTAAGGAGGATAACCTTTGGCACTACGTTATCAAGGGTGGTGTTCACGCGTGGTATAACGTTCCAGAGGGCGAGACTGTAACACACATCTGCTTCGTATTCCGCTCGGCAGATAGCAAGTTGGAGGTAAAGGATAATGGTCAGGATATCTTCGTGGAGCTTGCTCAGGAGGGTATGTCTGTTAAGTTCCTCACACCAAAGCACGGTGATATCTACCAGGTGGGTGATGAGATTACTGTACAGACACAGCAGCAGGCTACAACAAACGTAAAGTTGTATAAGAATGATACTGCCGTTGCCGAGACAGGTGGCGCAACATTGACATATACCTACACTCCAACCGAGGCCGAGGATATCGTCTTCAAGGTTGTAGCTACCGATGGTAAGGAGACTATCGAGGAGTCTATTGCTGTTGCAGTTCTTGGCGAGACAGAGAGCGCAGCGCGTCCTGCAGATGCGGAGTGTGGTGTAAACGTAAATGGCAATGAGGCTACGTTCGTACTCTTTGCTCCTGGCAAGAAGTCAGTGGTGTTGCTCGGCGACTTCAACGAGTATGCTCCATCTAATGAGACTATGATGAAGCGCGATGGCGACTACTTCTGGATTACTGTTTCAGGTCTTGAGGAGGGTGTTGAGTATGGCTATCAGTACCTCGTAGATGGTACACTCAAGATTGGTGACCCTTATGCAACAAAGATTCTCGACCCTTGGAACGATAAGTGGATTGACGCTTCGGTATATCCTAACTTGAAGGCTTATCCTTCGGAGTATACATCGGATATCGTATCGGTATTCGAGATTAACCCAGAGGAGTATCAGTGGACCGCAACATCGTATGAGCGTCCTGCGGAGAACTCTCTTGCAATCTATGAGTTGCTCGTGCGTGACTTTACCGAGGCGGGCTCTATCGACGCCGTTACAGCGAAGTTGGACTACATCGAGAATTTGGGCGTTAACGCTATCGAGCTTATGCCTATCCAGGAGTTCGACGGTAACGACTCTTGGGGCTACAACCCTTGCTTCTACTTCGCAACAGATAAGGCTTATGGTACAGATACGGACTATAAGGAGTTTATCGACGAGTGTCACAAGCGCGGTATCGCAGTTATTGTCGACGTAGTGTTCAACCACGCAACAGGTCAGTTCCCTTATGCGAAGATGTGGTGGGATGCTGGTGCGAATAAGACTGCATCGAATAATCCATTCTTCAACGTAGATGCGCCTCACAACTGGAGCGTGTTCCACGACTTCAACCACACATACGCAGAGACCGTAAACTACTTCGACGATGTTCTTGAGTATTGGATGGAGGAGTATAATGTCGATGGCTTCCGCTTCGACCTTACCAAGGGCTTCGTGCAGAACCCTGGCAACTATGATGCTGGTGGCTACTCTGCACAGCGTGTTGGTATCTTGAAGCACTATGCCGAGACTATCCGCGCCGTAGATGAGGATGCTTACATCATCTTCGAGCACTTCTGCGACCAGAAGGAGGAGGATGAGCTTTATAGCAGCGTAGGCGCACTCTGCTGGAACAATAACCAGCGCAATGGCTACAAGCAGTCGGTACTCGGTTATACAGGTAGCAGCTTTGCGGACTTCAAGAAGGGCCGTATCAACAATATCGAGACTCACGACGAGGAGCGTATTGCATATGACGCTGTTAAGTATGGCCAGAGCTGGGTTAAGGGCGATTGGGCTGTTATCTCGAAGCGTCTTCAGGCTGTTTACGCCTTCCACTTCCTCACTCCATATCCAAAGATGATGTGGCAGTTTGGTGAGCTTGGCTACGACGTATCTATCGAGGAGAATGGCCGTACAGGTCGCAAGCCAGTGCGTTGGAACTACTTCGAGGATGCTAACCGTAAGGCTCTCTACGATGCTATGTCGAAGGTTATCTCTTGGCGTACCGACCACGAGGAGTATTACGGTCAGGATAACGTAAGCGTACACACTTGGTCGGTAGGTGATGCCCAGATGGGTGGTAAGGTACTCGTAATGGATAAGGTTATCGTTGTTGCGAACTTCAACAACGCAGAGTCTACAACATCTGTAAATGTTCCATCGGCTGGCGAGTGGACAAATCTTATGACAGGCGAGAAGGTACAGCTCGGCTCATCGCATAGCTTCACTCTCGCAGCGAGCGACTACATCGTTCTTGTGAAGGAATAACCAATGTAATATAAGTTTCCGCTGCCTTACGTGGCTATATGCTGCGTAAGGCAGTTTTATTCACTATGCGAGAATATGCAATTTTCAGCTGCGTGGCTCATAAAAAAAAGCGATAAAGTGCTGATTTATGGAGCGATGAAAATGGAATATAAATTCATTGTATGCAGAAATATTGCATTAATAATGTGGTAGTTTCAAAATATATCTCTATATTTGCGGACCAAAATCGAAAGAGATAAATTTATATACATTTTTTAAAAAACTAAATTATTAACTTTATGAAGCATTTTAAGCACTATCTTATTGCGATGGTAGCACTCGTTGCTGGTTTCGCAATTAGCGCTTGTACTCCTGACACCCCCGAGCCAGGCCCTAGCGCAAAGACCTCTATCGAGGTTTTGGTTGGTGAGCCTACGCCTGCGTCGGTAGAGATTACCGTTAAGACATCAGGTGTTAAGGAGTTTGCCTACATCCTCGACAAGGATGTTCCATCAACAGCTATCCTTGCTGGTGGTACTAAGGTTGAGATTGAGGATACAACAGTTGTATCTGAGAATAAGGTCCTCATCCAGGGCCTCGAGGCTAATACATCTCACAAGGTTTACTTCGCCTTCCGTCAGTCTGACAACAAGATTTACGGAGAGGTTAAGGTCGCAGAGTTCACAACAACAAACTATGGCGATGTATTGACTATTGTTGAGCGTAAGAACGATGGTTTCGCTGTTCACGTACAGGTTCCAGAGGAGGTTAAGCAGCGCGGCAACGCTTTGCGTTACTCTACCACTTCACTCCCTATGTACAACTATAGCAAGCAGATGGGCTCAATGGAGATTGATATGTTGCTCTACAACGCTGCACAGTACACAACTACCGACAGAACTGTTCGCTATGATGAGTACTATAACTACGAGCGTGATGACCAGGGTAACATCGTTCCTGATGGTGCAGAGTATGCAGACCCTAAGGTTCCTGGTGAGCCAGGTATATTCCTCATCGGTGAGTTTAGCTATATGGACGATCCTAACGAGCGTATCTGCTACGTTGACGAGAATGGCGATGGTGAGTTTGAGCTTGTGTCATATTACGATGAGTTGACATATCTCGATCGTACAATCTGGGCATATCCTGCAGGTTGGAAGCCAGGTTACTACGAGCCTATGTACGACTTCTTGCGTTGGATAAATGAGGTTGATACTGAGGCTTACGACTCGGAGAAGTATTGGACAGGTTACTACCAGCGTATTCAGGTAGATACTCTCGAGCCAGAGATTATGGATGCTAACGTAGAGATTAAGGTTACTGATAAGACTCCTATCAACGCTTGTATCTCATTCAAAGCTGACGAGGAGGTATTGCTCTACAACGTATTGCTCTGTACAGAGTCAGAGTACCAGACACAGATTTTGCCACTTATCGACAACAACGAGGATTACTTGCGTTGGTTCGTAGGTTCTTACTTCTCATTGATGACATTCGGTGTTCATATGACTACAGATCCAGTATCTGAGTTGTGGCTCAATGAGTGGTTTGTTGATACTAAGGGTATGGCAGGTCAGGAGATTCGCGTATTGGTATCTGGTATTGGTGACCAGGCTGGTACTTTGCAGTGCTTCAACACTACTACCTTTACTTTGCCAGAGGTAACTTTGTCAAAGCCAGAGGTTATCATCACTCCAATTGAGACAGAGGATCCATACAGCGCTACATTCAACGTTAAGAACCCTAACTACGGTACTAACGATGTAACTGAGGTTTACTTCGCTTGTAACTATGTTCGTGAGTTTGACCAGATTCTTAAGTCATACTCTTACACAGACCTTCTTAAGGAGATGGGTAACCCACTTCACGTTGATATGACAGCTATCGAGCAGATTAACTCTGAGGCTGGTTTTAACTTTACAGTATCAAGCCGCGATAACGCTACAACACGTCTTGCAATGCTTGTTTACAACTGGGAGGGCTCTTCTAACAACCCTGATGATCCTAACACAAAGGCTGTTGCTGAGGTTACTACTCCTAACGCTAACTTCCCAGTACGTGTAGAGTCACAGCTCTTCACAACCCTTTGTGGCGAGTGGGAGGCTACAGCGCCTATGAAGCAGTATGTCGCTGCAACAGAGACTGCTGAGGCTTACTGGCAGCCAATCGGTAACTACACTTCAAATGTTACTATCGCTTCAGGTGTAGAGTGTCCAGATTACCTCGATGATTCAGTATATGAGCTCTATAAGGAGTGGGGTATCAGCCGCGATAAGACTGACGAGCTCTTCGAGGAGTTCCAGCAGACTGCAAAGTTGTACAACCAGCGTACACGTGGTTTCAACCGTCTTTTGTGCCTTGGTTACAACTTCACTGACCCAGCATACAACCTCGGCGTTGTTCAGACTCCTTGGGATTTGTTTATCTCTTCAGAGTTCTCTGTAGCTACTGTTGCTGATATGTTCTACGACTTCGGTCCAAAGTGGAACCTTGAGATTGATGCTAATGGTAACGTATGGTTGCCACTCAACATCGAGCGTGAGTTCCCAATGTCGGCATTCTACTACGGTATCGACTACACATTCTATATGTTGGCTATCGGTAATTCGTCATACATCGGCGCTCCAGTATACAACTCTAAGGGTGAGTTGCTACTCGATTCACGCTTCCCTGTTGAGGTTTCTGCGGATGGCAATACTATTACTATCAAGCCTATCGTATACAACTACACTGACGCTAATGGCAACCCAGCTGTTGAGACTTACTACCCTTGTGTAGCACAGCTCCAGTATGGTCAGGCTACTCCACTCAACCCACAGGTTTGTGGCGATGTAGTCCTCAAGCGTAAGGGTGCTTCAACACAGTCTGCAAAGGCTAACGTTGCAGTAGGTAAGGGCACAGCGAAGGCTGTTAACTCACTTGGCGAGGCTCCAAAGGCTAAGCAGCGTACATACTCTGTAACTCCTCTTGTAGTTGATGAGTCAAAGGCTATCAAGCGCATCGTACCTGAGCAGAAGCACGACAACTCTGAGGAGGCTTACCACGCACGTGTACAGGCGTTGTTCAAGCAGATTTACGGCGTAGATTTCCCTGCGAAGTAATTTGAGCTTCCAAGCTGCCTCGGCAGCAGAACTATAAACGAGTATCCCAGGCGTTATGCTTGGGATACTTTTTTTTTGAGCGTGCGAAGTGTTGTATCCTCGCAACTTTTTGTTATCTTTGGCATCATTAGATGCTCCTACTACAAGCACATCATATCACTTTGGAGCGCGCGAAGTGTTGTAACCTCACAACTTTTTTTGTATCTTTGGCATCATTAGATGCTCCTACTACAAGCACATCCTACCACTTTGGAGCGTGCGAAGTGTTGTATCCTCGCACCTTTTTGTATCTTTGGCATCATTAGATGCTCCTACTACAAGCACATCATATCACTTTGGAGCGTGCGAAGTGTTGTAACCTCACAACTTTTTGTTATCTTTGTATAAATGAATTTTCATTCCTACTACTATGGCAGATAACTATCTCGAAAAGCGAATGGAGGATTACCTCTCGCAGCAACCCGCACGTAAGCGCGCCGCAACGCTGCGCCGACTTCTACTACATAACCGTAGCTATCGTGGCTACGACACCTCGTTTCAGGTACGCGAGGACCAGATGCGTAGAATAATAGAGGTCGCTACGCTATGTCCCTCGGCACGTAACCAGCAGGTGTTGCGCTTCCGCCCAGTGCTTGACGCGGAGGCAGATATCGTGCTTCGTTACATACGCCTTGGTGGTGCGCTCCCCGAGCTGAAACTCCCATTCCCAGGTACCGAGCCACGTGCCTTTATCATCATCTGCTCGACTGTCGAGGAGTCGAAATATGTCGATATGGACCTCGGCATCGT
>JAFYRB010000068.1 GCA_017559615.1 Alistipes sp. | reverse complement strand
CAAGATCAATATGACGGTAGAGCACAGCGACTCAGTAATCATCAAGGGTATGATTGAGCGCGTAAAGCACCTCGTACGTGTTGAGGAGGTAAAATAAGTATAACCAAGAAAAACGAAATTAATAATGGAACTTCATAATCTTAAGCCCGCTAAGGGTGCAACTCACCACGATAAGCGTGTGGGTCGCGGTGCTGGTTCTGGTCACGGTGGTTACTCTACACGTGGTTTGAAGGGTGCGAAGTCTCGCTCTGGTTACTCAAGCAAGCTTGGTTTCGAGGGTGGTCAGATGCCTTTGCAGCGTCGTCTTCCAAAGTTTGGTTTCACAAACATTAAGCGCGTAGAGTATAAGGCTATCAACCTCTCTACATTGGAGGATCTCGCAGCAAAGAACAACCTCACTGAGGTAACTTTCGAGACCTTGGTTCAGGCTGGCTTCGTTTCTAACAACGATAAGGTTAAGATTCTAGGTAACGGTGCTATCACACGTGCTTTGGCTGTTAAGGCTAACGCATTCTCAAAGAGCGCAGAGGCTGCTATCGTAGCTGCTGGTGGTTCTGTAGAGAAGTTGTAGTGTGGCGCAGTTGACTGCTAGGACGAGGGTTTGTCTAACGTCGAAAACAGGTAATACATTATAATATATATATCGGTTTAGACGTTGGGCTACCAAGCCTGGGAACTCCCTTCGGAAGAGCAGTTGATAAGTTTAAGAATCCAAAAACCTAATTATTTATGAATACGTATATTATTGTTGGTATAATTTTAGTGGCTCTCGTCGCGCTACTTGCAACCAACAAGAAACTCGTTGAGACGCTCAAGAACATCTATAAGATCGAGGAGCTTCGTAAGCGTATCCTCTTTACGCTCGGCCTTCTTCTTATCTATCGATTGGGCAGCTTTGTGACTCTCCCAGGCGTAAACCACGCAATCTTGGAGCAGTGGACACAGAACTTTGCGAACGATAGCAGCAGCCTTATGGGCTTGTTGAATATCTTCTCAGGTGGTGCGTTCTCACAGGCTTCAATCTTTGCACTCGGTGTTATGCCATACATCACCGCGTCTATCATCATTCAGTTGTTGGGTATTATGGTACCTTACTTCCGTAAGATGCAGCGCGAGGGTGAGAGCGGACGTCGCAGAATGAATCAGTGGACTCGTTTCCTTACTATCGCTGTGTTGCTTTTGCAGGCTCCAGCCTACCTTGCAACTCAGGTAATTTCATCAGGCGCAGTTTCTGTAACAGGTGACTTCTTGGGTATCGCTAACGGTGCATTTATCGTACCAGCTGTGATTATCCTTATCGCAGGCACAATGTTCATTATGTGGCTTGGTGAGAAGATTACCGATAAGGGTATTGGTAACGGTATCTCATTGATCATTATGATTGGTATCGTAGCACGTCTCCCACAATCGTTCCTCCAGGAGCTTATGTTCCAGACAACAGGTGGTGGTAGCATCATTATGCTTTTGGTAGAGCTTGTATTCCTTGCTCTCGTATTTATGATGGCTATCGCGATTGTTCAGGCGGTTCGCAAGATTCCAGTACAGTACGCAAAGCGTATCGTGGGTAATAAGCAGTATGGTGGTGTGCGTCAGTACATTCCTTTGAAGTTGAACGCTGCCAATGTAATGCCTATTATCTTTGCTCAGGCACTTATGTTCATCCCTGGTTTGATTTGGGGTGGTCAGTGGCTTGATATCACAAGCTTCTGGTACAACTTTACGCTTTTCGTGTTGGTAATTGCATTTACTTACTTCTACACTGCAATTATCGTTAACCCTCAAATGATGGCGGACGATATGAAGCGCAACGGTGGTTTTATCCCTGGTGTTAAGCCTGGTAAGAGCACAGTTTCGTATATCGACGACATTATGACAAGAATCACCCTTCCAGGTTCGGTGTTCCTTGCAATCATCACAGTTCTTCCTGCGATTGCTATGACACTCGGCATCACTCAGGGCTTTGCTTACTTCTTCGGAGGTACATCGCTTTTGATTATGGTAGGTGTTGTTCTTGACACTCTTAAGCAGATCGAGAGCTACTTGTTGATGCGTCACTATGACGGTCTTATGAAGACAGGACGTATCCAGGGTCGCTACTAATAGTTTACCACAAGAGGAGAGCTGCCTCGGAGCAAGCTCACAAGACAGCTCTCCGCTTTATTAGCCAAGACGATGATATTTCTGAAAACAAAAGAGGAGATCGAGATTCTCCGCGAGAATAACATTTTGGTGAGCCGCGCACTTGCAGAGGTAGGTCGCCATATCAAGCCGGGTGTTACAGCACGCCAGCTTAACGATATCGCCGAGAAGTTTATTCGCGACAACGGAGCTATTCCCGCTTTCCTCGGATATCAGGGCTATCCTGCAGCGTCGACAATATCTATCAACGAGCAGGTCGTTCACGGTATTCCGTCAGATTACGTCATCAAAGAGGGCGATGTAGTATCGGTGGATTTAGGCACCGTTATGAAGGGGTTTGTTGGTGATTCAGCATATACATTTGCTGTAGGGCAGGTCAGCGACGAGGTTCGACAGTTGCTCGACGTCACCAAAGAGGCTCTTCGCAGGGGTGCAGCACAGGCCAAGGCAGGTAACCGCGTAGGCGATATATCTGCGGCAGTGCAGGATTACGCAGAAAGCTTCGGCTTTGGCGTAGTGCGTGAGTTAGAGGGCCACGGCCTCGGTCGCAAGATGCACGAGGAGCCAGGCGTACCTAACTATGGCGCACGAGGCAGAGGACCATTATTGAAAGAGGGTATGGTAATCTGTATCGAACCGATGATTACAATGGGCAGCCGACACGTAGTCTTTGAGCGAGACGGTTGGACCGTTCGCACCAAGGATCGCAAGCCCGCCGCACACTACGAATATGCAGTGGCAGTAGGCAAGGATGGCCCAGACATTTTGACGGATTTCAGCATCATTGAGGAGGCTATTAATAACTAAATCTTATGGCAAAACAGACTGCTATTGAACGAGACGGAACCATCATCGAGGCGTTGTCAAACGCAATGTTCAGGGTGGAATTGGATAACGGACACGTTATCACGGCTCATATCTCGGGTAAGATGCGAATGCACTACATTAAGATTTTGCCCGGTGATAAGGTAAAAGTAGAAATGACACCTTACGATTTGAGTAAGGGTCGAATATCTTTCAGGTACAAATAATTAAGAATGCTTCGGTTATGAAAGTAAGAGCATCAATTAAGAAGAGAAGCGAGGATTGCAAGATT
>JAFYRB010000067.1 GCA_017559615.1 Alistipes sp. | reverse complement strand
CTTGCGTGCCATCTCCATATATGAAGGACAGCAAGATGTGGTCATAAATGGCTGACCCTCCTCCATCTTCTCTGCGAACTCGTGAGTCTCCTTCTCGGTAGTAATCTCTGCACCACGTGCTACCTCGATAACATCCTTGAAACCGATAGCCTTGATAGCACCATATACCTGCTCTGTAGGAACGTTGTACTGTGAGAGGATAGATGGAGCAACCATTGCTACAACCTCCTCGCCACGACGGATAGCCTGCAAGATGTCGAATACCTGTGAAATCTCGAAGATAGCACCGAAAGGACAAGCGTTCATACACTTACCGCAGTAGATACACTTCGACTCGTCGATATGCTCAACACCATACTCATCCTTCGAGATAGCGCCAACAGGACAAGCCTCCTCACAAGGAACAGGGATGTAAACGATAGCGTGGTAAGGACAAGCAGCGTGACACTTACCGCAGCTGATACAGATGCTGTGGTCGATCTTACCCTGTGATGTCTCTGGGTCGAATACGATAGCATTCTTTGGACAAGCGTGTGAACAAGCACGTGCTACACAACCACGACAAAGGTTTGTGATATCGTAGTTAGTACGTACGCAAGATGAACAAGCCTCGTCGATAACGCACATAATGTTATCCTTGATCTTCTCGCGGTCGAGAGCCATCTGTGCATACTCCGAGAGTGGCATCAACTCATCTCTCTCATCGGTCATATCATAGCCCAAGAGAGGCAACGACTTATACTTCCATACTGCGCGCTCCTTGTGGATGCAGCAACGTCCGCGTACCTGTGAGTTACGTGGGCTAAATTCGATAGGTAAGCGGTCGATCTTCTCAACGAGCTGACCCTCATTCCAGAGGCTTACGAGTTTCGTAAGAAGTCTCTGGCGTACAATCATAACATTATTCTTAATTGCCATACGATAAAAGTTGGGTTTTCAATTGAGCAAAGATAATAATTTTTACGCCAAACGCACAAACTTTTTACCTCTTTTTATTAATTAAGTATGCTTTTGTATGTTATCTGGTTATTTTGTCGCTATGAATCTCGTTATTTGAACTTTGTGGCGTGGTAAGCAGCATAAAATAACAAGGGCGACACCCGAAGGAATCGCCCCTATTATATTAATATAAGTGTCCGATTAGCGACGCTGCTGGCGACGCATCTCACGATTTATGGTCATCTGCTCCTGCTGCTGCTTTAGCGCCTCCTCGTAACGCTCCTGGAAGCGTGACTTCTTGCGTGGCTTATGCGTAAGAAGCTTCTCACGAATCTTCTCGTCGTTGACGCTACGGCGAATAGCAAACATAATAATCATAGTGAAAATCTGCGATAGGAAGTAGTAGTAGCACAATCCCGCAGAGAAGCTATTCATCACGCAGAGCATCATCAATGGCATAAAGTAGACCATCATAAACTTCATCATTCCCGCACCTGGCTGACCAGCGGTTGAGGCTGCCTGCTGCTTGTATGAGATGAACGAGTAGCCGAACAATGCCAAGGTCATCAACAACGCAAAGAGGCTGATGTGGTCGCCATAGAATGGGATGTTGAATGGAAGCTCCACAACGCTATCGTATGTCGAGAGGTCGTCGGCCCACAAGAAACCCTCGCCACGAAGCTCGATACTTGCTGGGAAGAAGCGGAACATAGCCCAAAGGATAGGCATCTGGATAAGAAGTGGCAAGCAGCCGCCCATAGGGTTGATACCCACCTTCTGGTAAAGCTCCATCGTAGCCTGCTGCTTCTTCATAGCATCGTCAGGGTTAGGATACTTCTGGTTGATAGCCTCAATCTCAGGACGAATAGCACGCATCTTCGCGGTTGACATATAACTCTTGTATGTGAGTGGCAGGATTACCATCTTCACGAAGAGTGTGAGAAGAAGGATGATAAGACCGAAGCCAAGACCGTGGTTGCTCAACCAGTGGAAGATAGGGATTGTGATAAACTTATTCCACCAACCAATCAATACACCACCCATAGGGATAATCTCCTGAAGGTCAGCCTTCTTGCCCATAAACTCAACATCGCGCATAATGCGATAGTCGTTAGGACCATAGTAGAATGCGAAGTTATACTGCTCTGCACCCTCGGTGTAAGGGATGCTGATCAAGGCATCAAACTCCTTAATAAATCCAGAGTTTTCGTTCTTTGCGCTCTTGAAGCTCATTGCAGCTGTGAAGTTCTGCTGGGCGATAAACGCTGAAGAGAAGTACTGCTGCTTGAATGCAACCCAATTAAGCTCCTCGATGCTCTCGCGCTCGCCATCCGAGTCAAGCTCGTCAACGTCGCCATCCTCCGAGTATGCAATTGTTGTTGCCATAGCCTCGTTCTGGAAGCTACGCTCGTTCTTTAGTGAGCGGTTGCTCCAGCCCAACGAAATCTCGTTGCCACGAAGCATTGAGGCTACGTTATGCTGGCGAATGGTGAAGTCTACCAAGTAGTCGCGACTTGCATCGCCAGTGTTGTGTACGGTGTATACATACTCTACCCAAGCATCGCGCTCCACGTCGAGGTGCATAGTAACAACTGTGCGATTCTCGAGAGTCTCAATCGATGGAGTAAAGAAGTAGTCATTGGTATTAAGTGCCTGCTCTGCGCCATTGCGATAGAGTGAGATACCCATCTTTGCGCTATTTGGTACCATAAGCTGCACCAACTCATCACGCTCACCCTCCTCATAGCGGGTGTAGTTCTTAAGGGTAACGTTCGCAACCTTACCTCCGAGGTTATTGAACGCAACGCTCATAAACTCATTCTCGATGGTTACAACCTCCTCGCTACCCTGTGTAGCAGCGTAGAGTGTAGAGCCGTGGTGGTATACCTCGGCGTTCATACGCTCGACATTAGCAATTGAATCACGAGTGAAGCGCTCCTCTTCGGTCATCTGCTCCTCGAGTAGACGCTCTGCCTCAGCCTCGGCGATACGCTTAGCGCGCTCTGCCTGCTCTGTTTTTGCCTTCTGGTTGAGAATCTCCTGCTGCTTTTCCATCTCATAGCTCTGGTAGAACGAGAAGCCTACAAACAGAGCAATCATCAGCACAATGCCAATAATAGTATTCTTATTCATCTCTATGTGTTAAGCCACCATCACGGTGGTTGTTAGTATTTCAGTGTGTAAACGTTAATATGTGCCAATTATTTTGTCTGCTCATCGCGGTATGCAAGCGCCTCCTTCACAAATCTCACGAAGAGTGGGTGAGGATTAGCTGCTGTAGAGTGATACTCTGGGTGGTACTGCGTACCTACGAACCAGCGGTGTGATGGAATCTCCACAACCTCTACAAGACCTGTGTCAGGGTTTGTACCTACGGCCTTCATACCCGCAGCCTCGAAGTCTGCAAGGAATGTGCTATTGAACTCATAGCGGTGACGGTGACGCTCCACAACATTCTCCGCGCCGTAAGCCTCTGCAGAGCGTGAGCCTGCTGCGAGGTGACAAGGATAGCCACCAAGACGCATAGTGCCGCCCTTTGCAGTAACCTTCTTCTGCTCCTCCATAAGGTCGATTACGGCGTGCTTTGTCTGTGCCATCTCGCTTGAGTTTGCGTCGTTCCAGCCGAGGACGTTGCGTGCAAACTCGATAACTGCGCACTGCATACCGAGGCAGATACCAAAGAATGGAACGTTGTTCTCGCGAGCATAGCGCACTGCGACCAACTTACCCTCGATACCGCGGTTACCGAAACCTGGGGCAACCATAATAGCTGACATACAGCCGAGCTGCTCCTTAACATTGTCGATAGTCAAACGCTCCGAGTTTACGTAGTGGAGCTTAACCTTAACCTCGTTTACAGCGCCTGCGTGGATGAACGACTCGCTGATAGATTTGTAAGCATCTGGCAACTCGGTGTACTTACCAACCAATGCGATATTTACAACGCTCTTTGGGTTCTTGACGCGCTCTACGAATGCCTCCCACTCTGTCAAGTTTGGCTCCTGGTCAGACTCCAAGCCGAGCTTCTCGAGCAATACGCCATCGAGATTCTGGGCGTGCATACGCAATGGCACCTCATAGATTGTAGGAACGTCGATAGACTCAACAACAGCCTCTGGAGTAACGTTGCAGAACAACGCTACCTTACGACGTACATCCTCGCCAAGGATATGCTCCGAGCGGAGTACCAATACATCTGGCTGCAAACCGTAAGACAAAAGCTCCTTTACAGAGTGCTGCGTAGGCTTGGTCTTAAGCTCGCCCGATGCGGCCATATATGGGATAAGTGTCAAGTGTACCAAAACGGTGTTCTGGTAGCCCAACTGATAGCGAAGCTGACGAACAGACTCGATAAATGGCAATGACTCGATATCGCCTACTGTACCACCAATCTCTGTGATGATAACGTCGTACTTCTTTGTTGCACCCAAGAGCTGCACGCGGCGCTTAATCTCGTCGGTGATGTGAGGGATAACCTGCACGGTCTTACCGAGGAACTCACCGCTACGCTCCTTGTCGATTACACACTGGTAAATCTTACCTGTGGTAACGTTGTTGTTCTTGGTAGTCTGAATAGATGTGAAACGCTCGTAGTGACCGAGGTCGAGGTCAGTCTCTGTACCATCCTCGGTTACGTAGCACTCGCCGTGCTCATAAGGGTTAAGCGTACCTGGGTCGACGTTGATATATGGGTCGAGTTTCTGAATTGTTACAGAGTAACCACGTGCCTGGAGGAGACGTGCGATAGATGCTGAGATAATACCTTTTCCAAGTGATGAGGCTACACCTCCGGTTACGAATATGTACTTTGGTTTAGAAAGTTTCATAGCATTATAGTTTTTTACGTTTTCTTTATTCTCTTGTTTGTGTAGTTTTCGTTATGACTATGCGTTGGCCTCCTGCTCATCAATAAGACGAATCTTCTCGATAATCTCGGCCATATCACGCTTCGTGCGCTCAATCTTCTCGCGGACATCGGCGATAAGAGCATCTGCATTCTTCGACTTTGAGAAGAAGCCGATGTTGTTCTCCAACGTTGCGATATCCTGCTCCATCTGGCGAACCTTGTTGAAGAGACGCTCACGCTCCGAGCGAAGCTGTCCGCTACCCTTCATTGTTGTTACTCGCTCACGGAAGCGGTTGATAGAGCGGTCGCGCTCCGAAGAGCGGAGTGTGGCAAACATACCATCCACAATCGCCTTATACTCCTTCTGCAACGCATCCTTGAACTTGATAGGTACAAAGCCAATCTGACTCCAACGGCGCTGGAAAGCCTTGATAGCCTCGAAGCCTCCTGTCTTGATATCGGCAGTGCGCATCTCCTCGAGGAGCGCCTGCTTAAGTTTGAGGTTCTCCTCGTGCTGGCTATCTACCGATGCGAAGTGCTGTGCCTTACGCTCGAAGAACTTGTCGCACGCAGCACGGAAACGCTTCCAGATAGCATCCGAGTGGCGACGTGCCACAGGACCTACCTCCTTCCAACGAGCCTGAAGTGTGATAAGCTCGTCTGTTGCGCGCTTCCAATCCTCTGACATTGCGAGTGTCTCGGCCTCGGCGCAAAGCTCGGTCTTGAGGGCGAGGTTATGCTCCATCTCGCTCTTCTGACCAGCGTAGTACTCGCGCTTAAGGTCGAAGAACTTGTCGCACGCAGCACGGAAACGCTCATAAATACGATTGTTATCTCGCTTTGGTGCAAAACCAATAGTCTTCCACACCTTCTGTATCTCAAGAAGCTCCTCGCTGGCCTTATTCCAATCCTTGCGTGAAACGATTGGGCGGGCTACCAATGCCTCAACCTTCTCGCAAAGTTCAAGCTTTAGGGCAAGGTTCTTTGTCTGCTCGGCCTTAAGACTCTCGAAATGCTCCTGATGGCGCTTGTTGATGCGGCTCGAAGCCTCCTTGAAACGCTCCCACAAAGCCTCCTTGAACTCGGCAGCTACGGGACCTGTCTCGCGCCACTCGTCGTGGAGTTTCTGAAGGCGGCGGAAGGCCTCGACAATCTGTGTCTCGAGGGTTAGCTCCTCGGCCTGCTCACAGAGGCTAATCTTAATCTCGTAGTTCTTCTTAAGGTCGAGGTCACGAAGCTCCTTGTTAATCTTGATGAAGTTGTAGAAGTTCTCAACATAGAGATTGTAGGTCTCCCAAAGGTCCTTGACGTTCTGCTGTGGCACAAGACCAATCTCCTTCCAACGCTGCTGCAACTCGCGGAAACGTGCGAAGGTGGTGTTCATAGTCTCGTCCGAGTTGATAAGCTCCTTTAGCTCCTCGATAAGTGCAAGTTTGAGTTTGAGGTTCTGCTCCTTGTTTGCCTCAAGCTCCGCGATGTGCTTGTCGCGCTCGCTACGGTAGAGTGCAAATAGCTCCTTGAAGCGAATCTCATCAGCATCTGCAGATGGGGTGAACGCCTCCTCGTTGCCACCAGCCTCGAGGAATGCCTTGCGCTCCGCCTCTACCTTAGCGCGGTGTAGTTTATAGAATGCAATCTTGATGGCCTCAACCACAGGGCGCAGCGTCTGCACAGGCTCCGACTCCACCTTCTCGGCAAAGAGCGCTACTAACTCGCTCTCCGATAGGCCCGAAAGGTCGTCGCTGTTGGCAGGTAGTGTTGCCTCCTCCTCGGTGGTCTCCTCACCAATATCGAGTCCTGCCTCGTCTGCAGCAAGTGCTGCATCCTCATCGGCGAAGCTCTCGCTCATCTGCGCGTGGTAAGCGTCGACGTCGGTGTCGTTGGTTGTCTCATAAGAGGAAGTCTGCGCATCTTCGGCAATGGTGCCGACAGGCTCTTCAGGAGCCGTAAGGTTGATCTTTTCAGTAGCCATCGTTAAACAGTTTTAAGGTGATTTCGCGCAGTCGCGCGAGTGTAATTCGTGCAAATATACGAATTATTGACGAAAAAACAAAGCTATACCTCTATTAATTTTATAGGGCGAGGTTGTCTTTGTGGATGTATGGTATAAATTTGGTCTAAATGGAGCATCGAAAATAGACTAATAAAATATGTGATATAGCGATAAAAAATAGGTCGCTTTTACTGTGAAAAAATGAACGGTAAAAAAAGTTTTAAATTTGGTTGGAAAGTCACCCGAAATTTACTACCTTTGTATAGTTTTAGTGCAAACATCGTTCGCACACTTTTTTCGACAACATATTAACTAAAAACACAATAAAGAGATGGTAATTTTGGTTCTTAATTGCGGTAGCTCATCAATCAAGTATCAGGTACTTGACGTTGTTGAGGCATCGCACACGCTCTTGGCCAAGGGTCTTGTAGAGCGTATCGGACTCGCCGAGGGCGATCTTACACACAAGCCACAGGGTAAGGATAAGTTTGAGTTGCACTGCCCAATTCCAGATCACACAACTGGTATCCGTTTGGTTCTCGACGCATTGACACACCCAGAGCACGGCGTAATCTCATCACTCGACGAGCTTAAGGCTGCTGGTCACCGCGTAGCACACGGTGGTGAGTTCTTCACAGATAGCTGCCTCGTGGATGAGGAGGTTAAGGCTAAGATTGAGTCTCTATACTCTATCGCTCCACTTCACAACCCAGCTAACCTTGAGGGTATTCTCTCAATGGAGAAGGTGTTGCCAGGTATCAAGCAGGTGGCTGTATTCGATACATCATTCCACCACACTATCCCTGCAATTAACTATATGTATGCTATTCCTTACGAGTACTACGAGAAGTATCGCGTTCGTAAGTATGGTTTCCACGGCACAAGCCACAAGTTTGTTGCTCGCGTAGGTGCAGAGATGTTTGGTCTCGATTTCGAGAACTCAAAGATTATCACTTGCCACATTGGTAACGGTGCATCTGTAACAGCAGTTAAGAATGGTAAGTCATTCGATACATCTATGGGCTTCTCACCACTCGATGGTCTTGTAATGGGTACACGTGCTGGTTCTATGGATGTTAGCGCTGCTACATACGTTGCTGTAAAGGAGGGTATGACATACGCAGAGCTCGACTCTATGCTCAACAAGAAGTCAGGTGTTCAGGGCCTTTCAGGTATCTCAAGCGATATGCGTGATATCGACGCTGCATACGATGAGGGTAACGAGCGCGCTATCTTGGCTCGTGATATGTACTGCAACCGCATCAAGAAGTTCGTAGGTGAGTATGCTGCAGAGATGGGTGGCGTAGACCTCGTAATCTTCACAGGTGGTGTTGGTGAGAACTCACCAGAGGTTCGTGAGTACGTGCTTCAGAATATGGAGTTTATGGGTATTGATTTCGATGCTGTTCGTAACCGTGGTAAGCGTGGTACAGACTATGAGATCTCTGCCGAGGGCTCACGCGTTAAGGCTGCAGTAATCTGCACAGACGAGGAGTTGGTAATCGCAAAGGATACCTTCCGCCTTACAAAGTAATAACGACAAATAAATTATTAACTATAAAAATATCGAACAATTATGATTAAGCATTTGGACGAGTTGGTTGCAGCTGCCGTTGCACGTGGTAAGAAGAAGATGATCGTAGCTTATGGTCAGGATACACACTCTATCGGTGCTACCGATATGGCTATCAAGGCAGGTCTTGCAGAGGTAACTTTGGTTGGTGATCCAGAGGAGATTAAGAAGTCTTGCGAGGCTGAGGGCGTAGATATCAACCAGTACACTATCATCCCAGAGTCTGAGGACGTAAAGGCTGTTGAGATTGCTGTTAAGGCTGTTCACAACGGTGAGTACGACGTTTTGATGAAGGGTGTTGTGCCAACTGATAAGTATATGCGTGGTATCTTGAACAAGGAGTGGGGTTTGTTGCCACAGGGTACTGTATTGAGCCACGTTACAGTTTTGGAGGTTCCTGCATACCACAAGCTTTTGGTAGTTAGTGACGTAGCTGTTCTTCCT
>JAFYRB010000066.1 GCA_017559615.1 Alistipes sp. | reverse complement strand
TTCTCATCGTGGCCATTTGACTTACCACCCTCGATAAACTTTGGCTTCAGCTCGTCAAGCTTCGACTTAATCTTCTTACCCATCGCCTTACGCAGGGTATCCGACTCGCCTCGCGTGAAGTTACCTAACAGACGCGAGAGCAACATCACCTGCTCCTGATATACCGTAATACCGTAGGTATCCTTCAGGTAGCGCTCCATAATCGGGATATCGTAAACGATAGGTTTACGTCCGTGCTTACGGTCGATAAAATCGGGGATGTAGTCCATAGGGCCTGGACGATAGAGCGCATTCATCGCAATAAGGTCCTCGAAGGTCGAAGGCTGCAACTCGCGAAGATACTTCTGCATACCTGGCGACTCGAACTGGAACGTACCTATGGTGCCTCCCGCACAATATAAGTCGTATGTCTTCTTATCGTCAATCGGAATGTTGTCGATGTCGATATATACGCCGTGGGTTTGGCGAACTGTCTCGACAGCATCCTTGATGATGGATAGGGTTTTAAGGCCCAAGAAGTCCATCTTGATGAGTCCCGTATCCTCAATCACTGCACCCTCGTACTGCGTAACGAGCATATTCTCGCCCGTCTCCTTATCCGTAGCGGTACTTACAGGTACCCAGTCGGTGATATCATCGCGGCAGATAATCGTACCGCAAGCGTGAACACCCGTACCTCGCACATTACCCTCAAGCATCTTTGCATACTTGATAGTATCGCGCATAATTGGATCGTTAGACTCCTCTGCCTCCTTCAACTCTGGTACTGCCATAATGGCATTGCGAAGGTTGATTTTCAGGAGTTTATCGTGGTCGTTAGGGTCAGGAATACGCTCTGGAATCCACTTACAAAGCTGGTTGGCCTGTTGTAGTGGGAGCTTCTGCACACGCGCAACATCCTTGATAGCCATCTTTGTGGCCATAGTACCATAGGTGATGATGTGCGCAACCTTCTCCTTACCATATTTCTGTGTTACCCAATTAAGCACTCGGCCACGACCATCATCATCAAAGTCGATATCAATATCGGGCAATGAGATACGGTCGGGGTTCAAGAATCGCTCGAACAGCAAGTCGTACTTAATAGGGTCTATCTGTGTGATACCCAAGCAGTAAGCTACGGCAGAACCTGCGGCAGAACCACGACCAGGGCCTACCGACACGTCAAGCTCCTCACGAGCTGCGCGGATGAAGTCCTGCACGATAAGGAAGTAACCAGGGAAACCCATAGTCTTCATAATGTGCAACTCGAACTTCAGGCGCGTAACGGTCTCCTCGTCGAGGACCTCGCCATAGCGCTTATGCGCACCATCCATTGCCAATTTCGCAAGGTAGTCCGCCTCAAGCTTTATTCGATATAATTTGTCGTAACCTCCTAATTTCTCAATCTTTTTCTTGGCATCCTCCTCCGACATTACCACGTTGCCATTCTCATCGCGAGTGAACTCATCAAAGAGGTCCTTCTCGGTGAGTGTAGCACGATAGCCCTCCTCCGTTCCAAACTCCTCGGGGATGGCAAACGTAGGCATAATAGGGGCGTGATCGATGGAGTATCCCTCCACCTTATTGCATACTTCTACTGTGTTGGTTAGAGCCTCGGGGATGTAGTCGAAGATGGCGTTCATCTCCGCCGTGGTCTTCATCCACTCCTGCTTCGAGTAGAGCATTCGCTTTGGATCGTCAAAATCCTTGCTCGTACCCAAGCAGATTAGGCGGTCGTGAGCCTCGGCGTGCTCCTCGTCTACAAAGTGGACATCGTTGGTACACACCAACTTAACACCCAACTCGCGAGAGAGCGAAATGAGATGCTCGTTAACAACCTCCTGAATCTTGTGTGTCTCGTGGTTGGCACGCTCTACAGTAGCCTTATGAAGCTGAAGCTCAAGGTAGTAGTCATCGCCAAAGATGCTCTTATGCCAGAGAATCGCCTCGCGGGCTTTGTCGATATTTCCTGCGCGGATATGCTGTGGAATCTCGCCACCAATACACGCCGAGCAGCAGATGATACCCTCGTGGTACTTCTCCAACTCCGCACGGTCGGTACGTGGACGTCCATAGAAACCCTCGGTGTATGCCTTCGATACAATCTTGATGAGGTTCTTGTATCCCTTCATATTTTTCGCAAGAAGGATAAGGTGGTAACCGCTATAATCACCAAGAGCCTTCTCGCGGAGGTGCAAGCCGCGACGTGCTACATAAACTTCACAACCTATAATACCCTTGAAGTCTGCCTTTGGTAGAGAGTCCAACTCGACACGTGCCTTTGCCAATGCAGCCTGTGCATCATCGCCCATCTCCGCAGGTGTGGCAGTGCCATTCTCGAGTCGCTCGATAAGTGACGTAAGTGTCTTAATCTTATCCTTACGCGCACCATTTTTCTTCTTTACGTAGTTGAAGAACTCCTTGACACCAAACATATTACCGTGGTCGGTAAGCGCAATGCCAGGCATACCATCTGCAATAGCCTTATCGACGAGCTTCGAGATGCTCGCCTGGCCATCCAACAGAGAGTACTGGCTATGAACGTGTAGGTGTACAAAAGGGTACATATTCTATCAATTATATATTAGCGTACAAATATAGGCATATTTTTTGGAAAATAGAGCGTTGGAAGTGTTGTATTTCTCGATATATTTTCCTAACTTTACATCTGAATAACTTTAAATAGTTTACGTTATGGACGCAATGACCTCTACATTGGTTGTCATAGAGGTGTATGACAATCCTATGCAAGCCGAGATTGCCAAGTCTATCTTGGATAGTGCGGGAATCTTTTGTGTGTTGAACGATGAGTATATGTCGGCAATATACTCGGTTGGAGCCTTTCCAATGCGACTGATGGTGAGAAGTGAGGATGCCGAGAGTGCAGTACAACTTCTACGCAACGAAAACTATTAGCCCCCATATTTAGTTTTACTATCGAAAGAGAAAGGGAGAACATCATCGTTCTCCCTTTACTTTTTACTCGATATTCAACTCGCGCTGCCAGATATGCCACGAGGCAATGGCTTGTGTCTGAAGCATTAAGATGCCATTCATCGTATTTGCGCCTTGCGCCTCACCGCGCTTTAGGAACTCCGTCGTAGCAGGGTTATATACCAAGTCGAAGAGCTGATGCTTTTCGCCGATAGCCGAGTAGTCCAATGCTGGAGCCTCCTCGGTGTTTGGTGTAGTTCCAACGGGTGTGGCGTTGATGATAAGGTGATGCTCCTGGATGATATCTGCGGTAAGCTGCTCGTAGGTCAAATCGCCACGCTCCGCATCGCGTGACACAACCTTAAACTCGATGCCCATCTTTTTGAGAACATACTGAACCGCTTTCGATGCGCCACCCGTACCAAGTACCAATGCCTTGGTGTTTTCGTCGATTGTCAGCCAACCTAATGAGGCCTCGATACCCTTGATATCTGTATTATGGCCAATAGTCTTGCCATCGCGCACAACAACGCAGTTTACTGCTCCAACAGCCTCCGCCTCCGCAGATAACTCGTCGAGGTAAGGGATGATGCTCTCCTTGTATGGTATTGTGACATTGAAGCCTACAAGGCTATGTCGGGCTATGATGTTGTTGATGGTCGAGATATCCTCAACCTCTATTAGTGAGTAGTCTGCTGCACGCTGCTCCGCCTCGAACTTTGCAGTGAAGAAGTTGCGAGAGAAGGAGTGTGAGAGGCTACGGCCTATAAGTCCAAAGTATAACATAATCAATATCTTACATTAGTTTATTACATCTCGCCATTACCAAAGAGCCAGAAGGCGAGCAGTGTACAACCTATTAGCAATATGGTAAATAGCGTTGCCAAGAGGTTGAAATACTTGTCGATAAAACCCTTGATAGGCGCACCAAACTTCCAAATAAGTCCTGCGATGAGGAAGAATCGTAGGCCACGTGATACGATAGAGGCAATGATAAACATCGGGAAATTGATGTGAAACATACCTCCAGCGATGGTGAAGAGCTTGAATGGTAGCGGCGTGAAACCTGCGGTGAAGACAATCCAGAAATTAAATCTGTCGTACAACGCACCTACATTATTAAAACTCTCAACGCTAAATATGTGGTCGTAGAAGAAGTTGGCAATGGCAGATGCCTCGCCCGCGGGTGTGGTCCATAGGAAGTAACCGATGCCGTAGCCGAGTGCCGCACCAAGAATCGAGCCTGTGAGGCAGAGTGTGGCAAAACGGAACGATTTTTTAGTGGCACCCAAGCAGAGTGCTATAAGCAAAATATCGGGTGGAAGGGGAAACCAACTCGCCTCGAATAGGGCTATGGCAAAGAGCGCAAGCCAGCCCCAACGGCTCTCGCTCCACGATAGTATCCAGTTATAAAGACGTTTAACCATATCATTAAAAATGAGAGGCAAATGTACAATATTTAATTGAAACCTACAACAATACCTCCACCAATAACCCGATTATTACGATAGAAAACCAAAGGTTGACCTTTTGCGGGTGCAAATGCCGCATCGGGGGTATGAATCACAAAGCCACTTTCCCATCTCTCAATGCTAACGGGTTGCAGAGGATTTACGCCAATGCCACGTATCTTAATAGTGATGTCATCGGCCGTGAGTAGTTCGTTGATATCTACTATATTACAATCGGTTATATATAGCTTATGTTTATATAGTGATGTGCTTGCACCGACGATGATGAGATTATTCGCTGCGTCGATATCTACCACCCTCAAACCATCCTTTAATCCCTCGCCGCGCTTCTGTCCGATGGTGTAGCGGGCGATGCCATTATGGCTTCCACATACC
>JAFYRB010000065.1 GCA_017559615.1 Alistipes sp. | reverse complement strand
GAAGACAATCTCCGAGAGTGGCATCTCGAAGTTTACCTCCACACGGTCCTGCGTGATGAAGGTCTGATTCTTCATAACACCGCGCTTATCAATACAGAGTTTCAACACATTACCGAGGAAGTCGGCCTTGGTGATAATCTGCGCAAGGATATATGGCTCCTCAATCTTTGCCACCTTAGTAATCTCTGGAAGGCCCGAGGGGTTATGCACCTCAAGCTCCTCACCAAGCGTAGTTGTGATGTGGTACGATACGTTAGGCACAGTTGTGATAACATCCATATCGAACTCACGATACAAACGCTCCTGAATAATCTCCATATGCAACAAGCCGAGGAAGCCGCAACGGAAACCAAAGCCCAAAGCCAACGAGCTCTCTGGCTCGAAGGTAAGCGACGCATCGTTGAGCTTAAGCTTCTCAAGCGACGCACGCAAATCCTCGTACTGGTCTGCCTCAACAGGATATACACCCGCGAAGACCATAGGCTTCACATCCTCGAAACCTGCAATAGCCTCGAGGGCAGGATTCTCCACCGAGGTGATTGTATCACCCACCTTAACATCCGTAGAGTTCTTGATACCCGAGCAGATGTAACCTACGTCACCCGCCTTAATCTCATCGCGGGCAACCATCTTTAGCTTCAACACACCAATCTCATCGGCATCATACTCACTACCAGCGTTGAAGAACTTAACGTGTTCGCCCTTGTGGATAGTACCGTTGAAGACGCGGAAATATGCAATAACGCCACGGAATGGGTTAAACACCGAGTCGAAGATAAGTGCCTGAAGTGGTGCATTCTCGTCACCCTCTGGTGCTGGAACACGCTCCACGATAGCCTCCAAAACCTCCTCAACACCCTGACCTGTCTTACCCGAAGCCAAAAGGATATCCTCATCCTTGCAACCGATAAGGTCGATAATCTGGTCCTTAACCTCATCAATCATCGCCGACTCGCAGTCAATCTTATTGAGTACGGGGATAATCTCAAGGTCCTGACCAAGAGCGAGATATAGGTTTGAAATTGTCTGTGCCTGAATACCCTGCGTAGCATCTACAACAAGCAATGCACCCTCGCACGAGGCAATAGCACGCGACACCTCGTATGAGAAGTCAACGTGTCCTGGGGTGTCGATAAGGTTGAGGGTGTACATCTGACCATCCTTGGCCTTGTACTCCATCTGAATGGCGTGGCTCTTGATGGTGATACCCTTCTCGCGCTCAAGGTCCATATCATCGAGTACCTGAGCCTGCATCTCACGCTGGTTCAGCGTGTTAGTCTTCTCCAAAAGGCGGTCCGCAAGTGTACTCTTACCGTGGTCGATGTGAGCGATAATACAAAAGTTACGTATGTTCTTCATCGTGTGATGTTTATTAATCATTATTAGCACGCAAAGATACGAAAAATTTTGGGAATTTCAACACTTTTATCCTCAACTCACATAGTTTTCGTTATCTCTGGCTGCGCTAAACCGCATCGGCACTCACTGCATAGCCTATTCTTCGTTGCAGGGCAGCCCTACCATTGTGGCTATCGTAGCGCCTACGCATCTGCTCATATTCGGCAATCTCGGCCTTTGAGATAGAACTTCGCGTTATGGCAATCTGCTCACGTAACAGACGCTCCGAGATAGGCTCATCGGCAATCGCAGCCGTGAGAGAAGCCTCGTTTATGATGTAGGCAATGTCGCTTGCGACGTACCCCTCTGTAATCTCCGCAAGAGCCTTATAATCAATCGAATTATCGGCATAACGGCGCTCGAGATTCATCTTAAAAAGCGACTCTCGAACCTCCGCATTTGGCATATCAACATAGAGAATCTTATCCATACGTCCCGTACGCAATATCGCGGGATCAATCCTCTCTGGGCGGTTGGTGGTACCGATGACGATAATGCCTCGCTCGGCGCAGTTGTTAAGCTGCGATAGGAACTCATTAACCTCACCCGCCGCAGACTCATTCATAATTATCGAGCGGTTGGGCATCATACCATCCAACTCATCAAGACAGATAAGCGTCGGCGCTTTTGTCTCGGCATCCTGAAACAACTCCGCAATCTTACCCTGCGTGCCGTGGATGTAGATACTTCCGAGGTCGGAAGCCTTAACCATTACGAAGTTTAAGCCCGACTCCTTGGCAAACATCTCTGCCACGAAGCTCTTACCACACCCTGGAGGGCCATAAAGAAGGATGCCGTTAGGGGCTTTAAGTCCATAGCGCTCGGCCTTCTCCTTGTTCTGAAGTACGAACATCACATTTCTACGAAGCACGCTCTTCACATCCTCCAATCCCGCCACGCGGTCCAATGAAGCACCCTCCTTATTATTCCTCTTTGCGCTCCTCTTTGCCGAGCTCTTACGCTTTGGCGCAGGTGTTGGAGTCTGCTCTGGAACATCCTCCTCTATAAAGAAAGGATAATCATCATTGATAAGTGCGGCAATAGCCTCATCCACAGTACCAAAGCGCTGACGTGTATCGAAGGCAAGCATACGCTTTAGGAACTTGCGAGGCTCCTCGTCCATCGTCATAAAGACAGCATCGCCGAAGTTTCTACGTGCCATACGCACCCTTGCCGTTACCATCTTCTTATTAGGAAAGCGCCACGGCTCGCCACCCATCAACATTCTATACATTATCACACCCACCGAGAAGATGTCGCTCTGCACACTAAACACGCCATCCAGCGCCTCGGGAGCAAGGTATAGCGGGTTCAAATCGATGGTCGAGAATGGTGCCTCCTCGCCTCGCTTAACCTCGCCCGACAGATGGCTCATACCCAATATCGAGACATTGCGGAAGCCTGCATTATTACATAGCATAATATGTCGCGTGGTGAGGTTGTTGTGCAAAAGCGGACGCTGCTGATTATGTATCTTATGCAAGCCTTTAAGTATCTGATATCCAATACCTTTTACCTCTGCCCACTCGAAGATTTTACCACCCTCCAGCGCAGCCGAAAGAGGCTCTCCGTCGAGAAGCTCTCGCACCAGATATTGGTAACTCTCGCCATTATGCTGCCATACGCCAGCCGCTACCGTACGCGCAAAGTTGCTATCTACATCGTTAAACAGACCGCGACTTGCACCATACTCTGCACCACGTGCCACAGCCGCGCCCTTGAAGAGTTTAAGTAGCATAGGTCGCTCCGAGGGCGCAGTAACGTAGTAACACTCCACCTCTCCACCGCCATAGCTCTTCACAAACTCCTTAATGCGGTATTTATCAATAAGTTGTCCAACTCTTAGCACTCTTCTCATAACATCAAAATTTTAAACGGCTTACAACAATTTTTCTTCAATTGAAACTCTCTGCACTTCTATTGAGTGTTTTATCGCACATAATCTATCTCCGAGGAGTATGATTTTTCGTAGGAATTTTGTAAATTTGTCTTACAGAGTGACAAAATGTCACATCTCGGGACGTGGCACGTGGTTTGTTGAACTTCGTAGAGAGTCAACCAAAGTGACAACAATAACTAATAACAATATAGAACTATGAGAAATGGAAAGATTGGGGTAACGACAGAGAATATCTTCCCCGTGATTAAGAAGTTCCTATACTCCGACCACGAGATTTTCCTTCGTGAGTTGGTGTCAAACGCCGTGGATGCTACGCAGAAGCTGAAGACTCTTTCGGCAAAGGGTGAGGCCGAGGGCGAGCTTGGCGACCTTACGATACACGTCGAGGTGAACGAGGAGGCTAAAACCCTCACAATCGTTGACCGCGGTATCGGTATGTCTATCGACGAGGTGGATAAGTATATCAACCAGATTGCCTTCTCGGGTGCCGAGGAGTTTATGGCAAAGTATAAGGATCAGGCTATCATCGGACACTTCGGTCTTGGCTTCTACTCATCGTTTATGGTGGCAGATAAGGTAGAGATATTCTCGCAGTCGTATCGTGCGGAGGAGAAGAGCGTACACTGGAGTTGCAACGGCTCGCCAGAGTTCGAGATGGAGGAGATGGCCGAGAAACTCGAGCGCGGAACACGCATCGTACTTCACCTCTCGGAGGAGTGCGCGGAGTATGCCCAGAAGAGCGAGATACAGAAGCTCCTTCGCAAGTATTGCCACTTCTTGCCTATTCCTATTGCCTTTGGCAAGCGCACCGAGTGGAAGGATGGCAAGTACGTTGACACCGAGGAGGATAACATCATCAACGTAACCACACCGCTATGGACTCGTAAGCCTTCGGAGATTACCGAGCAGGAGTACAAAGCCTTCTACGCCGACCTATATCCTACGGCCGACGAGCCACTATTCTACATCCACCTAAATATCGACTATCCGTTCAACCTTACGGGAATCCTCTACTTCCCAAAGATTCACAACAACTTCGATATTCAGCGTAACCGCATCCAGCTATACTCGAATCAGGTATTCGTTACCGACGAGGTGAATGGCATCGTACCAGAGTACTTGACACTTCTCCACGGCGTTATCGACTCACCAGATATTCCTCTTAACGTATCGCGAAGCTACCTCCAGAGCGACTCGAACGTCAAGAAGATTTCGAGCTACATCACACGTAAGGTTGCCGACCGCCTTCAGGAGTTGTTCAACACTATGCGTCCCGACTACGAGGCGAAGTGGGATGACCTCAAAATCTTCATTCAGTATGGCATCCTTACCGACGAGAAGTTCGCCGAGAAGGCTGCATCGTTTATGCTTTGGAAGAGCATCGAGAATAAGTACTACACCCCAGAGGAGTATATCTCAAAAATACAAGATGCACAGACCGATAAGGATGGCTTCACCATTGTATTATATGTAGATGACGTTGTGGGTAAGAATGCCTTTGTCGAGGCTGCAAAGGCCAAGGGCTACGACATTTTGGAGATGAACGGCCAGCTCGACAACCACTATGTTCAGTACTACGAGTCGAAGAACGAGAAGGTGCGCTTCGTGCGTGTAGATAGCGACGTTGTGGAGAACCTCATCCGCAAGGAGGAGCGTGCTACGATGTCACTTACCTCGGAGCAGCAGGATATTATGCGCCCAGTATTCGAGAGCCAGATGCCTACCGACGAGAAGATTCACTACCACATCTCGTTCGAGGCTATGGCCGCAGATGCACAGCCTGTGGTTATCACACAGAATGAGTTTATGCGTCGTATGAAGGAGATGGCAGCAACGTCGGGTGGCGATATGAGCCGTTTCTATGGTCAGATGCCTGACAACTTCACAATCACCGTAAACGGCAACCACCCTATCGTATTGGATATTCTTGGCGAGGTGGAGAGTGCCTATGGCGATAAGCTCCGCACTATCGGCAAGAAGATTACGGCTGCCGAGCAGGAGGAGAGCCGCTTCGAGGAGACCGTAAAGGGTAAGCGCGACGAGGAGCTTACAGCAGAGGAGAAGGAGATGCGCGAGTCGTTGTCGAAGCATATCGTGGAGCTTCGCCAGGAGCGTGACGCACGTCTTGAGGAGATTGGTAAGCAGAATAAGAAGGTACGTCAGATTATTGACCTTGCACTGCTCTCAAACGGTATGCTTAAGGGCAAGAACCTTACGGAGTTCATCCAGCGAAGCATCTCGCTTATCGAGTAAACCGAGTAACATACCTACAAAAAATATAGCTCCTCTTCGTTCGGAAGAGGAGCTATATTTTGTATATTGAAACACGTTATAGTGCCACAAGCATCAATAACTGCGCTGTCAAGACTCGTAAGAACATAACTACTGGATAAACCGTAGCATAACTTACCGCAGGCATATCGTTACCTGATGATACGCTCGCAAAGCCAAGTGCTGGAGGATCAGTCATAGAACCTGCCATAAGGCCCATCATAGTGTAGTAGTTGAGCTTGAACTTAAGGCGAGCAAGCAACGCCACAAGAACAAGAGGCAATACAGTAATGATAACACCATAACCTACCCACTTATAACCGCCACCAACAACAGCATCTACGAAGCCATCGCCCGCGCCAATACCTACCGCTGCGAGGAACATTGCAAGACCAATCTCACGCATCATAAGGTTAGCACTCATTGTGGTATATGTCACAAGGTGGAAGTGTGGACCAAAGCGACCAAGCAAAATTGCAATGATAAGTGGACCACCTGCCAAACCGAGCTTCACAGGCTGTGGGATGTTCATCAAAGGCACAGAGCCGAGCAATACACCGAGAGCGATACCGATAAATACAGGCAACAAGTTAGGGTGATCGAGCTTCTTGAGTGAGTTACCAAGAGCCTTCTCTGCCTGTGCCACAGCAGCCTCAGGACCTACGACCATCACCTTATCACCCACCTGAAGCTCCATACCCTGATATGGGATAAGGTCTACACCAGAACGGTGAACACGTGTGATGTTGATACCGTAGCGAGTACGGAGGCGCAAATCTGCGAAGGTCTTACCGTTAACATCCTCGCGTGTGATAAGGATACGGCGTGACACAAGAGGTGTAGACTGCATAGCCGCAGCACCCCACTCCTCGAGCGACATCTCGATAGGCTTACCGAAGAATGCAAGGATAGCATCACGATCCTCCTCTGTACAGATGATACGCAAGCGGTCACCGATGTTAAGCACCGAGTTACCGTCGGCCATAACAATCTCGCCAGACTTGTGCATAATACGCGACACAACAAACTGACGGTTGATAAGCATATGCGCAATAGCGATAGTCTTACCAGCAAGCATCTCGTTTGTAAACTCCACAGAGTAGCGGTGTGGGAGGTTTGTCTCGTTGCTCATAGCTGCCAAACCCTCGTCCTCCTTCTTGAAGTCTACGCGAAGAACATATCGCATAATAATCATCGTTGTGATGATACCCACAACGCCCAAAGGATATGCTACCGCATAACCGAGCGAGATAGAGTTTGCGATTGTTGGGTCTGCCATACCAGAGTCGGCATAAGCCTGCTGTGCAGCACCAAGACCTGGAGTGTTAGTCACCGCACCCGAGAGTACGCCGACCATTGTTGGGAGAGGCTCACCTGTGATGAGGTGGATAGCATAGGCAGTACCTACGCCAAGGAAAATCACCAATGCCGCAAGACCGATAAGCTTCAAACCACCACTCTTAAGTGATGAGAAGAAACCTGGACCTACCTGCAAACCGATGAAGAAGACAAAGAGTATCAAACCGAACTCCTTGATAAAGTGCAAAGTGTCGTGGTGGATAGTACCCGAGTCGAGGAAATGACCAAAGGCGATACCCGTAAAGAGAATCCAGGTCATACCGAGTGAGATACCCTTAATCTTAATACGACTAAGAGCGATACCCGAGGCAATCACCGCCGCCAACACAAATACGGTGTGAGCAATGGATGGGTGCATAGGATCACCACTACCCATAATCACAGTTTTCAACCAGTTGAAATCCATTGTTTGTATTGTTTTTGGGTTATTAGTGCTAATAAATGCCATATGGCATAGCTTGAGATATGCCAATAGTCGGTGCAAAGATATATAAAAAAACTAAAGTTATACACCTATTCCCCAATAATTATCACCACGCCGCAGAATTCACCCTCCCTCGGGTGAGTTTTATCTTATTATAGCATAGTGATTAAGATATTTTTTTGTTGTTTTGAAATAAATGCGTATCTTTGTGGGGTTAATCAAACGTGATACAATATAATTATAACTAAATAACGATTTACGTATGACAATTACAGCATCAGACATTAAGATTGGTATGTGCGTAGAGATGGATGGCAAGACTTTCATCGTTGTTGACTTCCAGCACTGCAAGCCAGGTAAGGGCCCTGCATTCGTACGCTCAAAGCTCAAGAACCTCGAGAATGGTAACGTTCTCGATAAGACTTTCTCTTCAGTATCACAGAAGATTGAGCAGGTACGTGTAGAGCGTCGTCCATACCAGTTCACTTACGAGGATGACCTCGGTGCACACTTTATGCACACTGAGACTTTCGAGGAGATTAACATCGACAAGAGCCTTATCAACAACGCTGACCTTATGGCAGACGGTCAGATTGTCGAGGTTATGTTCCACACCGAGAAGGAGACTGTACTTTCAGCTGAGCTTCCTCCAATCGTAGATATGGAGGTTACTTACACTGAGCCAGGTGTACGTGGCGATACCGCTTCTACAAACTCACTCAAGGCAGCTACTGTAAACACAGGTGCAACAATTAAGGTGCCTTTGTTCATCAACACTGGTGACCGCATCCGCGTTGACACCCGTACTCGTGAGTACTACGAGCGTATTAAGTAATCAATCACTCGTTGAGCGATAAAAGAAGAGTCCGATATACGTCGGACTCTTTTTTTTGTGCGGTATGCAATAAAAAATAAGTGGGTGTTCGCAGAATTCGGAACACCCACTTATCATTACAAGTTATCAATTGTGTAATCCACCATCTTCTGACGAACGTTAATCATATCATCAGGACGCATAGAGTGGTTCTGGTCTGGATAAACCATCATATCATACTGCTTACCCGCACGATTAAGGGCGCGACACATCTCCATAGCATTCTGGAAGTGTACGTTATCATCAGCCGTACCGTGGATGATAAGAAGACGTGTGTTGAGCGATAGGCGGTCCGCAAAGTTGATAGGCGAGTTATCATCGTAGCCCGCAGGGTTATCCTGTGGAAGACCGTTGTAAATCTCGGTGTAGATAGAGTCGTAGTAGCGCCAAGAGGTTACAGGAGCTACGGCAATTGCCATCTTAAAGAGACCATCACCCTTGAGTGCGCAACCGAGGGCCATAAAGCCACCGTATGACCAACCATAGATACCAATTCGTGATGAGTCGATGAACTCCTGCGCAGCAAGGTGGCGTGCGAAAGATATCTGATCCTCCACCTCACAGTGGCCGAGGTTTGCGTATGTCACCTTCTTATACGCCTCACCGCGGTAGCCTGTACCACGAGCGTCGCAGCACGCGATGATATAGCCGTTACGCGCCAAAGTCTCCTCCCAATCTGTTGTGTAGCGGTTAGCAATCTCCTGTGAGCCTGGACCAGAGTACTGTGTCATAAGCACAGGGTACTGCTTTGCAGGGTCGAAATGCTCTGGGTAGATTAGGTAGTACTGAAGCTCATCGCCACGCTCGGTTGTAAACGTAGCATACTGGCGCTGGAACTTTGGAGCCTCACTCTTTGGCTCCTCGAGCATCAACGAGCGCACGAGCTTACCTTTATTATTATATACACCCGCTGTTGGGAAGCAGTCAGTAGCCGAATGCTCCGCAGCAAAGTACTTCATATCTGCCGATGGATATACACGCCAGTAGCCAGGCTTCGAGAGCAAGCACTTCTTATCCGAGCCATCGATGTTTACAGAGTAGAGGTGACGCTCGAGTGGCGACTGCTCGGTAGACATATAATATACAACATCCTTCTTTGGCGAAAGACCTACGAGCTGTGTAACCTCCCACTCACCCTCGGTAATAGCATTTAGTCGTCCCTCGTTTATAGAGTGGAGATAGAGGTGGAACCAACCTGTCGATGTCTCCTCGCGCACGATGAAACGCTCGCCATCAATGAAGGTGATATTCGCAGCACTTGGACGCTCTACGTAACGCTCATCCGACTCATCGTAGATAACACGCTGTGTGCCATCATCCTCGACAAGGATAACCTGGAAGTGGTTCTGAAGGCGGTTTACGAGGTAGTAGAAGAGCTTACCCGAAGGTGTATAGCCTACACGTGGGATATACTGGTCGGTCTCTGCGCCGGTGTCAATCTGACGAGTCTGGCGTGTTGCGATGTTGTAGACGTGGAGCGTAACGATAGAGTTCTCCTCACCAGCCTTTGGATACTTGAAGCGGTAAGCAGTGTTATAAAGATTTGCATCGTAGCGCATCATCTCAAACTCCTTCACGCGGCTCTCATCGAACTTAAGATATGCAATCTCCGAAGCATCGGGAGCAAAGGCATAGGCCTTTGTAAAGCCATACTCCTCCTCATATACCCAATCGGTAGTACCGTTGATAATGTGATTCCACTTACCATCGTCGGTGATGTTGTAGATATCGTTTGTAGCGATGTTGTATAGGAAAATATCGTTGTTGTACGACATCGCGAGGAAGCGTGAGTCTGGCGAGAATGAGATATCACGCACATCGTCGATACGGATTATCGAGCCATCAGGGCAAGCAATAAAGTAATCCGAAATGTACGAGTGGCGATAAATCTCCTGACGTGGCGACACACCATCATACTGCTCATACAATGCCATAGTGCCATCTGGGGACTTCACGTAAGACATAATGAGGTGGTCGGCAGTGAACACAACCTTACCCTCAGAAGCCTTCTTATAGTCATAAAGTTTCACCTGGCGACCATCAAGCTCCATATACTGATCTGTTCCTGCCGCAGGGGTTAGCGACGCTGGAGAGATATAATCTGGTGCCGCAGCATCACGCGCCGCAAGCATCTCAAGATAGCTAACCTGTGCCGATACACCAAAGGCTACGGCCATCAGTGCCAAAGTACATAGTAGTTTTTTCATAGTCCTATAGTTTTAGTTATTTTTTTCAAATTGGGCCCGCTAAATATCATCTATCGAGAAGTCGTAGCTTAGTCGCTTACCTGTTGTAAACTTCGAGTTATCGAGCTTCGTATTGAACTGGTCGACAGTAACACGAATATTCTCCTCGTAAGGAGGCATCAAAAGGTCGAAGTTAAGGGCGTAGTTTATCGCTGTCTCGATTATTGCCACCAACGACTCGCGGTCAATCTTCTTCGTACCAAAGGCCATAGGGCGCACCAACGTCTGACGCTTACCCTCCACAAAGAAGCACTTCTCGCGGTTGATGAATATTCGACCGATGAGATAACCCTCATCTGCGCTACGGTTATACTTCAGCGAGTCGGAGAGGAAGTTATAGATGTTGATAACGCCAATATAGGAGTTCTCCTTGCTCTGCTGCACGTAGCTATTCTGCCAGATGATATGGTTAGAGTCGAACTCAAAGACATCGGTATGCATCTGGAAGATAAGAATATCGCTTGCCACCTGCAACTGCGCCTCGAACTTACCACGGTCGCGGTACTCGATACGCACGCGGCGGTCGAGCTTACCATCCAACTCATCGTCAATCTCCGAAGCCATCTCGAAGAGTGTCTCCTTAAGTTCGTTGAAGGTCGAGAAGGTGTTGTCAAAAATCTGCTGCTTGAGCGTCGATTTCTTGACAATAGCATCTAAAATTTTCTCTCGTAGTGTACTCATATCGTTGTTGTATTTTATTGCTAAATTATCGTAGACAAATCTGCTGTCCCACCCTTAGCTCCGCATTCTCACGCACGCGGTTTAGCTTCGAGAGTTGCTGTAGGCGGACACCATAGAGCTGTGAGATAAAGTGTAGTGTCTCACCCTCCGCAACCGTATGGAACAAATCACCACCCATCCAGCGCGATAGCTTACGCTCCACGTATACCACATCGCCAGCCTTTGGCTCTGCACCACCCTTTTGGTCGTTAAACTTACGCAGAGTCTGCGCATTTATGTGGAACAACTCGCCGAGTTTGGCGTAGGTATCCCCTTCCTTTGCGATGATGTAGTGCGCGCCATTTGTGAGGTAGACGTTATATCCGTGGTGTGAGTTAATCGTAACGCGGAAGTTATTAGGGTCAATACCCTTATCGGCATAGGCAAGAGTCATATCCTGCACCTTCGCATCGCTCTTTGCCTCCTTCTTTGCCTCCCTCTCGCCACTTGCCTTAACATCGCCCTCCGACTTGCCATCTGCCTCGCTCTTTGGTGTCAACTCCGCTGGGTTCATATTATACTCCTTGGCGATATACTTATCATAAGCCTCTATGCCATTCTTGCCATCAAGAAGTTGAAGATTGTAACGCTCGATAGTACCTATCAGGCGCTCGGCATAATCTGGGGCCGTAGCATATCCCGCCTTTTTAAGTCCCTTCGCCCAGCTTTTGTAGTCATCATCGTCGTAAGCAAAGAGGAACTCATAACGCTTACCCTCGCTGAGAAACTCGGCGTGGTCGCGGAACGATGCCTCGCCACTCTCGTAAACCCTAAAGCAGTCATCAGGACGGTCATCCGCGTGGGTGATAGTAGCTCCTGTCCACGTAGACTTACACTTTATGCAGAAGTGGTTATTGGCCACACGTGCGAGATATCCATTACCAAAGCCCGACTCAAGAATAGCCTGTCCCATAGTGATACTTGCAGGGATGCCATACAACTCCTGATGCTCGATAGCGATATGTCGCCATTTGTAGATATACTCCTGTGGCGTTAGCTTCACCCACTCCTCGGTAGGCTTCTGCGCCTTATCGGCATCAGGCTCTGCGACCTGCGCCACTGCGGAGCATACGGAGAAAAGAGTGGCAACGAGCGCACATACCAATATTTTCGAGTTAGATATCATAGTTATCGTTGATTAAGCACATTATTTTTGCAAATATACAAAAAAATAATCAACAATGCAATACTTTGTATTGCGATAAAAAAAGAGGCATCCTCGGTCAGTACTCGTCCGTACCGCCCGAGGATGCACCCCTTTAGGCTTACGCCCCTATATTTCTGAAGGTTTAGAACTCCACAACAGGAGCTACCTCTGCACCCTCCTGCGCCTCAAACATAGTCATCTTATCGAAGCCGAAGAGACCTGCAATAAGATTAGTTGGGAAACGACGGATAGAGGCGTTGTAGCCACGTACCTCCTCGTTATACTTTCTACGCTCGGTAGAGATACGATTCTCCGTACCCTCAAGCTGCTTCTGAAGCTCCATAAAGTTCTGATTAGCCTTGAGATCGGGATAGTTCTCCGAGATAGCGATAAGGCGACCAAGTGCCGAACCAACCTCGTTCTGCGCCGCCATCCACGCCTCCATCTGCTCTGGCGTTGCGGTCGAAGGATCAATAGAGATTGAGGTTGCATTAGCACGCGCATCGGTTACCGACTGGAGTGTCTCCTGCTCGTGTGCAGCGTAACCCTTAACGGTCGACACGAGGTTAGGGATAAGGTCAGCACGACGCTGGTACACAGTCTCCACATTTGCCCACGCCTCGTTCACCTTCTCCTGCTTCGTAACAAGGCCATTGTAGCCACTAATAGCCCAAACAACGACTACGGCGATAACACCGAGTACAATCCATAATGTTTTGTTTTTCATAGTTTTATAACGTTTTAGTTTACAATATCTTACCAACTTGAGCCAGAGCCTCCACCACCGAAGCTGCCGCCACCAAAACCTCCGCCGCCGAAGCCACCGCCGAAGCCGCCACCACGCGAGCCAAAACCACCCATCGGGAAGATGAAAATACCACCATTTCCACCACCATTTCGTCGATGCTGGTCGTTATCCTGACGCTGACGAATATGATCCTTCTGACAGTTTGCGCAATGCAACGTCTCAACAAGAAGTACCGCACCTGTCGAGAGGTGTATTCTCTCGCGTTTGGTAAGGAGCAACTTATGCTTCTTGCAGTGTGGACACTTTGTAAGGCTATGCTCATACATTAGCAGCAGCACGATTGGCATCACAACAAGGAGCAACACAAACACCAATGCAAACCACATCGCACCTTCGTCACCCTCCGCCTCTGCAACGGGCAAATCACCACCCGAAAGGAGCGTATCCACAGCACGCAAACCCGCCACCATACCACTTGAGTAGTCACCCGCGCGGAAGTAAGGTACCATATATTGCTGCTGGATGCGGTAGCACATAGCATCGGTCAGCACGCCCTCCACACCATAGCCCGTATGGAAGCGTATCTCGCGCATATCCTCGACAAACAAGACACCAAGGCCGTTATCCAACTTATCATCGCCCACGCCCCACTTCTCGAACAGCTCCTGCGAGAAGGCAACCATATCTCGTGGCTCGATATCCTTCACCGCAACGATAGCCACCTCGGCAATGCCACGCTCCTTGAGGGAGTAGCACAACGAGTCGAGCGAGGCCTGCGCCGCGGCACTTAAGATACCATCAGGGTTCGACACAAAGCGTGTGCGGTCCGCAACCTGAACATTCTGCACCTCGGCCACACGATAGCCCCTTGCACTAATGGTCGTAACAAAACTCACAACCATTGCAAATGCAATAACGATGTATTTTAACTCTCTTCTAATCATACTATACAAAACGAGCAATCTCGACTGTTTTATATATCAAGATTGCTCGTCGTACTATTTTCTATCACCCGAGGGTGAATTTTTTATCTCTTTGAGTCGATAGCCTCGGTCAAACGAGCGAATACCTCGTCCATAGTACCAAGACCATTAATCGCTACATACTTACCCTGCTTTGTGTAGTGGTCCGCTACGATAGCAGTCTGCTGGCGATAAATCTCAATTCGGTTGCGAATAACCTCCTCCGAGCTATCATCCTTACGTCCCGAGTCCTTACCACGAAGCAAGATGCGACGTACGAGTTCCTCCTCTGGAACATCCATATAGACCATAATATCTACATTCTCGTTAATCTCCTCAAGCATCGTATCGAAAATCTCTGCCTGAGCTGTTGTGCGGGGGAAGCCGTCGAAAATTGCACCCTTGTCGTTGTGTGTGCGCATAAAGTCTCGTACCATCTCCACTACGATTGAGTCGGGAGCTAACTCACCACGTGAGATATAACCCTCCATACTCTTACCCAACTCCGTACCACGCTGAATCTCAGAGCGGATAACCTCACCAGTAGATATATGATACAAGTCGTAATGCTCTGCCAAACGAGCTGCCTGAGTACCCTTACCGCAGCCTGGCGCACCGAAAAGTATAATATTCAACATTTTTATTTAAGTTTATTGTTATTGTTCGATTAAAAAAATTTGACGCAAAGATATATTTTTTTTTGCAAATATCCAATCAAAACGATATTTTTGCAAAAAATTTAATATCGCTATTTATGGAGAAGAAAAAAGGCACAGAGATAGCCTCATTGGGCGAGTTTGGTCTTATCGACCGCCTTACCTCACGACTCAAGAGACGCAACCCTTCGACACTACTCTCGGCAGGTGACGATGCTGCGGTTATCGACCTCGGTGAGGAGGTGATGCTTCTTACTACGGATATGATGACCGAGGGTGTGGATTTCGATCTAAGTTACTTCCCGCTTAAGCATCTTGGCTATAAGGCTATTGTTCGTGGTGTGAACGACATCGTGGCTATGAACGCAAAGCCCCAGCAGGTAGTCGTAGCACTCGGTATCTCGGCAAAGATTACCGTAGAGGCTCTCGATGCGCTGTACGAGGGTATGGAGGCTGCGTGCAACGAGCTTGGTGTTGACCTTGTGGGTGGCGACACAACCGCTTCGATGAATGGTCTTGTTATCACAATCTCGGCTACGGGACGTGCCAAGAAGGAGGATGTTGTATATCGTTCGGGCGCTAAGGAGCACGACCTTATCTGCATCACGTCGAACCTCGGTGCGGCGTATATGGGCCTTCACCTCTTGGAGCGCGAGAAGCGCGTATTGAAGGATATCGACAACCCAGAGCCAAAGTTCCAGGGTTATGAGTACCTCTTGGAGCGCTACCTCAAGCCTCGCGCACGTGTGAATATTCTCGATGCTCTTAAGGAGAATGACATCCGCCCTACCTCGATGATTGACCTCTCGGATGGCTTGGCGTCGGATCTTCGACAGATTTGTCGCTCCTCGAATTGCGGAGCACGTATCTATCTTGAGCGTATTCCTATTGCTCGTCAGACTACTGACCTTGCGGAAGAGATGCACATCGATCCTGTTATCGCAGCGCTCAACGGCGGCGAGGACCACGAGCTTCTCTTCACCGTACCTTTGGAGATGCAGGAGAGGGTTATGCAGCTTGGCTTGGTGGACGTAATTGGCCACATCACCCGCGAGGAGGCTGGCGTAGTGCTTGTAACTCCCGACGGCGAGGGCATCGCTCTTAAGGCTCAGGCATTTGACAGATAAAAAAATAGAGTGGTTTAAAGCCACTCTATTTTTTTATTTCAACGTGTAAATCAGATGCTCAAGTTCTCGCAACAAATTACGTTGTGGGTCCTCTGGAGCATAAAGGCCAAATACCACAACCATAGTCTCGCCCTTAGCATTATCTATATTCTCGAAGGCAACAAATGGGCCACCCATAAAGTCGTTGGCAACCTCCCACCAGCCACGTATCTCGTTCCACGTGCGACCATTAATCTCTATGTCCTTACGAAGAGATAGCGACTCTGGCTCGGTGCTGATGCGCATATATGAGCCATCGGCACCCTTGCTCGATATTGTCGAGAACATACGATTTATGTCGTTTAGCGATGAGAAAGCCTGCATATCCTCCGAGAGCATTGGCTCGCAAGGGGTCTTAAACGCAAAGATATACTGCGCACGTGATGGGTAATCGCGAATGTACCACAACAAATCCTTCTCACGTGTTGTAGCCTTATAGAAGTTCGCAGGGATAAGCATCTGCACTCCCATATGCTCTTCGAAGTCCTCCATAAGTTGCTTGGCAGGGCCCTGTGCATAGTAGTTGTTGCTATTGTTGCGCTCACCGCGCTCGAACTCCTCGCGCAACGTATCCTCGGCCGCCGCAAGGAACTCCACCGCCGCCGAAACCGTAGGCGCAGTAATCGTCACAACGCTCTGTGGACGGGCATAGACGTTCTTCGTAACGCTATACGTAGCCTCCGTCACCGCAGGGTTGATGCTCAACGCCAGAAGATTAGGATACATCTTATCAATATCCGTAGCGCGCTGCATCGAGGTCTGCTTCACGATATTGAAGTAGCCCTGTGGGCGTGTAAGGCCAGGAAGTGGCTCCTCCAAGAGGTCGCATACGGCATACGACAAATCGCCACGCCACTGCTCATCGGCACAGATAACCACAACGTCGTAAGGCTGACCAGCGGTGGTCTTCGTAGGAGTGGTATTCTTAACCGTACAAGCACCAAGAAGCGTCGAAGCAACAAGCGCAATGAGCATTATAATACGTTTCATAGTGATAAACTTTTAGAAATTAGGATAACAAATAACGCGCAATGGCGTTACATATAATATACAAAGGTAGCGATATTTTTCGATTTGCAAAAAAAAAGTTACTTTTGCACATCGTATAAACGACCGACGTAATGAGGATAAAACCAGGAAAGATACTCAAGTGGCTATACCCCGATGTGGTATGGAGCATCGACGATAAGGAGGGGATATACCTCACCTTCGACGATGGTCCTACGCCCGGTGTTACGGAGTGGATACTCCACACTCTGGAGCGTTACGACGCCAAGGCCACCTTCTTCGTGCTGGGCAAGAACGTTGAGTTATACCCCGACCTCTATCAGATGATTCTCGACAAGGGACATAAGATTGGCAACCACACCTACTCCCACCAGAAGGGTTACTCAATGAGTACGGAGGATTACCTCGAGGATGTGGACCTTGCGGGAGATATGCTTCGCACGGAGCTTTTCCGCCCGCCCTATGCCCGCATCACACGCACACAACTAAAGCAGCTTGCACAGCGCTATCGCATTGTGATGTGGAACGTGCTATCGCGCGACTACAACCCCTATGTTACGCCCAAGAAGTGTCTACGTGGCACTATTAAGGGACTCCGTGGCGGCGACATCATCTCGCTTCACGATAGCGCAAAGTCGTTTAAAAATACCAGCTACGTGCTACCAGCCCTACTGCGCTATGCACGCGAGATGGGGCTAAAATGTAAAATCTTAGAGCTTTAGAGTATGAAAGTCATAGTAGCCGTTACGGGAGCAAGTGGTGCGATATATGCCCGTCAGGTGTTGGAGACTCTCCTTAAGGATAAGAGCGTGGAGCGAATAGCCCTTATCTATAGTCGCCACGCCCCAGATGTCATCACGGCCGAGGGCGTGACACTACCTACGGACCCACGCATCGAGGTTTTCGATAATGATGATATGTGGTCGTCGGTGGCAAGTGGCTCTGCGAAGTGGAACGCGATGATTATCGTTCCCGCGTCGATGGGTTGCGTGGGACGTATCGCATCGGGGGTATCACAGACGCTAATAGAGCGTGCTGCGGATGTGATGCTCAAGGAGCGCCGCAGGGTTGTGGTAGTGGTACGCGAGGCACCCTACTCACTTATCCACCTTCGCAATATGACCACATTGACCGAGGCTGGAGCCATCATCATCCCCGCATCGCCAGCCTTCTACTTCCGTCCCGAGAGCATCGAGGAGCTATGTCGCAACCTCTCGGAGCGTATCGTCGAGGCAGCAGGTATCGAGGTGGAACATAAGGCGTGGGGTGAGTAGGAGGAATCATCCACCCAAAACAATAAAGGGTAGCACCGCACGAGGTACTACCCTATTTTTTCGTTGTTGATATGGTTATCGCTGATGTGAGATAACATCATAGTCGCGCATAAGCTGCTCCTTAAGGTCGCCAATCGAAGCAAAACGCTTCTCATCACGAATCTTCTCCACGAGGCAAACCTTGAGCCTTCGGCCATATAAGTCGCCACTAAAGCCCATAACGTGAGTCTCCAAGAGCAACTCCTTGCCTCCCACCGAAGGGCGCACACCGACATTCGACATTGCCCTATAGCACACGCCATCAATCTCCACCTCGGAGCGATAGACGCCACGCTCCACATCTTCATAACCCTCGAGGCTCATATTTGCCGTAGGATAGCCCAACGCACGACCTATCTTACGACCGTGAACAACCTCCGCTTCAATCTCAACTATCATCTATTCGGTCATTTGGCTTGTTAGTTTACGCACCAGGCTATACTCCGAGAAGAACTCGCGAGCAAAGACTCTGAGTACGGTATAGAGAGGTATAGCCAGCAACATTCCCCACACGCCAGCCACCGAGCCTGCGATAAGGATACATAGGAACACCTCCAAAGGGTGTGCCTGCACACGCTCCGAGTATACCGTAGGCTGAATGATGAAGTCGTCAACAATCTTCACCGTGGCGATGGTAGAACACAACACCATTGCCGTATAGAGGATATTACCATCCATAGGCGAGAGAATGGCTATACACAACGACAGAAAACTGCCGATTACAGGACCTGCGTATGGGATAACATTGAAGATACCCATAATAAGGCCTATGATAAGTGCGTCGCTCGAGTGCATACCAAAGAGCAACAGCACGATAGATATCACCACCATAAGCACGAAACTCTCCACCAACAAACCACCAAAGTAACGCGATAGCAGCGCTGTGATAGAGTCCAGAGCGTTACATACGTTCTTGCGATAGCGGTCAGGGAAGAAGAGCGTAACAAGGCGATAGAAGAGTCCATCATCCTTCATAAAGTAGAAGGTAATAAACGAAATTGAGAAAAACGCGATGCCGAAGCTCATAACCACCGAGACAACACTCGAGAAGGTCTTCATATAGTCGACATCGACAAGGCCCAGCATAAAGTGCTTGAACGTATCGGTAATATCGTTCATATTCAACGAGAAGGTGCGCTCAAGGTAGTTCTGCGCGTTGCTCAACGAGTTACCAATAACCGTCGTAACACCCTCCCAGTCCATCTCCGCAAGGGAGTTTACCTTATTAAATAATAGTGGCAGGAAGAGTGACAACAAACCTCCCACGACAATCCACATCACAATAAGAGTGATAGCCGAGGCGATGGTAAGCGACAAACCGTGTCCCGCAATCTTGATACGCGATAGGCGGTTAACCAACGGGCGACCAACGAGCGAGAGGATTGCCGAGGCAAGGATATACAACACCACATTCGATAGATACCACACCATAAGTAGCACTACCGTAATGATAGCGATTGTCGCAATGCTCTTTAATATCTTCTCCGCCGTCATATTTCGGGTGTGTTTAGTCTCTGCGCTTAAGGCGTGCAATAGGTGTCTGTGAGCCGATTACAGGATCTCCAATCTCAACATAAAGCTCCGAATCCTTTGGGATAAGGATATCAACACGCGAGCCAAACTTGATGAAGCCCATCACACTATTCTGCTCCACAGCCTCGCCAGGAGTCATATACGATACGATACGGCGTGCCACGAAGCCCGCAATCTGGCGAAGAAGAATCTTATCGCCATTAGCAAGACGCACAACAGTTGTAGTACGCTCATTCTCGGTTGATGACTTTGGGTGCCAAGCTACGAGGAAGCGGCCGTGGTGGTGCTTGAAATACTCCACAACGCCACGAACAGGCATCCAGTTAACGTGAACATTTGTAACCGACATAAAGATAGATATCTGCATCATCTCGCCCTTGATATACTCATCATCCGAGACAACCTCCGTAACAACGACACGGCCATCACAAGGCGAGAATAGCAACTCATCATCGTGAATCTGCACTCGCTTTGGCTCACGGAAGAAGGCCGCAACGAAGAACCAGAAGATGAGCAAGAATACCGACATAAACCACATAATGGCGATATGCGTGTCGATGAGGAAGTAGACAAGCGCCCAGATAGATAGGCATAACAGACCAGTGATACCAATTATCCAATATCCCTCTTTATTAATCTTCATAATTAGGTATAGTTTTTAGGTTAGTATTCAATTAGAGTTGGGTTACGAACATCATAACACATAGGTAGACAAAGGCGAATGGCGCCGAGAGGATGAGGGCATCGAATCTATCGAGCATACCTCCGTGACCAGGGATGAAGTTACCCGAGTCCTTAACGCCAGCATCACGCTTGAACATCGACTCCACCAAGTCGCCAACAACACTCGACAGCGACACAACGAGTGCCAAGCCCAACCACACGAGGTAGTTACCCTCTACGACATAGGCGCCGAGTACACCCATAGCCAACGAGCCGAGAACGCCACCGAAGAATCCCTCCCACGACTTCTTTGGCGAAAGACGTGGACACATCTTATGGCGGCCGATGCTAATACCCACCAAGTAGGCAAAGACATCGTTGCCCCACACCAAGAAGAGATAGAAGAGGAAAATCCAAGGATTCCACTTATCTGGTGAGAGCATAAATGGTATGAACAACATCAACGACATTGGCAGTGCCACATAGATAACACCCATAATTGTTGATGCTATATTCTGTGTTGGGTTCTCCTTATTGCGGAACACCTCAACAAAGAAGATAAGAGCAAAAGCAGCGATAGTAGCAAGAAGCACAAAGGGCAGCAACTCTCCGACAGCCGACTCTACACAAGGTATGGCCAATAATATTGCCGAAAATGCCGTTACGAGGAGTAGTATTGAGGTTACAATACCCATACAACGTTGTGGCATAGCCCCCTTTGCCATAGTGAGTTGATAGAACTCCCATACTCCAACAACGGTAATAAGGAGCATCAGCGCACCAAAGCCCCAGTAGCCCAAGAACGCAGCACCAAGAACAACGCCAAATAGCACCACGCCACTTGCGCTACGCACCAAAAGATTTCGCAACTTATCGCTCATAATCTCTTCTATTAATTCTCCGAATTCTCGACACTCTCCTCGGCTGGTGACTCTGGCTCAAGCTCCACAGCCTGCTCCGCAATCTCCTCGCCGCGCTTCTGCGCCGCACTACCAAGGATAGTCTCTATATCTTCAGCAAAGATAGTCTCCTTCTCAAGGAGCATATCTGCCATACGCTCAATATTCTCGCGCTCCGCCGCGACAATCTCGCGTGCCAATGCCACAGCCTCATCAACAATGCGACGTACCTCCTCGTCGATAATCTCTGCGGTACGCTCCGAGAATGGCTTTGTGAAGGCATCACGCTGTCCCGTAGCATCGAAGAAGCTGACGTTACCCACCTTCGGACTCATACCATAGTAAGCCACCATAGCATAAGCAGTCTTTGTCGTGCGCTCCAAGTCGTTCAACGCACCCGTAGAGGTGACACTCATAAGCATCTGCTCGGCAACACGTCCTGCCACCAAGCCCGCCAACTTATGACTGAAGTGCTCAACGTTGTGATTTACACGCTCCTCTGGCAAGTACCACGTAGCACCAAGCGAGCGGCCACGAGGGATGATTGTAACCTTCAACACAGGATCGCAATGCTCCAAGCGCCACATAACCGTAGCGTGGCCCGACTCGTGGATAGCCGTTGAGCGACGCTCCGTAGCTGTCATAGGCATATTTCTACGCTCCAAACCACCTACGATACGGTCGATAGCCGCAAGGAAATCCTCCTGCTGAACAACATCCTTATTATGACGTGCTGCGATGAGCGCAGCCTCGTTACATACATTAGCGATATCAGCACCCGCGAAGCCTGGAGTCTGCTTTGCGAGGAACTCTCTATCGAGCTTATCGTCGAGCTTCAACTTACGGAGGTGTACCTCGAAAATCGCCTGACGCTCCTTAACATCTGGAAGGCCCACCTCAATCTGACGGTCGAAACGTCCAGCACGCATAAGCGCCTTATCCAAGATATCTACGCGGTTTGTAGCAGCCAAGACGATAACTCCGGCATTTGTCTGGAAGCCATCCATCTCGGTAAGGAGCTGATTGAGAGTATTCTCACGCTCATCATTACCCGAGAAACCAGAGTTCTTACCTCGCGCACGGCCAATAGCATCAATCTCATCAATGAATACGATACAAGGTGCCACCTTCTTTGCCTGCTCGAAAAGGTCACGAACACGCGAAGCACCAACACCTACGAACATCTCAACAAAGTCGGAACCCGAAATAGAGAGAAAAGGCACATTAGCCTCACCAGCAACAGCCTTTGCCAAGAGGGTCTTACCCGTTCCTGGAGGGCCTGCCAGAAGCGCACCCTTTGGAATCTTCGCACCCAAAGCGCGATACTTGTCCGCCTTCTTGAGGAAGTCGACAATCTCCATAATCTCTATCTTGGCCTCCTCCAATCCTGCCACATCCTTAAACGTAACACGCTCCTTGGAGTTCTTATCCGACATCTGCGCACGTGCCTTACCGACGTTCATAATGCCGCCACCAGCGCCACCACCAGCATTGCGAGCCATAGAGCGCATAATAAACACCCACACGAGGATGATAAGCAACCAAGGGAGGAAGTCGATAATGTAGTCACCCCAACCCTTCTCCGAGCGGCTAAACTTCACGACAACATCCTTCGCCTCTGGGTTTAGCTCCTTTGCCGCAGCCTCGGCCTTTGCCAAACGCTCGGCGAAATACTGAACATCACCACTTGTATTGTAGACTACCTGCGCACCAGATAGTGGCATATTCTGAAAACGCTCATCCGACTGTGTGAGCGACTCAATCTTATCGGCGTAGATATAGACCTTCGCATCAGCCTTATCCTTAACCTCGATACGCTCCACATATCCACGCTCGACAAGCTCCTCAACCATATTCCAATCGCCATCCACAGGGCGAGGATCGGAGCCTCCGAACATCGAGTAGCCAATGATGACAACGGCTACTACAGCCCAAAACCACATAAAGTTAAAACGTGGTTGAGGGAATTGCCTCTTATTTTTTTCCATACTCACGTATTAAATTAGTAATGCGTAACCAACGCACTACTAACCCCTTTTATTACTCACCAAAGTCGTAACGCTTCATAGGCGCATCAGCCCAAAGCTCCTCAAGACGGTAGAAATCACGAAGTTCTGTCTGGAAAATATGCACGATAACATCGCTATAATCCATAGCAATCCAGAATGAGTTCTGACGGCCCTCAACGCGCACTGGCCACTCGCCCATAACCTCGAACACCTTATCCTCGATACCCTGCGAGATAGCATCTACCTGTGTTGTTGAATCGGCGTGGCAGACAACAAAATGAGAGCAAATAGCACCATCAAAACCCGAAAGGTCCAAAGATACGATACCCTGCGCCTTCTTGTCATCCATAGCCTCAACTATCGTGTTTACCAACTTGTCAAAATTCTCCATAGTAAAAGTCTAATAATCAAAGTTTATTTGTGTCCGCCAGCGTATTCTCTACACGCGCGTGGCGTACAACGTTTATACAATATCCTCGCAAAGATAGTAAAAAAAGTTGAAAAAAGAAATAAATCGATTGCTTTATTTCGGAATCACACAACCTAAATCGCCATCGAAACCCCAAACCCACATAATGCACCCTATGACAAAAGAGCGAGGATGGTGCTTTTCAACACCATCCTCACCACTAAATTTTGTCAATAATCGTCAATACCGCGATGTGGAAAAATTGACTAAACCGGATCCTGTTTTACGCACTCCATAATTGTCTTGCAGAGCGCCTCAACAATCGAGAGTTTTACGTAAGTTCGGCTTACGGCAAGAGCCACACGACGCGATGTTGCGCCCTTGGCAATACTCTTCACACGGTTGCGACGAGCAAGCGGAATAAACTCAAGAGCCATCTCTGGAATAATGGTCATACACGAGGTACAATCAACCATTCGCATAAGCGTATCGAGCGAGCCAGATTCGAAGTAGAAGTGCGATGGAATTTCGTGTGCAGCCTGACAAAGTTCGAAAATCTGGTCACGCATACAGTTACCTCTACTCAAAAGGATAAGGTCCTTAAAATCAATATCTTCGATACGGATATTCGAACGCTCGAAGAGTGGGTGCGACGGCGACACATAGGCATAGAAATGGTCGCTGAAAAGGTCGTGTTCCGTAATACCCTCACCACAGGTTCCCGACGCTACAAGAGCCGCATCAATGCGGTCAGTCTTTAGTGCCTCGATGATATCCGCCGTCACCATCTCGTGAATCTCAAGTTCCACCTTTGGATACTCCTTTATGAAGGTTGGGATAAACTTATGAAGAAGGTATGGCGCAATGGTTGGGATGACACCAAGACGCATCTTTCCCGAGGTCTCGCCACGCATCTCGGCAACCGACTCGCGGATATAATTATACGAACGAAGTGCCTGTCGCGCATTCTCCAAAACTACCTCTCCCACAGCCGTAGGGATAATCGGTTTTTTAGTACGGTCGAGAAGCACCACGCCAAGCTCATCCTCGAGCGCCTTAATCTGCATCGAGAGCGATGGCTGGGTAACAAAGCAATGCTCTGCAGCAACAGAGAAACTACCACAATTGGCCACTGCCAAGAGATATTCAAGCTGAATAATTGTCATAAGATTATAAGTTTTACGCAATCCTTTAATGCAAAGTTATAAAAAAAATCTATAATTAACACTTTACTTTAGTAAATTTCACAAAATTTTCTTATTTTTGTCGCCTACGAGCGTATACATATAAGTATCCGCAGAAAAACAGATAACGAAAATTTACATTTACAATGGGAAAGAAGATAATACTTACAGGAGATCGTCCAACGGGAAAACTACATTTGGGACATTTCGTAGGCTCGTTGAGCCGCCGCGTAGAGTTGCAGAATTCAGGTCTCTACGACAAGATATTTATTATGATTGCCGATGCACAGGCGCTTACCGATAATGCCGACAACCCTGACAAGGTGCGCGAGAATATTATCGAGGTGGCTCTCGACTACCTCTCTTGTGGCATCGACCCTACGAAGTCGACAATCTTCATTCAGTCATACGTTGCCGAGCTTACGGAGTTGGCATTCTACTATATGAACCTCGTTACTGTTCAGCGCCTTCAGCGTAACCCTACGGTAAAGGCCGAGATTCAGATGCGTGGCTTTGCCGAGAATAACAACGAGGAGGAGAATCAGCAGCGCAAGGGTACGCCTGTTGGCTTCTTCACCTACCCTATCTCACAGGCTTCGGATATCACAGCATTTAAGGCTACGACAGTTCCCGTAGGCGCTGACCAGGAGCCTATGATTGAGCAGACACGCGAGATTGTGCATAAGTTCAACTCGGTATATGGCGAGACGCTTGTTGAACCAGAGATTATGCTTCCTACAAACTCGGCTTGTTTGCGCCTTCCAGGTATCGACGGCAAGGCAAAGATGTCGAAGTCGCTTGGCAACTGCATCTACCTCTCTGACTCGCCAGAGGATATCAAGAAGAAGGTTATGAGTATGTACACCGACCCTGACCACCTCAAGATTACCGATCCAGGTAAGGTCGAGGGCAACTGCGTATTCACATACCTCGATGCCTTCTCACGCCCAGAGCATTTCGCGAAGTACCTCCCAGAGTATGAGAATCTCGATGCTTTGAAGGAGCATTACCGTCGCGGTGGTCTTGGTGACGTAAAGTGCAAGAAGCTGCTTATAGCGGTGTTGGAGGAGCTATTGCAACCTATCCGCGAGCGCAGAAAGTACTATGAGCAGCATATCGAGGAGGTTTACGACATTCTTCGTCGTGGCTCGGAGGAGGCACGCGCCGCAGCTGCCGAGACGTTGAGCGATGTACGCCGTGCTATGCGCATCAACTACTTCGAGGACCGCGAGCTTATCGAGCGTCAGGCTGCAGAGTTCCGCGCGAAGAATCAGTAATACTCTTCGCATAGGGATTAGTATGGCTACTAATTAACTATAACCCCAACAATGATTAAACTCGAACAAAACATAAAGGATAGGATATATCAAGTATACCTCACCCTTACACACCGCCTCTCGGAGTCGCAGGCGATGGCAATTTTGGCCATTCTCGTGGGACTTTGTGCGGGTGTAGGAGCCTTTATCTTCAACACATTGCTCCACACCATCACACACCTTCTCACGTCGTGGACTCCCGAAGATCAGGCGCAGTGGTTGTATTTGATCTACCCTGCTATCGGTATCATCCTTGCTACCCTCTTTGTGAAGCATATCGTTAAGGATGGTATCTCGGAGGGTGTTACGCGAGTGCTGTATGCGATGTCGCGTACCGACTCACGCATCAAGGGACATAACACCTGGACTTCTATCGTGGGTGGTGCTACGACAATCGGTTTTGGTGGTTCGGTAGGTCCCGAGGCGCCTATCGTACTTACGGGTGCGGCCATAGGCTCGAACATCGGTAAACTCGCACGCCTGAACTACAAGAACATCACGTTGTTGCTCTGTTGTGGTGCTGGTGCTGCGGTGGCGGCGGTCTTCAAGGCTCCGATTACGGGTGTGGTCTTCGTTCTGGAGATTCTGATGCTCGACATCACCTCGAAGTCTATCATCCCGCTGCTTATGGCATCTATGACTGCGACTATCATCTCGCTGTCGCTGCACGGCTTCTCGCCTATCTACGCCGTGTCGCTTACAAGTAGCGATATGTTTCAGGTGGCACAGGTGCCGTTGTTTGCACTCTTGGGATGCTTCTGCGGTGTTATGGCATACTACTTTACGTCGGTTAACTCGAAGGTCGGTGGCTTCTACAAGTCTATCCACGAGCAGTGGCGTAAGTGGCTTTATGCGGGCCTATCGCTTGGTATTCTGATTTTCATCTTCCCTCCACTCTATGGTGAGGGCCATAACAGCTTTAGCTCGTTGATGAATGGCGATACTGCGGAGCTCTTCAACAACACGCTCTTCTACACCTTTAGCGATGCCGATTGGTTCCTAATCATCTACCTTATCGCCATTATGCTCTTTAAGGTTGTGGCTATGGCTACTACAAATGCTGCGGGTGGTGTCGGTGGTACCTTCGCACCTTCGCTCTTCGTGGGTGCCTTTGCCGGTGCCTCGTTGGCGGTTATCTGCCGCGCGGTATTTGGCTGGGAGATATCCATCACGTCGTTCACATTGGCAGGTATGGCGGGTGTTATGTCGGGTGTTATGAAGGCACCTCTTACGGCAATCTTCCTTATCGCCGAGCTCTCGAATGGCTACGGATTGTTCATCCCACTGATGATAGTATCGTGTATCTCGTTTGCCGTAAACTATGGTCTTGACCGCGACTCTATCTACACCAAGCAGTTGCGTATGCGTGGTGAGCTTCTTACCCACGATAAGGACTCTTCGGCATTCGTATTCTTGCGCCTCGACCAGCTTATGGAGACCGACTTTATACGTCTGCGCGAGTCTATCACCTTGGGCGACGTGGTGAATATCATCTCGAATGCCCGCCGTAACATCTTCCCTGTGGTCGACAATCAGGATAAGCTGCTCGGCGTGGTGCAACTCGATGACCTACGTCACGATATGTTCGACCGCGACAAGTGGGGTAAGTCGATTATGCACTATATGATTCAGCCACCAGATAAGATTCTCGAACACGAGATGATTCAGAGCATTATGCCACGCTTCGAGCAGAGCAACACGTGGATGCTTCCTGTGGTGGATAAGGAGAATCACTACTTGGGCTTTATCGCCAAGTCACAAATCTTGAATGCCTACCGCGAGGCTTTGGTTAACGTTTCGCAGGCTGACTAAAAACTTTGGAATTAGTAATAAAAAAACGAATATAACTTATGGCTTTACAATGTGGAATTGTAGGACTTCCTAACGTAGGTAAGTCGACACTATTTAACTGTTTATCAAACGCTCGCGCCCAGGCTGCGAACTTCCCTTTCTGTACTATCGAGCCTAACGTAGGCGTTATCACCGTACCTGATGAGCGTCTTACGAAGCTCGTGGAGATTGACAACCCAAAGCGCGTTGTGCCTACAACAATCGAGATTGTGGATATCGCAGGTTTGGTTAAGGGTGCTTCAAAGGGCGAGGGCCTTGGTAATAAGTTCCTTGCAAACATCCGTAACACCAACGCTATTATCCACGTATTGCGCTGCTTCGAGAACGATAACATCACACACGTTGATGGCTCGGTAGACCCTGTACGCGATAAGGGCATCATCGACACAGAGCTTCAGCTTAAGGACCTTGAGACTATCGAGAACCGTATCGGTAAGTGTCAGAAGCAGGCCGTAGCGGGTGATAAGGTTGCAAAGCGTCAGTACGATATCTTGTGCCGCTATAAGGAGGCTTTGGAGCAGGGACTCTCAGCTCGTACCGTGGAGCTTACTGCCGAGGAGCGCAAGGTGGTCTACGACCTCAACCTTCTTACCGATAAGCCTGTGTTGTACGTATGTAACGTTGACGAGAGCGCCGCACTTACGGGTAACGCCCACACCGAGGCTGTTAAGGCGGCTATCGCATCGGAGCGTGCCGAGATGCTTATCGTAGCAGCATCTGCCGAGGCGGATATCGCCGAGTTGGAGACCTACGAGGAGCGCCAGATGTTCCTCGAGGATATGGGACTTAAGGAGTCGGGCGTAAGCCGTCTTATCAAGGCTGCGTACCGTCTTCTCGACCTTCAGACCTTCTTCACTACGGGTGCTGACGAGAGCCGTGCGTGGACCTTCCGCCGCGGTATGAAGGCTCCAGAGACTGCGGGCATCATCCACACCGACTTCGAGCGTGGCTTTATCCGTGCCGAGGTTATCAAGTATAACGATTACGTGGAGCTTGGCTCGGAGCGTGCTTGCCGCGAGGTGGGTAAGATTGGCATCGAGGGTAAGGAGTATGTTGTCGAGGATGGCGATATTATGCACTTCTTGTTCAACGTATAATCTATAACAACTTAAAATTTTAACACTATGAACAACCTTTGGAAATATATCATCATAGCCTCTGCCGTAGTGCTTTCGGCTATGGTTTTGGCTGCTGCATACACCCAGCGTTCACGCGCTATGACAGGCACTATCGCCGTTACGGGCCTTGGCGAGACGGAGTTTACATCCGACATCATTGTCATCAATGGTAGCATCGAAACGGAGAACTACGACGCTGCGGAGGGCTATCGTAAGTTGGAGCAGAATCGCAACGATGTCATCAGCTTCCTCGTTGCCAAGGGCGTAGACGTGGAGGCTATCAACTTCACAATGCCTTCGACCTACAAACTCTCGGAGTCGGTTTACGAGGATGGCAACTACATTGGCTCACGCTTTGCGGGTTATAACCTCTCGCAGTCGTTCAGCATCGAGTCTAACAACGTGGAGGCTGTGGAGAATGCCGCACGCGAGCTTCCTTCGCTTCTTGCAAAGGGCATTGCAATCGATGTGTACAACCCACAGTACTACTTCTCGAACCTCGAGAGCGTGAAGCTCGACCTTATCGCTGCTGCTGCGGCCGATGCTCGTGAGCGTGCGCTTAAGATTGCCGAGAACTCGGATGCCGAGCTTGGCAACCTCGCTATGTCACGCGCTGGTGTATTCCAGATTACCGCTGCTACGGGCGATGAGGAGTTCTCTGCTGGAGGCTCGTTCAACCTCTCATCACGCGATAAGAAGGCTCGCGTTACGGTACGTGCTGAGTATAAGATTAAACACAAAGCAAAATAATTTTTTTTTCGAACTATAAAACATTTTGAGATAATATGAAACGTGAAGTAAGAGTACGTTTTGCGCCAAGCCCTACAGGCCCACTTCATATCGGTGGTGTGCGCACTGCACTATATAACTACCTTTTTGCACGCCGTCACGGCGGTAAGATGATTCTTCGTATCGAGGATACCGATTCACAGCGCTTCGTGCCTGGTGCCGAGGAGTATATCATCGAGTCGTTGAAGTGGTGTGGCATTGAGATTGACGAGGGTGTTGGCTATGGTGGCCCACACGCTCCATATCGCCAGAGCGAGCGTAAGGAGATTTACCTTCAGTATGCCAAGCAGCTTATTGACGCAGGTTGGGCATACTACGCCTTCGATACCCCAGAGGAGTTGGATAAGCTTCGTGCCGAGGCGGAGGCTGCGGGTAAGACCTTCGCATATAACCACGAGGTACGTGAGCAGCTCGCAACATCACTCCGTCTTTCGAAGGAGGAGGTTGAGGAGCGTATAGCACGTGGCGACCAGTGGGTAGTACGCTTCAAGATGCCAGAGAACGAGGTTGTTGCGATGGACGACCTTATTCGTGGTCACGTGGAGATGAATACCTCGACATTGGACGATAAGGTACTCTACAAATCTGCCGATGCACTTCCAACATACCACCTCGCAAATATCGTTGACGACCACCTTATGGAGATTTCGCACGTTATCCGTGGCGAGGAGTGGTTGCCATCGTTGCCTTTGCACTACTTGCTCTATCGCGCCTTTGGTTGGACAGAGTCGCAGCCAGAGTTTGCGCACCTTCCACTTTTGCTAAAGCCTACGGGTAGCGGTAAGCTCTCGAAGCGCGATGGCGATAAGATGGGCTTCCCTGTATTCCCACTCTTCTGGACATCACCTACGGGCGAGACATCACGTGGCTACCGTGAGGATGGCTACCTCCCAGGAGCCTTCATCAATATGTTGTCGCTTCTTGGTTGGAACCCAGGTACCGAGCAGGAGATTTTCACAATGCAGGAGCTTATCGACTCGTTCTCACTTGACCGTGTATCGAAGGCCGGCGCACGTTTCCAGCCAGATAAGGCAAAGTGGTTCAATGCACAGTATATGCACACTCTCACAGCCGAGGAGTTCGCACCACTTATGCAGCCTATCTTGAAGGCTAATGGCATCGAGGCTACGGATGAGCGTGCTGGTAAGGCTGCCGAGATTATGAAGGAGCGTATGACACTCACTACGGATATGTGGGACTTGACATCGTTCTTCTTCGTAGCACCAACGGAGTATGAGGAGAAGCTCGCGAAGAAGCAGTGGAAGGGCAGCAACCCAGAGATGTTGGCAGAGTTGCGTGGCGTATTGGAGGCTATCGACGACTTCTCGAAGGAGAATACCGAGGCTGTGGTACGCGAGTGGATTGAGAAGAAGGAGCTTGGCCTTGGTCAGGTTATGAATACGTTGCGCCTTGCATTGGTAGGTGCTGGTAAGGGCCCTGGTATGTTCGACGTTACGGAGTTCCTCGGCAAGGAGGAGACCTTGAAGCGTATCGACGCTATTATTGCAAACCTTAAACCTTTGGAGTAATGGAGATTTTACAACATATTTGGGGTTCGACACCCGAGGGTGAGGGTATCATACTCTACACTATGCGCAATAGCCGTGGCTCGGAGGTGCAGCTTTGCAACATCGGTGCCTCTATCGTCAGTGTTAAGTTTGCTGACCGCAATGGCAATATCGACGATGTGGCACTCGGCTATGAGAATCCGTTGAGCTACATTGGCGATGGCGCTGCGAGTGGCAAGTCGGTAGGTCGTGTGGCTGGCCGTATCGCTCGCGGACATATGGTCATCGATGGTGTGGAGTATCGCCTTGAGGTTAACAACGGCCCTAACCACCTCCACGGTGGCTCGAAGGGCTTTGCAAATCGCTATTGGGAGGGCCGCGTGGAGACTAACCGTGTGGTATTCTCATACATCTCGGAGGATATGGAGCAGGGCTACCCTGGCGAGTTGGTTGTGGAGGCTGTCTACGACTTCGACGATGAGGATAACCTTGAGATTACATACCTCGCAAAATCGAACAAGAACACCGTATGTAACCTCACCAACCACCTCTACTGGAACCTCGATGGCGAGGGCTCGGATACTACGATTCTCGACCACGAGCTACGCCTAAACTGCTCACAGGTGTTGGAGATGGATACCGTGCAGATTCCTACGGGTAAGCTTCTCGATGTTAAGGGTACGGCATTGGACTTCACCTCGTGGCGACGTTTTGGCGATGAGATTGACTCGGAGTTCAATAACATCCGCACCTACCGCGGCTACGACCACTGCTTTGCTGTGGATGGCTGGAAGAAGAACATCCTTCAGGAGGTTGGCGAGTTGCGCTCCCAGAAGTCGGGACGCAAGGTTACGGTACTCTCGTCGCAGCCTGCAGCTGTGATGTACACCGGTAACTGGCTCGCTGGCGGATGCCCAAAGACTAAGTCGGGCAAATACTACAAAGATTATGCTGGTGTGGCTATCGAGTGTCAGGGCTTTAGCGATGCTGTGAACCACCCAGAGTTCCCATCTATCGAGCTTAAGGCCGATGAGTTGTATTGCAATAAGATTGTCTTTAAACTCGGGACATTCTAAATAATTAGACTATGAAACGACTATTGACATTAACATTTGGAGTTCTACTCTTTGTATCGTGCGTTCGTGAGGATGTAAACAACACTGTGGCAACAGACTCTGCGGCGAAGATTATCGGTAACGCGGAGGGTGCTGTGCGAGATATCCTCTTGGTGAAGGTCGATGACGCAGAGCGCATCCTTGAGATTGAGGGGGCTACTATAGAGCCTATGTTTCCTCGCAACGGCAGCGACCTCGACCGCTGGGTTACGATTCACCTTGCGGAGGGCAGCAACCTTGAGGCTATGGCCGAGAGCATCGCAAAGATGGAGGGTGTGGAGGTTGTGGAGTATAGCTCGTTCATCAAGCGTGAGAGGGTTATGAGTTCGGGAGTTGCGGCATCGCGTCCCGAGGCTACACGCTCCGTGGAGTATCCTTTCAACGACCCTGAGCTTCCTTGGCAGTGGCACTATCAGAACGATGGCTCGCTATCGGAAGATTCGAAGGCGGGTGCAGATATCAACCTCTTCAATGCCTGGAAGTACACCACGGGAGATAACCGCGTGGTGGTGGCCGTCGTTGACGGAGGTATTATGGTTGAGCATCCCGACTTGAAGGATAATATGTGGGTGAACGAGGCGGAGAAGAGTGGCCTTACGGGTGTTGATGACGATGGTAATGGCTATGTGGATGATATCCACGGCTGGAACTGCGTTCGTGACTGCGGCGATGTTACGGCCGATGCTCACGGCACGCACGTGGCAGGTACTATCTCGGCAGTGAACAACAACAACTTTGCGGGTTGCGGTATCGCTGGAGGTACGGGAAATGGCGATGGCGTGCGTCTTATGTCTATCCAGATTTTCGAGAATAAGGATGGTTGCTACTCACACCAGATTGCCAAGGGTATTCGCTATGCTGCCGATAATGGTGCGGCGATTGCCAATAACTCGTGGGGTTATAATACGGGCGACTATTACAGCGATGATGAGTACGTGCTTTATTGCGGCGTTGTTCAGGAGGCTATCGACTACTTCAAGGCCAAAGGTGGCTTGGAGGGCGTTATGGATGGCGGTCTTATGATTTTCGCAGCGGGTAACGACTCTGCAGATTGTGCCAACTACCCTGGTGCATACAACAACACCCTCTGCGTGGCGGCTATCGCACCAAATTTCACCCCTGCGTTCTATACCAACTACGGCCCTGGCACAAACCTCTGCGCTCCAGGTGGTGACTCTACCTATGGAACTATTATGGCCATATCATCAACTTCGGTGGAGTATGCCTATGGCGATGGTTATGAGTATATGCAAGGTACCTCAATGGCTACGCCACACGTTACAGGATGTGCGGCTCTCGGACTATCGTATGCGCTAAAGCAGGGCTATCACTTTACCGCCGAGGAGTATCGCAATATCATTGTAACCTCTGTTCACGACATCAACCCCTATATGACCGGCACACGCGACTACTACGACTACAAAACAGGTACATACCCTACATTCTCGTGTGACAAGTATAAGTATAAGATGGGTACGGGATATATCGACGCACACCTTCTGCTTATGCAGTTGGATAGCACACCTTGTCTATACCTCCGTGCTGGCCAGGAGAAGAGCATCTCGCTCGACACATACTTTGGTGACGGCGCAAAGGACATCACATACATAGGTGTGGAGATTAACAACGATGTTATAAGTTCGTTGGGCATCACAACCCCTAAACTCAAGGATGGTATGTTGACTATCTGCTGCACAAAGGCGGGTATTGGACGTATCAAGGTAAAGGCTATCGCGGGTGACACACTCGTTGGTGGCGGTAACTTGATGGGTGGTATGGCTATCGAGCGTGAGATTGAGGTTGTTGTACGTGGCACTGTGGCTGCAAACGGCGGATGGTTGTAACCCTTAAAAACGCAAAGTTATGAAGAGATACATATATATATTATTATCTGCCGTTGTGATGCTTGCGGCGTGTGAGCCTGTAATCATCCCCGAGACCAAGAAGGACGTCTCATTCTACTTTGGTGAGACGACTACCGAGACCACCGAGAATAGCGCGACAATCACCACCGAGGAGCCATATATGACTATCGACGGCGAGAAGTACGACGAGGCCAAAGTATATTTGGAGTACATCTACCACGATGAACTTGGCGCGGAGGATTCTACGCCTTTTCGTATCTACAACTACGAGGCGAAGGATGGCAACCTCATATTTACGATTGAGAACCTAACGGCTGAAACAAAGTACGTTGCTAATATCGTTGTAGATGGTGGCGAGTATGGCACAGAGCGAAGCGAGGCATTTACCTTTACCACCCAGAAGCACGCCCCAACTACGGAGGTAAACTACTCTGTGGAGGTCGAGGCGAAGGGCCTTATGGCAACTGTAAACCTCTCCGACATTGCATACTTGGTGGATGGAGCGACAGAGCAGATTAGCATTATTAAGGTTGAGTATTCGCCAGCCAGCACCGAGGGGTGGTTATCACACGAATTCTACGGCTCGATGATTGAGAGTGGTACTATGAGCGTGGAACTTCCATTCGAGGGTAAGGATTACCTCAAGGAGAGTAGCGACTACAAACTTCGTGTTACGCTCTTTCCCGAAAATAGCAACTACGCACCTTTGCGAAGCGACGAGTATACCTTCAGCACCATTGCAGCAGAGGTTAGTGTCAACATTCCTATGCCAACACTCAGCATCAATGCCCATATGATAGAGGCAAAGGTAGAGAATATCGAGATATTCTACGACGGTGTACCTTCGGTATACTACAACTCGCCATACTCTACCCGATATCAGTTCCGCTATCGTGAGAAGGGTACTACGGAGTGGAGCGTGGTTGAGGTTGGCGCAAAGTATGGAGCTATAAATGCCACACTTCCGCTTGGAAATGATTGTGAGGGTAAGAGCTTTGAGGTTCAGGCAATAATCTATGCAGGTGCAGATAGCGATATCTTCGTCTCGGATATTGCCGAGATTGAGGTACCTATCTCAACACCTCCAACACCTCCCGTTGGTGGCGGTAGCGATACGTCTAATATCGCAGGTACGTGGCACCTTACGCAGTGGCGTGGCGCAGAGCCTTCGTTCGATGTATATCTCTCTATCACCGAGGATGGCATCGTAACCCTATGGCAGAGAATCGAGAGCCGCGAGTGGCAGCGCTACTATAGCACCGCAGTGATTGAGAACGGCGTTATCTCTGGCACGTATACCGATGGCGTAGCGTGGGGAGCATCCTACAACGTGACACTTGGCAACGAGACAATGACCTGGGTAAATACTGCGGATAGTGATGATATCTCGGTATATAGTCGTGCGGAGCTTCCCGAGGACTTTACCCCAGCACAATCCGCCACACGCACCACAAACCGTGCGCGATTCCTATAACCCAATTTAGAAACCATATTTAGAAACATAAAACATATTTACAATGAACGCTATTGTTAAGAACGATTTCCAGTTCGAGGGCCAGAAGGGCCACTACGTAGGTAAGGTACGCGACGTGTATAACATCAACGACGAATATCTTGTAATGGTTGTTTCGGACCGTATCTCGGCTTTCGACGTTGTACTTCCAAAGGGCATTCCTTTCAAGGGCCAGGTGTTGAACCAGATTGCTGCGAAGTTCCTTGATGCTACAACCGACATCCTTCCTAACTGGAAGATTGGTGTGCCAGATCCTATGGTTACCGTAGGTCACCGTTGCGAGCCATACAAGGTTGAGATGGTTATCCGTGGCTACCTCTCTGGTCACGCGTGGAGAGAGTATAAGGCTGGCAAGCGCACTATCTGCGGTGTGGAGATGCCAGAGGGTATGGTCGAGAACCAGAAGTTCCCAGAGCCAATCATCACCCCTACAACAAAGGCTGACGAGGGCCACGACGAGGATATCTCAAAGGAGGAGATTATCGCACAGGGCCTCGTATCTCGTGAGGTGTATGAGCAGCTCGAGGCATACACACGTGCTATCTTCCAGCGCGGTACGGAGATTGCCGAGAAGATGGGCCTTATCCTTGTTGATACGAAGTATGAGTTCGGTAAGAAGAATGGTGTTATCTACCTTATGGATGAGATTCACACCCCAGACTCATCACGCTACTTCTACAAGGAGGGTTACGAAGAGCGTCTTGCACGTGGCGAGAAGCAGAAGCAGCTCTCGAAGGAGTTCGTACGCGAGTGGTTGATGGAGAATGGCTTCCAGGGCCAGGAGGGACAGCAGGTGCCAGATATGACTCCTGAGGTTGTTGCAGGTATCACAGAGCGCTACATTGAGCTTTACGAGGCTGTTACAGGCGAGAAGTTCGTACGTGGCGAGGCTGATGACGTAGAGGCTCGTATCGAGCGTAACGTATCAGAGTACCTCAAGACTCTATAAATCAAAATCCAGGGAGTGGTCGCTATTACCACGGCCACTCTCTTTAAAACCTTTACAACTATGAAGGGTATAGTATTAGCTGGTGGCAGCGGCACACGCCTCTACCCCATCACCAAGGGCATCAGCAAGCAGCTACTTCCGATCTTCGATAAGCCGATGGTCTACTACCCCATCTCGGTGCTTATGATGGCGGGAATTCGCGAGGTGCTTATCATCTCTACACCACAGGACATAGCATCCTTCGAGCGACTCTTGGGCAGTGGCGAGGATATGGGTATGCACTTCGAGTATGCCACGCAGCCACAACCTAATGGTCTTGCCGAGGCATTTATCATAGGTCGTGACTTTGTGGGCGAGGATAACGTATGCTTGGTCTTGGGCGATAACATCTTCCACGGTGCTGGCTTCGAGGAGACTCTGAAGCGTGCGGCACAGCGTGTCGAAGAGCAGGGCGTGGCTACAGTCTTTGGCTACCGCGTGGATAACCCACAGCGTTATGGCGTTGTGGAGTTCGACCAGAGGGGCAATGCTCTCTCCATCGAGGAGAAACCACAGAACCCTCGCTCGGATTATGCCGTTACGGGACTATACTTCTACCCTCAGTCGGTACTCGACATTGCTGCAGGCGTAACACCTTCGGCACGTGGCGAGTTGGAGATTACGACAGTCAACCAGCGATACTTGGAGCGCGGCGAGCTATGTGTTGAGATTCTCGATAGAGGATATGCGTGGCTCGATACGGGAACTCACGACTCGCTGGCCGAGGCATCTATATTTGTGGAGGTTATTGAGAAGCGTCAGGGACAGAAGATTGCCTGTCTGGAGGAGATTGCGTGGCGCAATGGCTGGATAAGCAAGGAGCAGTTACACGCCCTTGCGGAGCCTATGCGTGGCAATCAGTATGGCCAATACTTATTGAAGTTATGAGGGTTATAAAGACCGAGATAGAGGATGTTGTAATCATCGAGCCGCAACTCTTTGAGGATGAGCGTGGATACTTCTATGAGGTGTTCAACGAGCGAAAGTTCGAGGAGGCAACGGGCAAGAGGGTGAAGTTTGTGCAGCAGAATGAGTCGCTCTCGAAGGAGGGCGTGGTACGTGGTCTGCACTTTCAGCTACCTCCACACGCGCAGTCGAAACTCGTACGTGTGACACAGGGCGAGATTATAGACATCGCTGTTGACATACGCCGTGGCTCTGCGACATTTGGCAAGTACGTGGCAGTAACATTGAGCGCCGAGAACCGCCGTCAGTTGTTCATCCCACGTGGCTTCGCACACGGCTTTGTGGTTCGTAGGGGCGATGCGAAGGTGGAGTATCTTTGCGACAACTACTATGCTCCCGATGCCGAGGGTGCAATCATCTGGAATGACTCTCAACTCGACATTGCGTGGGGCGTTAGTGAGCCTATCATATCTACGAAGGATGCAGCAAACAAACCACTTGCGGAGTGCGACAGACTCTTTGACATAAACGTAGATTACTATGCTTAAGGTTGTCGTTACGGGTGGCGGAGGACAACTCGCTACGGCGATAGAGCGACTCGGCAAAGCATCCGAAAATAGTTACCATATAACCTCTCTGGAGCAGATGGATATATGCTCGGTGGAGTCGCTATCAGAGGGTTTGAAGGGTGCGGATATCGTTGTTAACTGCGCAGCCTACACAAATGTAGAGGCTGCGGAGGATAACGCCGAGGAGGCTATGTCGGTAAATAGGGATGGTGTGCGTAACATCGCCACTATCTGCTCCAAGCGAGACATAAAGCTTATACACATCTCTACGGACTTTGTGTTTGGCGGGGATGTGGAGCGCACGACACCCTACCTTGAGAGTGACACCCCAGCACCTATAAACATCTACGGTAGAACGAAGGCCGAGGGTGAGCGCGAGGCGATGAAGGCCCCCGAGGCTATCGTACTACGCACCTCGTGGCTCTATGCTCCGTGGGGCAAGAACTTCCTAAACACCATCCTTGCGCGTGCAAAAGAGGGCATAGAATTGAGGGTTGTGGATGACCAGCGAGGAACACCGACATCGGCACTTGGACTTGCCGAGGCGATAGTTGCAATTATCGAGAGTGGCGCGTGGCGCAGAATGTCGGGCATATATCATTATAGCGACTTGGGAGAGTGTACGTGGTATGACTTTGCACGCGAGATACTTCATAAGGCGAAGATGGATACCAATATCACGCCGTGCAAGAGCAGCGACTGGCCCAGCAAGGCACAGCGTCCCCACTACTCTGTACTCGACAAGAGCCGTATAGCGACTACTAATGTCGTAACGCTCAAAACGTGGCAGGAGCGACTCGAAGAGGTGATAACATACAACGAATAACTATGAAACGAAATATTCTTATTACAGGTGGCGCAGGATTTATCGGTAGCCACGTTGTGGAGCTTATGGTGAAGAAGTACCCCGAGTACCACATCGTAACGCTCGATAAGCTAACCTATGCAGGTAGCCTTGCAAACCTCGCTGCGGTGGCCGATGCAAAGAACCACACATTCATAGAGGGAGATATTACGGATGCGGAGCTTGTGGCAGATATCTTCCTACGCTACAACATTGATGGCGTTATGCACCTCGCGGCCGAGAGCCACGTGGACCGCTCCATCAGCGCACCTATGGTCTTTGCTCACAACAACATCCTTGGCACTATCACGCTACTCGAAGCAGCGCGTAAGGCGTGGAGTGGCAATTATGAAGGTAAACGTTTCCACCACATTTCAACCGATGAGGTGTATGGTGCGTTGAGCCTCGAGGAGAGTAAGTTTAGCGAGGAGACACGCTACAACCCACACTCGCCATATTCAGCATCGAAGGCTTCGTCGGACCACTTCGTGCGTGCCTACCACGACACCTATGGCCTTCCGACGGTGATTACCAACTGCTCGAATAACTATGGCGAGAGGCAGTATCCCGAGAAGCTGATTCCGTTGTTTGTGGATAACATCCTCAACCGCCGAGCGCTACCCGTATATGGCACCGGAAAGAACATCCGCGATTGGTTGTACGTTGGCGACCACGCACGTGCGCTCGATATAGTATTCCACCGCGCTGAGAGCGGCCAGACCTATAACATTGGTGGCAACAACGAGTGGACAAACATCGACCTTGTAAAGGAACTTATACGTGTTGTAGATAGTGAATTGGGCAACCCAGAGGGGTATAGCCTGGAGCTTATAACATACGTCGAGGACCGCGCGGGCCACGACCTCCGCTACGCCATCGACACCTCGAAGATAGAGCGCGAACTTGGCTGGCGTGCCGAGACCTCGTTCGAGGAGGGATTACGCAGATGCGTAAGATGGTACCTCAATAACCGTGAGTGGATTGAGGAGGCGTTAAAAAGAAAATAACAAAGGATTAAGGGGTTAGAATCGTATGACTACCCCGCCAGAGATTGGCTCCGAGAGCCTGATGCTGCGACTGTCGATGGTGATGGTCGCAGCTTTTTCGTTTACCGTAACAGTGTAATCACCACTTGGCGGAAGGAGTTTATGTTGGTCGGTGATGTGAACAACGCCCTCGTTAGCCTCGCCAAGAATGATATAGCCACCTTCCAGCAACTCTCCGACACGTGTCATATTGCCCGCCGCAATAACATCGCGCACCACCGTAGAGCTAACCTTCTTTTCGTCAACACGATGCTGTGCCACGCACTCCAGCGCAAAACCACAACGCTCCGACATCGGCACAAGACGCTCGTAGTTACCCTCGCTACCACATCCCAAGCGGTGGTTATAGCCGACAATCATACCGCGCATACCAAGTCCCTGAACAAGGCTTCGCTCGACAAACTCCTCGTATGACTGACGGCGAAACTCCTCGTCGAAGTGCGCAACAACAAGATTATCTATGCCCGCCTCGCGGAGCAACAGCGCACGCTCCTCAACCGTCGTTAGTAGTCCCATACCGCTATCACGCCCCATTGCGATGCGTGGGTGCGGGTCGAAGGTTACAACAACACTACGTGCATTGAGCCTCGCGGCCATAGCCTTAAGGTGGTCGAGCAGTACGCGGTGACCCTTATGCACACCATCGAACGAGCCTATGGTAACAACCACAGGCTCCCCACCCTCCAGAGGCTCGAAGTTATATCTTATGAAGTCGCGCATCGAAGGTACGTTATGCGTTCTCCTCGCCAACCTTTACGAAGTATGCCACCTTCTCAAGAAGCGTGGTGATATCGTAGTTCTCAACGACGATACCCTGCGGGAAGTTTAACGGTGCGGATGTGAAGTTCAGCACACCCTTAATACCTGCGTTGATAATAGGAATAACGAGATTCGCGGCAACAGATGTTGGCGACGAGACAATAACGATGCTGATATCCAGCTCATCTACCCTCTCCTCGAACTCGTCGATATGGTAGCAAGGGATGTTGTCGATGGTCGTACCCACCTTCTTCTCATCAATATCGAACGCAGCGGTGATACGTAACTTAAGGCCCTTGCCATTGAAGTACTTTGTAACGGCCTGACCGAGGTGTCCCATACCAATAATCGCCATATTCATAGGCTGCTCGGAGTAGAGGATATCGTTGATAAAGTCGATAAGTACCTTCACATCGTAGCCCTTCTTGGTATCCGACGAGAAGCCTATAAGCATCAAGTCACGGCGCACCTGAACGGCGGTAATGCCGTGCATACCTGCCAGCACGTGCGAGAAGATATGTGTGATGCCCTGTGCGTGACACTTAAGCAGCGTACGGCGATACTCACTCAAACGCTCAATGGTCTTCTCGGGTATTGATGAAGATATGTTTGCCATAGTATAATTTCCTCTTATTTACTCCACAACGATTGTGAAATTACTGTTGTAATGCTCTCTAATCCAATGATTATTGACATATAGGCCATCCTCATAGACAAAGGTATATGGTGTTGCCAGAGGGGTGAAGCACTCCTCGAAGATTCTGCCATCTATGCCCTCGAACATCTTGCGACAGAAAATCATAGCAGCATCGTAACCACGATATGAGTACATCGTAGGCAGTGCATCATAAGCCTTAACATAGCGGCTATCGAACAGACGAACATTCTCGTTCGAGCGATTAGCATAGTAAGGCGACACGAAGATGGTATTGTTGCGGAAGAACGACTGCTTCTCGATTGTTGTACTCTGCTTCCACTTGCGGTTACCCACAACAATGTAATCGCCATAGCTCATACTGCGAGCCACAACCGACGATTTCGTAGATGCCAACGTGGTAAGGATGCGGTCTACGTCAGTATCATCCTTGGCAACGATGACATAAGCCTTTCGGCTGCTGGTACGCATAAACTCCGTGATATCCACCTCCGCACCACTTGTGCCATTCGCACCACGATGATAGAAGAACGAGCCACGGTCGAATTTATAGTTTAGAGCCGTCATCGGAGCATTCGCCGCGAGAGCCTTAATCTCGCGCTCGAAGTCGCCATCCACGCTATTTGCATAGACCATAACCACCTCGCGTGAGCCATCGAAGATATCGGCAAGTTTTTCGTTTTTGTACCCTCCCTCGGCCTGCATCTGGAACAACACAGGGCTCTTCAGCGAGTTGATATCCGCCAATGGCGAGATAAGAGGAATCTCATTCTCCTCCGCAAAGCCAACAACATAACGCAACTCATCCTCATAAACAGGGCCAAGAATAAGCTGTGCATCGCGCAGACCATCCTCATAATCAATGATATCCTTGATACGCTCACCACTACCACGAGTATCAAATACCGAGAGTTCGATATCGTATCCCTCACTCTTGAGGTCATCCATAGCGATAAGCACACCACGATAGAAATCCACGAAATATGGATTTACCTTATCGTTCATATGGAACGGAAGCATCAGCGCAACCTTAAGGGTGTGATGGAGGCTCAACGGTGGGAATTCTACCTCGATAGGTGCAATATCTACGTCGTTATTCAATAGCGAATCGAAGATTGAAAATCCCGAGCCATACTCCAATGTCGTGGTGTCTGCCGCAGCCTCCTCCTCGCGCTCCATATCACGCTGACGGCGACGCTCCTCACGCTCCTCTCTACGCTCTTCCGCCTCACGCACCATATCCTCAACCAAAGATGTTGCACGCTCCACGAAAGATGGTTTATCCTCCGCGGCCTCGGTCTTCGAACGAACAATCATACCAACCTTGAGGTCGTTATAGGATGAAAGGCCGTTGATTGCCATAAACTCATCCTCGCTAAGGCCATAGGCACGCGACAACGAGTATACCGTCTCACCCACAGCCACACGATGCTCACCCTCCTTGAGAGGCTCCTCCTTACGCTCGGCACGCCCCTTAAGCTCTCGCTCTATCTCGTCCGAGGTTGCATAGCCTCGCTCGGCACGGCGAATAAGGATTACATCATCAATAGCAAGGTGGTCGATGTCAACATTCGGGTTGTCACGCTCTATCTGCGCGATTGAGATTTTATACTTTCGAGCGATGCTATATAGCGTATCTCCCTTTACGACCTTATGCACAAGGAACTTCTTGGTATCGATATCCTGCGAGGTGTTTGATGCCACCTTCTGCACACCACTATCTAACGCAACGCGTGGCACAAGGATATACTCATCAGCCTTCAAGCCATCGGGGGTAAGGCCTACGTTGCTATCGAGAATCTGCTCCTCCGTGACGTGGTAGGTCTTGGCTATTGAGTAGAGCGTCTGCCCCTTCTCAACAATATGCTTATAGTAGGTCTTGCCATTTACCGTAACGACAATATTCGAGGGCTCGATAGCTACTGCTGCCGAGGCCACAAACATCAATACAAGGGTTAGGAATATTGATAATCTTCTCATCTAAACACTATTTCGTCTCTATGGATAACGCTTTAGTGGGTTATTTTATTCTTAGGCGAATCTCCGTAATCACCTTTTTGGTGTATTGTGGGAAGTCGCCATCCATCATCCATTTGTAGTAACTTGGCTCCTTGCGGAATATCTCCTCGACGCTCTGGCCACGATACTTACCAAAGGTAAATATCTCCTCGCCCTTATCGTTTAGCGCGATGCGTCCCGCAAAGTCTACGTTAGCACCCGTCGACGAGAACTCCGCCAACTGCTCTACCGTATCGCCAATATCGGGATAACGCTCTATCTGCGCCTCCAATACCTCGTACGTAGCCAGCGTGTCGGCCTCTGCCGAGTGGGCATTCTCAAGGTCCTTATCGCAGTAGAACTTATATGCCGCAACAAGCGTACGCTGCTCCTTACGGTGGAAGATAGTCTGTACGTCGACAAACTTACGCTTGCGGAAGTCTACGTCGACACCCGCACGCATAAACTCCTCGACAAGCATCGGGAGGTCGAAGCGGTTGGAGTTGAAGCCTCCGAAGTCGCAACCCTCGATATATTGTGCCAACGACCTTGCAATTTGGCGGAACGTAGGCTCATCTTTAACATCCTCGTCCGTGATGCCGTGCACGGCCGTCGCAGCAGCAGGGATAGGCATCTCGGGATTTATGCGACGTGTCTTTACGCTCTTTGTGCCATCGACATCAATCTTCACGAGCGATATCTCCACGATGCGATCCGTAGCCGTATCCACACCCGTAGTTTCGAGGTCAAAGAATACTATCGGCCTTTTTAGTTTTAGGTTCATAGTAAGTTTTTTTATGTTTGGAGAAGGGGTACTGCCCCACCTCCTAATCGCTCAATTTGCGACTTACTGGAGTAAAATTTCTTGTTAGAAGGGGTAAGATTTGTTACCAAGTCGAAATTGGCGCGGATGGGGGTGTACTTGGCGTACATCCCCATTCGAGACAATGAGCTTGATGACGAAGATTGCCCCTTATCACAAGAAATTTATGCGTTAATCATCATCGGCATAAGCAACATCAACACCTCACCAGCGTGCTTATCGTCGTACACAGGCTTGAATACACCCGCACGTGTAGAGTCTGCAAGCTCAATCATAACGGTTGGAGTATCGATGTTGTTGAGAATCTCAACGAGGAATGTAGACTTGAAGCCAATTGTCACAGGCTGGCCCTCGTAGCTGCAAGAGATAGTCTCGTTAGCAGATACCGAGAAGTCGAGGTCCTGTGCTGCAAGGCTAATATGGTTCTTCGCGATATCCATACGGATAAGGTTTGTTGTAGGGTTAGAACATACCGCAACACGCTTGATACCATTTACAAGCTCGACGCGGTCTACAAGAACCTTGTTAGGGTTAGCCGTAGGGATTACAGCGTTGTAGTTAGGATAGTTACCCTCGATAAGGCGACATACGAACTTATGGTTCTTAAGCTCGAAGGTTACGTTCTTCGCGTCGAATACTACGCGGATAGGCTCCTCCTCCTTAAGAAGTACGCCCTTAAGCAAGTTTGCAGGCTTCTTTGGAAGGATGAACGATGCGTTGAAGTCTACGTCGGCGCACTCCGCAACAGAGCGCACAAGCTTATGAGCATCCGTAGCTACGAAGGTTACCTTACCCTCCTCGAAGTTGAAGTAAACACCATTCATCACAGGGCGAAGCTCATCGTCGGCAGTTGCGAAGATGGTCTTGTTGATACCTGCGATAAGCATATCTACGTCCATAAGTATCTCCTTGCACTCAGCACCGATAGTCTGCATAGCTGGATAGCTAACAGCGCTTGCACCAGGGATAGAGAGTGAGCCACTTGCCCAACGCACCTTAATCTCCCAAGTAGCATCGTTAACGTCGAACTCAAGAGGCATCTCTGGGAACTCCTTCAACGAGTCGAGCATAAGCTTTGCAGGAGCAGCGATAACACCCTCACGCTCTACGCTCTCAACCTTGAGGTGACCAACGAGGGTTGTCTCGAGGTCCGAAGTGGTAACTGTAAGCTCCTCGCCCTTAAGTTCGAGGAGGAAGTAGTCAAGGATTGGGAGTGTGTTCTTGTTGCTGATTACCTTACCTGTTGTGGCAAGAAGCGAGAGCAATGCTGAGCTTGATACAGTAAATTTCATAGTTTTGTAGTTTATTTTTTGTTTTCAATTAATTATTTCAAGTTACAACGAAGCGAGTTTGTCGAGTGCCATCTCAATCATACGGCGAACGAATGGTTTGTAGTCGGTGCAAGCGTCCTTCGCCACACGCTGCGCGATGATGGTGCAGATGGTTGCCGCGCGGTGTCCGAGCAGCGCCGCAAGACCTGCAAGCGCCGAGCCCTCCATCTCGAAATTCGTAATGCGACGCTCACCAAAACGGAACGACTCGATCTTTTGGTTAAGAGTCTTATCGTGTGGAGCGATACGCACCCAGCGGCCTTGTGGTGCATAGAAGCCTGGTGCTGCGATGGTGATACCCTCGCGTGTAGACTCCTTGAAGAGTTCGAAAAGCTCCTTATCGGCATCTACGAAGTATGGTGCTGGGAGTTTATGATACCACGCGGTATGCTCCTCGAAGGCACGCTCAAGGTCGAGGTCACAAACCGCGTCACGTCCCTCGTAGTATGAGATAAGACCATCGAAACCGAGCGAAGTACGCGCAAAGACCACCTCACCAACCTCGATATCTGGCTGTATAGCGCCCGATGTTCCAAGACGTAGGAGTGTCAACTGTCGGAAGTTCTCCTTCACCTGACGGCTCTCGAAGTCGATATTTGCAAGAGCGTCGAGCTCCGTGACGCAGATGTCAATGTTGCCAATGCCAATACCCGTAGACATAACCGTCATACGCTTGCCCTTGTATGTTCCTGTGACGGTGAGGAACTCACGATTAGCCACCTCGCACTCCTTGGTGTCGAAGTACTCCGAAATCATAGCCACACGACCAGGATCGCCAACCAAAATAACGATATCAGCCAATTGTTCTGGCTTCAGATGAAGGTGGAAAATAGAGCCATCGCTATTGATAATCAGCTCAGAAGATGGTATTGTTCTCATATCTCGCAACATTTTATCTTCATTTTATTTTTAATATTCGCGTAAAATTAATATTTTTGTCAGACATAGCAAAACTTTTGCACCGTTTTTTTACAAAATTTCACACTCGATGACACTCATAAAATCTATATCGGGCATACGTGGCACCATAGGTGGTTGCCCTGCCGAGAACCTTACACCGATAGATGTTGTTAAGTTTACAACAGCCTACGCCCGCTTCATCAAGAGCAAGAATCCTGCAAAGCGCACTACGATTGTCGTGGGCCGCGATGCGCGTATCTCTGGCTCGATGGTCGACTCACTTGTCGAGGGAACACTCCTCGGCACAGGTTGCGACGTTATAAACGTTGGACTATGCACAACGCCAGGCACCGAGATGGCAGTTATCACACATAAGGCCGATGGCGGTATCATCATCACTGCGTCGCACAACCCTCGTCAGTGGAATGCCCTGAAGCTCCTCAACGAGCGCGGTGAGTTCCTCGACGATGCGGAGGGTAAGATGGTGCTTGAGATGGCAGAGGATATGTCATACAACTACCCTACGGTTGATGAGATTGGCAAGGTTATCCTTCGCGAGGATTTCAATAAGCAACATATTGAGCAGGTGTTGGCTCTCAAACTTGTTGACGCAGAGGCTATTCGCAAGCGTAAGTTTAAGGTTGTGGTAGATGCCGTAAACTCGATTGGTGGCGTGGTTATCCCAGCACTTTTGAGGGAGTTGGGATGCGAGGTTGTGGAGCTTAACTGTGAGCCTACGGGAGAGTTTGCACACAACCCTGAGCCACTTCCAGAGAACCTCACCGAGATTTCGGAGGTTATCCGTAAGGAGGGGGCTGATATGGGTATTGTTGTGGACCCTGACGTAGACCGTCTGGCATTCGTAATGGAGAATGGCGAGATGTTTGTCGAGGAGTATACGTTGGTTGCTGTTGCCGACTATGTACTTCAGCACACCAAGGGAAATACGGTTTCGAACCTTTCGTCATCACGCGCCTTGAGCGACGTAACGAATCGCTATGAGGGATGTAGCTATGCCGCAGCGGCAGTTGGAGAGGTGAACGTCGTGAAGAAGATGAAGGATACGGCGGCGGTGATTGGTGGCGAGGGTAATGGTGGTGTCATCTACCCAGAGCTTCACTATGGCCGCGATGCGCTGGTGGGCGTTGCTCTCTTTTTGACCTATTTCTCGAAGCTCAATATGACAATGTCGGAGCTTCGTAAGACATACCCTGCGTACTTCGCATCGAAGAATAAGATTGAGCTTACGCCAGAGATTGATGTAGATAAGATTCTCTCGACCATAAAGAGCAGATACTCAGGCGAAAGAGTGAATGATATTGATGGTGTAAAGATTGATTTTGAGGCCAGCTGGGTACACCTCCGTAAGTCCAACACCGAGCCTATTATCCGTATCTACACCGAGGCTCATACGGCAGAGGAGGCGGATGCTCTTGCAAAGCGTTTTATTTCCGAATTGGAACAAATTGCAAAGGCATAACACAACTCTATATTAGGCATAAAAAAGGCGACCTCCCGCATAAGGAAGGTCGCCTTTAGTTTTGCTATCAAGGAGCCGTTAGATGTAGATAAACTTGAGGATGAACAACAGAGCAAGAATATACATCGTAGGGGTAATCTGCTTATAGTTGCCCGACACCACGTTAATCAATACGTAGGCAATCATTCCGAGCAAAATGCCGTTCGAAATAGAGTAGGTAAATGGCATCATAACGATACATATAAAGGCTGGTATCGCCTCGGTTAGTTTATTCCACGGAATCTTTGTGATAGGCTCCAACATCAACAATCCTACGATAATAAGCGCAGGGGCTGTGGCTGCCGCAGGGATTGAGAGGAAGAGCGGAGAGAAGAACAACGCAATAGCGAAGCATACCGCAACAGAGAAGGCCGTAAGGCCCGAACGACCACCTTGCGCCACACCCGCAGCACTCTCGACGTATGTCGTAGTTGTAGATGTACCAAGCACAGCACCCGCCGTAGTAGCAATAGCATCAGCCATAAACGCTTGACGGATACGGCTAATCTTACCATCCTTATCAATCATATTAGCCTTGGTACATACACCAACAAGGGTACCTACAGTGTCGAACATATCAATAAAGAGGAAGGTAAATACCACAACGAGCATATCGAGTGTAAAGACATTCTCGAACTCAAACTTGCAGAAGATAGGAGCGATAGACTCGGGGTGAGATACCACACCTTTGAACTCCGTAACACCCATCGCAATGCCGATAACCATAGTAATAAGGATACCTATAAGGATAGCACCAGGGACGTTACGCATAAAGAGTATACCTGTGATTACCAAGCCAATAAGGGCCAATAATCCAGAGCCAGATGTTATATCACCCAAGGTTACAAACGTAGCCGGGTCGCTTACCACCACACCCGAGCTTGTCAAACCGATAAAGGCAATAAAGAGTCCGATACCCGCACCAATCGCATTACGTAGGCTCAAAGGTATGGCATTGACAATCGCCTCGCGGACATTCGTTAGCGTAAGTAATATAAAGATAAGTCCCTCGATAAATACCGCCGTGAGGGCAAACTGCCACGAGTAGCCCATACCCAAGCAGACGCTATAAACAAAGAAGGCATTGAGGCCCATACCTGGAGCAAGACCAAAAGGCAACTTACCCCAAAAAGCCATAGCAAGACAGCCGATGATAGCCGCCAAGGCCGTAGAAGTAAAGACCGCGCCACCAGGCATACCATCCAAGAGGCTAAACATCGAAGGGTTTACGGCAAGGATGTAGGACATCGTAAGGAACGTTGTGATTCCCGCCACAATCTCCTTACGAATTGTGGTCTCCGCAGGGTTAAAACCGAATAATTTCTTCAACATATTTATTTAAATTTTAAGCTATTAGAAAGTCCATTTTAGGGCCGCAGTAGGCATAACCTTAAAGCCCTTCTGCACAAAGTTGCACGACATCTCAATCTCGGTGCCGACACTCAAGTTAATCTTCTCCCAACCCTCGATTTTATTGAGATTCACCCACAACTGTGGCTCGGTAATGAAGATACACTTTGTACCCTGCCAAGGGCGTGCCTCGCGCCAGAAATCAGCAAAACCATTGAACGAGAGCCAATGGTCGAAGAAGTCGAGGTTCCATACGCCCGTAATCTGGAAATTATGAGGCTGCTTCTCGCCGTTAAGAGCTATCGTGCCTGGAATAACCTTATACGATGCGGTTACCGACCACGTCTTGCTCCAATCTTTCGAGTGACCAGAGTATGTCAAACCTGCCAAGATAGAGTTATTGAACGAGCCTGCTACGGTATTCAAACCGCCGTTATACTCGACGTGTACCGAGAGCCAATTCACCTTGCTATCTTGCCAGAAGTTAAACTCTCGGGCAATCTCCCAATAAGCACCGCTAACCTTTGGTGAGTAGTCCATATCAACAAAGAAGAAGGTGCTACCTCCCGCATCGGGGCGGAACATCTCGACAGTTGTTGTTGCGGCATTACGACCCAAATCGTAGTGTAGCTGCACATTCTGCGCAGAGGCTCTTGTTGGCACAATAACAAGCACCATAGCCAAAACCGAATAGATGATGTTAGAAATTCTCATATTTAGGCTAGTGTTTAGTTGTATATACTACAAAGGTAAGCATAATTATTTAAATACTCCTTATCGAAGGCGAAAATCTTGCAAATACTATCTTATTTTTATAACTTTGCAAAATCAGGATTTTGCTGATATTACGTAAAACCTTAAAACAATAGATACTATGAAACTAGCAACCGAGTACATCGACAAGAACAAAGAGCGCTTCCTCGAGGAGTTATTCGACCTTCTTCGCATCCCTTCAATCAGCGCACAGCCATCACTTCACAAGAACGATATGGTTCGTTGTGCAGAGTGGCTCGCAGCATCGCTCGTTAAGGCGGGTGCCGACCGTGCGGAGGTGATGCCTACGGAGGGTAACCCTGTGGTATATGCCGAGAAGATTATAGACCCAAAGGCTAAGACCGTATTGGTATATGGCCACTACGACGTAATGCCAGAGGACCCTATCGACGAGTGGAAGACAAATCCATTCGAGCCAGAGATTAAGGATGGCCGCATCTGGTGCCGTGGCGCGGATGACGATAAGGGACAGCTCTATATGCACGCTAAGGCTTTCGAGGCGATGGTAGCGACCGACACCCTTCCTTGCAACGTTAAGTTTATGCTCGAGGGCGAGGAGGAGATTGGTTCACCAAGCTTGTATAAGTTCTGCGCCGATAATAAGAAGCTCCTCAAGGCCGACATCATCCTTGTATCTGATACCTCGATGATTGGCCTCGACACCCCAACCATCACAGCTGGTTTGCGCGGTTTGACATATATGCAGGTGGAGGTTACAGGTCCAGATAAGGATCTCCACTCTGGTCTTTTTGGTGGTGCTGTGGCAAACCCTGCTAACGTACTTGCAAAGCTCGTGGCATCGCTTACCGATGAGTTTGGTCGCGTGACTATCCCTGGCTTCTACGACGACGTACGTATCCTCTCGGATGCAGAGCGCCGCGCATTGAACAAGGCACCATTCTCACTCGACGAGTACAAGAAGGCTCTCGATTTGGGTGACGTAGCAGGTGAGGTAGACTACACAACTATGGAGCGCACAGGTATCCGTCCATCGTTGGACGTAAACGGTATCTGGAGTGGTTACACTGGCGAGGGTACAAAGACCGTTATCCCTTCGAAGGCATACGCAAAGATTTCGATGCGTCTTGTTCCTAATCAGGACTTTAAGAAGATTGCAAAGCTCTTCGAGAAGCACTTCAAGCGTATTGCTCCAAAGAGCGTAAAGGTGAAGGTTGAGTTCTTGCACGGTGGCGCACCTTACGTATCTCCTACCGATCTTCCAGCATACAAGGCTGCGGAGAAGGCCGTAGAGACAACCTTCGGTATTACCCCACTTCCATTCTACTCTGGTGGTTCTATTCCTATCATCTCGGGCTTCGAGAACATCCTCGGCATCAAGTCAATTTTGCTTGGCTTCGGTCTTTCGAAGGATGCTATCCACTCGCCTAACGAGAGCTATGGTCTTGACCAGTTCTACAAGGGCTTGGAGACATTGCCATACTTCTACAAGTATTTCGCAGAGATGAAATAAGGAGCGTAGCATATCCTATCGGTGAGGTTGACCTTTTCGGGGCCAACCTCATTTTTTTGTGGCATAATATCTGCATCGTAGCCGCCAAAACATCACGTTATGAAGATATTTACACTTATTTTAACCGCACTTATTATGACTACCGCAGGATGTAATGCACAGCACACCGAGATTGACCGCACAACGGTTAGTGAGCTAAATGTTGATAGATATATGGGCGCGTGGTATGAGTTAGCACGCTACGACCATAGCTTCGAGCGCAACCTCGAGCGATGCAAGGCATACTACACCCTACTCCCCGATGGTAAGATTTTGGTCGAAAATAGCGGATACAACAGCCACACCGGAAAGTTCAACGTATCGACGGGCAAGGCAAAGAAGGGTGAGCGCACAGGACAACTACGCGTATCGTTCTTCTGGTTCTTCTACTCCGACTACAACATCTTGGCTCTCGGCAAGGATTACGACTGGGCACTCGTAGGCAGCCACTCGCCAAAGTACCTATGGATACTATCACGTACGCCACAGCTCCCCGAAGTAACGATATCCCATATCCTCGACATAGCGCAGAAGCGAGGCTATGACACCTCGAAGCTGATATGGGTGAAGCAGACAAAATAAAAAAAGGAGTAGATTCGTCTACTCCTTATATAATACATTGTACATCGCTCGACACCTATTAGCAATTGTGTCGGCGTGTGCCGCTAGATTCTCATCACTAATTGAGATATCCTCGCCATCGACCGCATCACGGATATCACGCAACACCTCCACGTCTAACAACTCGTTATACTCCAAAGCGAAGGCATCGAGCATATCGACATACGTAGAGTCGCTCTTATAGGCACGCATAGCGTTACACTCCTCCATAGTACGTGCCACCCAGCGCTGCTCCACACGCTCCACAACCTCAAGATGTCGATTATCAACCTTACTCTTATCGCCATCCACCGCACGAATAAGGAAGATTATCGCACCCGCCACCACTACGATAGCCAAAGCCGTAAGGATGATAACACCCCAGCGACGAACAACAGGAATTACATCCGTATCCTCGGCTGGAAGAACATTGCTCGAGGTACAGAACTCACTCCAACTATTATAACCGAGGTAGCGAGCCAACGTCGATAGCGTCACAGGGCGTGGCGCAACAGCACGCGAATCGTGAACAAAGATAGGCATAAAGGCACGGCTATCGAGTTTTATGTTGGTAGCCTCACCCACAGCCTCACTCAAGGCATCGCAATCCTCCAACGAGGTGATGCTACGGCCGAATTTCGCCTCTACGAACTCCTTGAGGCGTGCTACGTATTGTTCCTGTGTAGTCATATTATAATCCTGTAATACGCTTTATCTCATTAAGTTTATTCAACGCCTCAAGAGGTGTCAACGAGTTGATATCCAAACCCTTAATCTGGTCACGAATAGCTACCAGAACAGGGTCATCGAGCTGGAACATCGACAACTGAATATTATCCTTCGACGCCGCAGCAACCTCGCCAACGTTACGCTTCTTCGCACGCTGCGTAACGCCTCCCGTAGGCACAATCTCGCCCGAGCCATAAACCTTCTCAAGGTTTTGAAGTATAGCCTCGGCACGCGACACCACCGAGCGTGGCATACCCGACATACGCGCCACGTGGATACCAAACGAGTGTTCCGTACCTCCGCGCACCAACTTGCGCAAAAATACAATCGTCTTATCGACCTCCTTTACCGTAACGTGGTAGTTCTTGACGCGAGGAAGCATATTCTCCAACTCGTTAAGCTCGTGGTAGTGTGTAGCAAAGAGCGTCTTGGCTGCACCCTGACCATTATTATGGAGATACTCCACCATAGCCCACGCAATAGAGATTCCATCATAGGTGCTTGTACCACGACCAATCTCATCCAACAACACAAGGCTGCGCTCCGAGATATTATTCAGGATACTTGCCGACTCGAGCATCTCGACCATAAACGTAGACTCTCCCTCGGCAAGATTATCCGACGCACCAACGCGCGTAAATATCTTATCCACGATACCTATCTTTGCCGACTTCGCAGGCACAAACGAACCCATCTGCGCCATAAGAACTATAAGCGCAGTCTGGCGCAAGAGTGCCGACTTACCCGACATATTAGGTCCTGTGATAACTATAATCTGCTGCTCCTCCTGGTCAAGACGAACATCGTTAGGGATATACTCCTGGCCCATTGGCATCAGTGTTTCAATCACTGGGTGACGGCCCTGCTTGATATCAATAATCGTTGAGTCATCCACCTCGGGACGAACATAGCGACGCTCCGTAGCGATACGTGCCAACGACTGCAAGCAATCCATACGTGCCACAACGCGAGCATCACGCTGCAACGCCACAAGATGGCGCGCCACGAAGGCCACGATATCGGCATATATCTGCGCCTCTATTTGCAGAATACGCTCCTCGGCACCCATAATCTTCTCCTCGTACTCCTTCAACTCCTGGGTGATATATCGCTCCGCACCCGTAAGCGTCTGCTTGCGAATCCACGACTCTGGAACCTTATCCTTATGTGTGTTACGCACCTCGATATAGTAGCCAAAGACGTTGTTATATGCCACCTTCAATGATGGAATTCCCGTAGCCTCGCACTCACGCTGCTGAAGCGCCAAGAGATACTCCTTGCCGTGCATTGCGATGCGGCGAAGGTCATCCAACTCGGCAGATACGCCCGAGGCGATGATGCCACCCTTCTGTATCTGATTGGTCTCGGGATCGGGGAATATCTCCGTCTCGAGGCGTGTACGCACAGCCTCAAGAGGGTCAATCGTCGACGAGATGCGATGTAGAGCATCGTCGTCGGTAGAGTTCATAAGCGCTGCGATAACATCAATAGCCGCAAGCGAATGCTTCAACTGCACAAGCTCACGAGGTGTTACACGCTCGGTTGCGATGCGCGATGCGATACGCTCCAAGTCACCCACAAGGGCAATCTGCTCACGCATAGCATCGGCAAAGTCGGCAGCCTTCACGAACTTCTCAACAATATCCTGACGAAGGCGTATCTTGCTAATATCCATAAGTGGCATCGCCACCCAACGCTTCAGCTGACGACCACCCATAGCCGTAAGCGTGCGGTCGATGGTCTCCGTGAAGCTACACTTTGCCGTCTGGCTATTCGATGCAAAAAGCTCAAGGTTGCGGATTGTAAAGCGGTCAATCCACACCGAGTCACCACGGTCGATGCGCTGTATAGATGAGATGTGAGCAGTCTGACGATGCTCCGTAAACTCGAGATAGTAGAGTATCGAACCCGCTGCCGAGATACCCGCAGTCATAGCCTCAATACCGAAGCCCTTAAGCGAAGGGACTCCCAACTGCGAGCAGAGCTTATCGCGGTTTACACTCTCCGAGAACACCCACTCATCAAGGCGATAGGTGTAGTGCTTCGAGCCAAACGAGTCGTTAAAACGCTCCTCATAACCACGCTGAAAGACTATCTCCTTTGGCTGAAGGTTTGAGATTAGCTTATCGACATATATATCATCACCCTCGGCGATGTAGAACTCGCCTGTCGAGAGGTCAAGGAATGCTACGCCCGTGATGTTCTTACCAAAATATACCGATGCAAGGAAGGTGTTCTCCTTACCCGCAACGAGGTTCTCGCCCATAACGATACCTGGAGTAACCATCTCCACCACACCTCGCTTAACAAGGCCCTTAACCATCTTTGGGTCCTCGAGCTGCTCACATATAGCAACACGCTCGCCAGCACGCACCAACTTTGGCATATAGGTATCCAAGGCGTGATACGGAAAACCCGCCAACTCGACATACGACGCAGCGCCATTAGCACGTCGTGTGAGCGTGATACCGAGGATTCCACTCGCCTTTATAGCATCCTCGCCGAAGGTCTCGTAGAAGTCACCAACACGAAAGAGAAGTATTGCGTCGGGGTGTACGGCCTTGATTTGGTAGTACTGCTTCATCAGCGGCGTCTCGACATACTTCTTCTCCTTTGCCTCCTTCGCAGGGCTCTTCTCTGCAACCTCATCGGCGATATTTTTCTTTGCTCTTGGGCACATTATTGCACTATTTTGTTACTGTAACTACAACCTTGCAAAGTTACGAAATGTTCTTTAAAAGTCAAAATATTATGGGGTAGTATAATATATACCACCCCAATAATTAGCAAAATAGCCACCTCGCTACTACTCGAAGAAGCGCTCGTCGAAATTTACCAAGTAGACTCGTTCCGTCGCTCGCGTAATGGCGGTGTAGAGCCAACGGAGCATATCCTTCGACATCTCCTCCTGGCCAAAAAGACACCTATCCACAAAGACTGCCTTCCACTGACCTCCCTGCGACTTATGACACGTTACGGCATAGGCAAACTTAACCTGCATAGCGTTGAAATGGGGATTCTCGCGGATAGCACGATAGCGCTTCGCCTTTGTGGTAATATCGAGATAATCCTTCTCCACTTCGTAGAAAAGCGCTCGACTCTGCTCGCTTGTTAGCGATGGAGACTCCGAGGCCAACGTATCGAGCATAATCTTCACATCCATCTGATAATCATCATAATCGGGGAACTCCACCTGTGCATCTATGAACCTAAATCCATAGAAATCCTCGAAGCGGCGGATGCGACGCAGGCGCACCACATCACCATTTGCAACGAACGACATTGGCGACTCGGCATCTCGCTCGGCGTAGTGATAATTATTCTTCACAATCATCAACATATCGCCACTCTCAATCTCCTCCTCGGCCGAGAGATTATAGCGACGCACACCCTCGTTATAGCGGTTAGCACGCTTATTCGAGCGCGTGATAATTATCGTCTCGTCACGGCCATAACGGTCGTAGCAATCTTGCAATGTTTCAAGTAACTCGCCACCCTCAACACTCTTAAAATCAGCAAACGACATATCGAATTTCGGAATCTCAAAGATGCGATTTTCGAGCATACAGCGAAGCATCGTAGCATTGAAAAGTATGCCCGAATCTTGCGACTGGCGCACCACCTCATCCATCGTACCATACTCCACCTCGCCATACTGAAATAACGACACAGGGTCGAGTGCAGGGCTATAATCATCACCCACAGGAGGCAGCTGCGCATCATCGCCCACCAACATCAATCTACACCCCTTACCGCTGCGCACATACTGCACAAGGTCATCCAACAAATTTCCCGAGCCGAACGTTGCATCATCACTCGAGCCACTTGCAAGCATCGAGGCCTCATCTACGATGAATATCGTATTTTTCTCCTTATTATAGTCCAACGAGAATTTCGAGACGTAATCGGTCAACGTGCGCTCACGATAGATACGTTTATGAATTGTAAATGCGTCAGCGCCCGAGTAGTGCGACAGCACCTTGGCAGCGCGTCCCGTCGGGGCAAGAAGTACCGTCTTGATTCCCAACTCCTTAAGCGCTACAACAAAGGCTGCAATTATCGAAGTTTTTCCCGTTCCCGCATATCCATTCATCAGAAAAATACGCGTATAATCCTCGTCCGCCAACCACGCCGAGAGCTGTTCGATTATTTTTTTTTGGTTAAAAGTTGCTTCGAACGATAATTTTGCGTAAATTTGTTGCGATATATGTGAACTAAGCATAGGGCACTATATTTTGTTATTTCATAAACGACGATACAAACTTAATAATAAATAACTAAAATGAAAAGATCAGCTATTACTTTATTACTGTTAGCTGCAGTTGTAGGTCTTATCTACTGGATTTGGTCAATGCTTTCAGTGCCCATCAAATTTGAGCAGCATTTCAGCAGCCGCGAGCAGGCTGTAATCGAGAAGGAGGGTTACATCATCAAGCTCGTACAGGGTTACCGTGATGCAAGCGCCGACAAGAAGTTTACTACCGATTGGGATGCGCTTATCGACTTCGCTCTTAATGGCACTATGGAGTACCGTAGCCAGATTTACGATGAGAACAACCTCAAGAATGCAGAGATTCTTGCAGAGTTGCGTAAGGATAAGAACTGGAAGAACGAGCGTATCCTTCGTGTTGCTGCACGTGATACTCTCTTTGATGATGACTTGGGCGTATGCCGCCTTTCAGAGCAGGAGATTAGCGAGTTGCGCTACATCCCATTTACTCACAACACTGAGGAGTTCCAGCTCGACACAGCAACTTACGAGGTTGGTACATACCGCACTCACCTCATCCGTTGCCACGCTCCATACGTGAAGTTCATCGACACTGACACTTACAACCAGTGGTTCTGGAACGAGCTTAACGATCGCTTCAACTACTTCATCAACCACGCCGAGGCTAACGAGGATATCAAGAAGATGAAGGCTGATGGTCTTAAGGCTACTGTTACACGCCAGACCAAGTTCACTATCGGTGAGGCACACCCAATCCCAATGGATATCGAGTTCTTCGGTGTTACATTTGGTAGCCTTGAGGAGCCTACTAACGAGGCTGGTAACTGGGGTGGTTCAAGCAAATAATTATGAGCTTAACATCAACGTCTAAGGTGTCCATCCGATTAAAGTCGGATGGACACTCTTTTTCAGAGAGGGAGCGCGAGGTGCTTCGTGGCGCTACGGCGGGCGTGGAGGTTTGTGTTATAACGGCCAAAACCACACTTATACCCCAGGAGCAGTACGACAGCAATCTCAAGAGCGACTACCTTGCATCTATGGGCCTTACGCCATCCGCAACAGAGATTGTTGTGGAGAGTCGCCCTAAGAGTGGTATGATTGCGGTGATGGCCATCGAGCGTGAGATTATCGAGAGTCTTAAGGATATCACAAGCGACGTTAGCTTCACCTCACCACTTCTTGACGAGGCGATAGAGCAGGGTACAATCATCGAGCTATCAGGAGGCGTGGGCTACATTCGCGTATATAGCGATGGACTACGCTTCGCAGAGGCCGTAGCCATAGATAGCGATGCTGATTTGAGCTATATCGTCGAGCGCCTCAACGATAGCTATGGCATATATAATATGTACGCGCGCGCGAAAGGAGATGTAGAGCGCGTGTGCCGCATCTGCAAAGGATGTTTCAAGAACCTAACAAAGTAATAAAACTATGCGTATCATAAGCGGAAAATATAAGGGACGTACGATTAACCCACCTCGTAACCTTAGAGCGCGCCCCACAACCGACTTTGCAAAGGAGAATCTCTTCAACGTTCTCACGAATCTCGTGGACTTCGAGGAGCTTGATGTTTTGGATTGCTTCTCGGGTACAGGCTCGATAAGTTATGAGTTTGCATCACGCGAGGCACGTAGTGTGACCTCGGTGGAGATTAATAGCGTACACCACAACTTCATCCGCCAGACCGCACGCGACCTAAAGTTCGAAAATTTCTATGCCGTAAAGGCCAACGTGTTCCTCTATCTTAAGAGTTGCACCAAGCAATTTGACCTAATTTTCTCGGATGCGCCCTACGATTTGGAGGGTAGCGAGGAGGTAATCAAACTTGTTTTGGAACGTAACTTGCTAAAAGACGATGGAATTCTTATCTTTGAGCACTCAAAAGACCAAAATTTCTCAGAGCATCCAAACCTCTGGCAAACAAGAAGTTACGGTAGTGTTCAATTTTCGTTCTTTAAAAAAGTGTAATTTTCTTTGAAAAAAGTTGCGAAAAAATTTGCAGATTAAAAAAAATGCAGTACCTTTGCATCGCAATCAAGAAATAAACCACTTGAGAGCAAGGTTCTAAAAATCTTGGTGCGTTAGTTCAGCTGGTTAGAATACGTGCCTGTCACGCACGGGGTCAGGGGTTCGAGTCCCCTACGCACCGCCAAGAAGGAAGATCGAAAGGTCTTCCTTTTTTTTTGTTTTATTCCGACTGGCAAGTGCGTGCAAACCAATGGAGCGAAGGGAGAGAAAAGCAAGTTATCGCACATCTATGTGAGGTGCAGAGGCTGGCTCACTTTTGTATGAGCGTACCACAAGCCACACACCCACAAATATCAGAAGAGCATAGAGGAGAGTATCCCAATGCAGCACATCAATACCCATAGCAACCGAGAGCGCTATCGCCACAATAGGTTGGATATAGGCATAGATACTCGATAGCGTAGGTGGCAGATGGCGCAAAGAGTAGTTTTGCAGAAGATTGGGAAGATAGGTTGGTACCACAAGCACGAAGAGCGCAGCGAGAAGGATATGTGGTGTCATCGCGGCAATATCAATCTTAACTACATCATCTACACCTATCGGCAACATCACAAATACTGACGTGCAGTAGACCCACCGCATAACCGTCGTAACACGATACTTGCGTAGCGTAGCCTTGAAACAGACCATATATACGGCCGAGATGCACGCCGAGAGGAAGATAAGGATATTGCCCACCATTCCCGACCTGGCGTGAGCATCGCCGTTGCTGGAGAGTATAACCGCCACAGCACCCGCCATACCGAGCAGCAAGCCCAATATCTTAATCTTCGTGATACGCTCCCACCCTACTACTGCCGAAAGGAGGAGGACTAATAGAGGTGCCGTAGTGCTTACTATCGAGCCATCAATAGGTGAGGTCTCCGCAAGGCCATACATCATACACAACTTACGCCCCACGCCAATAAGTAGCGCTGCAGCAATAATCTTCAACCTATCTTGAGGCTCTACACGCTCTGGACTCTCCCATAGCAGTGGCAACAGCGAGAGTAGTGCCGCAACAACAATTGAGGCAGTCACCATCGCCATAGGCGAGATATAAGTTCCAAGCACCAAAGCATAGAACGGAAAGTCGCACGCCCAGATGATATTACAACAAAGTAGCGCAAGGTGTGCGGATATGTTTTTAGGCTGTGGCATCACTAAAATCTTAACATCGTTATCAACCTCGCATTTGCAAGAAACATACCTTCGCAACAATCCCACAAAGAAATAACGCGGGTTTTGCCGCAACTCTTGATACTCTTGAAGTTTATGCCTATATTTGTATAAAATTCAAACTCCGATACTACCTATATGCGACATCTAAAGAGCCTTATACTCGGTTTTATCCTCTCGCTTTTCGCCACCTCGTTGTATGGCAACGAGCCTACGCAGAACGACCAACTCACGCTATGGTATGACCAACCAGCAGAGCGTTGGGTAGAGTGCCTACCACTTGGTAATGGTCGCCTCGGCGCTATGCCCTCGGGAGGCGTTACGGAGGAGTACATCGGCCTTAACGAGGGTACGATGTGGAGCGGTGGCGTGCAACATACCGATAATCCAGAGGCTCTGGAGTGGCTGCCACGCATCCGCGAAGCACTCCTTGAGGGGGATAACCGACGTGCCGAGGAGCTTATGTATCGCTACTTCACCTGCTCGGGCGGAGGCTCCGCATCACCCGAATATGGATGCTATCAGGCACTTGCACACCTATGGCTCGAGAGCGACATTGCCGCCGATGCCACGATTACGGATTACCGCCGCGAATTACGCCTTCGTGATGCTATTGCCACCACGACTTTCAAGGCTGATGGCGTGGAGCATAGCCGCGAATATTTCACCTCGTTTGGCCAGAATATCTTTGCGATGCGCTTAAAGGCATCCGCTCCTACGAACTACCGATTAACACTCACAAGGCCAAGCAACGGAGCCGTTGAAATAAAAGATAATGGCCTCGAAATCAGCGGTATACTACCAAGTGGCAGTGATAAGGAGGGTGTGAGTTACTATGCTAATTTGGAGTTAATTGGGAGCGATGGCGCGCACTCATTCGATGGCGAGGCACTCGTTATTACGGGCGCTACGGAGGCCGTGCTATACCTTACCGCCGAGACCAACTACAACAAAGAGTGGAGGCTCGAAAATATATCCCCAACCTCATACAAAAGCCTTGATTACGAGAAGGAGCGCGGCGCCCACATCGAGGAGTTTCGCCGTATGTTTGACCGCGTGGAGATAGACCTCGGAGCGCAGCATCTTGATATCCCTACTGACCGTCGTCTGGAGGAGTATGCCACATCTGGAGGCGACACATCACTTGCTGCATTATACGCCCAATATGGTCGCTATCTGCTTATCTCATCGGCATATAAGGCTACGCTACCCCCAAATCTTCAGGGCATCTGGGCGGGAGGAACGTGGACTCCGTGGAATGGCGATATGCACCTAAATATCAACCAACAGATGAACCACTGGCCGCTGGAGGTGGGAAACTTAAGGGAACTCATAGAGCCTCTAACACGCTATGTCGAGGGGCTTGCAAAATCGGGAGAGCATACCGCCCGCCACTTCTATGATGCCGATGGATGGTGCGCGCATATCCTTGCAAATGCCTGGGGCTTCACCTCCCCATCCGAGGACCCTTCGTGGGGAGCAACCAATACCTGCGGTGCGTGGATATCGCTACACCTTTGGGAGCATTATCTCTATACGGGCGATAGGGAGTATCTCGAACGTGTCTACCCTATTATGTGTGGCGCGGCGCAGTTCCTACGCTCGATTCTTATCGAAGATACCAAGAGCGGCTATCTTGTAACAGCACCTACAACCTCACCCGAAAATGGCTTCTACCTCAACGACGAGGATGCCGAGCGTGGCGCGGTAACACATATATGTATGGGGTCGACGATGGATAACCAAATCACACGCGAGATATTCACGGCCGTAATATCGGCAGCCAAGATACTCAAGCGCGACAAGGCCGTTATCAACGATTTGGAGTACGCCCTATCGCGTATCGCCCCTACGCGCATATCTTCGGATGGTCGTATTATGGAGTGGATGGAGGAGTACCGCGAGGCAGAGCCTGAGCATCGTCACGTGTCGCACCTCTTTGGCCTCTACCCCGCCGCGCAGATATCGCGTTCTACACCCGAACTTATGGAGGCGGCACGCCAAACTCTTGAGGTGCGCGGAGATGCTGGTACGGGATGGTCCCGTGCGTGGAAGATATGCTTCTGGGCTCGTCTTGGCGATGGCGACCGTGCCGAACGACTACTACGCTCACTCCTCGAGCCAGCACTCACACCGAAGGGCGAGCGTGGTGGCACATACCCCAACCTATTCTGCGCCCACCCACCATTCCAGATAGACGGTAACTTTGGCGGTGCGGCGGGTGTTATGGAGATGCTTCTTCAGAGCCACGACAATGTCGTAGACCTCCTCCCCGCACTCCCCACAGCGTGGCATACAGGCTCGTTTAAGGGGCTCGTGGCACGAGGTGGTGTGACGGTAGATTGCAAGTGGTGTGATGGTCAAGTAACCGAAGTAGAACTCCTCGCAGACCACAATTGCGATATCACCCTCCGTCTCCCCGATGGCACACTTCACACCCTCCGCTGCAAAGCCGAAAGAGCAACAACAAAAAGATTTTAAGTCATTAAAAAACGGAGATTTATTGCTTCACACTAATATTTTACTTACCTTTGTATAATATCTAAAACTATACTAACTATGGGACTACTTAGCAGACTTTTTGGTTGTAAGAAAACCGCAGAGAAATCGGAGAGTGCTTATACAGCACCTAGCACAAAGAGCGTGGAGGAGACATCGGAGTACACTATTGATGAGGTAACAGGACGTAGAAGATATAAAGTGGAGTTGAAAGGCGAGCATAGCGTCACATCTTCTATAGACCTTAACGATGAGCAGATTATGGCATACTTCCGTGATGTTCTTGTTACGGAGTTTCCAGAGTATACAATCAAGGAGAATGTCGAGGTTACAGAGCTTGTAGGCGATGCCAACGACTCATTCCAGCTCTATAAGTCACGTCCTTATCAGGTATATAAAGCCGAGTGGGGACAGCCTTACTCATTTGTAATATATAAGGGCGAGACACTTAAGGCAGTTGTTATGTTGGGAGACAAGCGTAGCCACCACGAGCGCGTTAAGTTCCTAATCTCTAGAGTCTATGCAAAGAAAATAGATGTTCCATATTTGGGTTTCTACACACATTTCGACAACAACATCGACTACATCGTTGCACGTATCAATAAGTGCCTTAACGAGTAGGCTAAACAACATAAAAGATTTGGGAGAGGAGGATGCAACTTTGTTGCGCCTGTGAGGGATGCAGCATAGTTCTTAAACAGGTCTTGCAGGCGACCGAGCTATGTACCATCTGCTAATCGGCGAATGTCGCCGATTCAAAATCGGTTCTCTTCTCCCTTTTTTATCTATATGAGTAGCATTATTGAGCAAATAGCCTCACAACAAGTTTGGGAGGAGTATCTCGCACGCAGCCTCACAAAAGGTCGCTTCTACTGGGATGAGTTCGAGGCGATGGATGAGTTTGTCGAGCAAGAGGAGTATATTTCAATAGTGCGACATATTAGCGAAGGTGGCAAGTTTAGTATTCCACAAAAAAGGGCGATAAACAAAAGCGGAAGCAACAAGAAGCGCATTGTTTATACCTATCGCAACGACGAGATGTCGGTGCTAAAGGTTATCGCTCATCTTCTCTATAAATATGATGACTGCTTTGCACCTAACTGCTACGCCTTCCGTCGAGGCATTCGCGTAACGGATGCTATGCGAAGGGTATTCCGCGCAGTGCAGAATAGGAATCTATGGGCCTATAAACTCGATATTCAGAACTACTTTAACTCAATATCGATACCCATTCTATTGCCACAACTAAAGCAGATATTTGCAGATGACATAGCACTCTACAATCTCTTCGAGGCGATACTCTCGGATAATCGTGCGGAGTATAATGGCGAGATAATCGAGGAGCAGCACGGAGCAATGGCAGGAATACCTATAGCATCGTTTCTGGCAAACGTATACCTCAACGAGGTAGACCACTACTTTTCGGAACACGGCATCATCTACGCACGATACTCCGATGATATAATCATTTTCGCCGAGGACTACGACACGCTAATGCAACATAAAAGCGTTATCCTTGGCTTCCTTAAGGAGTATAAACTAAACGTCAACCCCTCGAAGGAGAGAATCTATACACCCGACGAGCCATACGAGTTTTTGGGATTCAAGTGTCACGGCAAGAGCATTGACATATCAAAGGTGGGTATCGAGAAGATGAAGGGCAAGATACGCCGCAAAACTCGCTCGATACTTCGCTGGAAGCAGCGCAAGGGAGTCTCCTCGGAGAAAGCGATGGCACGACTAATAGGACGCTTCAACCGCGTATTCTTCGAGCAGAGCAGCATTGAACAGTCGCTGACGTGGTCCCGCTGGTACTTCCCTATTATCAAT
>JAFYRB010000006.1 GCA_017559615.1 Alistipes sp. | reverse complement strand
GGTGAGAAGGCTACTGATATGGTTGCTGCGATGCAGAAGTCTTACGACGAGGATATCACCGACGAGTTCGTAAAGCCTATCGTAAATGTTGACGCAGAGGGCAACGCAATTGGCACCATCAAGCCTAACGATGTTGTTATCTTCTTCAACTATCGTAACGACCGCGCAAAGGAGCTTACTATCGTTCTCACACAGCAGGATATGCCTGAGGAGGGTATGCACACAATGCCTTTGTATTATTGCTGTATGACTCCATACGATGCAAAGTTCGAGGGCTTGCACATCTTGTTCGATAAGGATAATGTGCCTAACACTATTGGTGAGTACATTGCAAATCAGGGCCTTAAGCAGTTGCGTATTGCCGAGACAGAGAAGTATGCTCACGTAACCTTCTTCCTTAACGGTGGCCGCGAGGATAAGTTTGCCGAGGAGGAGCGTATCCTTGTTGCATCACCAAAGGTTGCTACCTACGACCTTCAGCCAGAGATGTCGGCATACGAGGTTAAGGATAAGTTGGTGGAGGCTCTCGGCGAGCAGAAGTACGACTTCATCTGCTTGAACTTCGCAAATGGCGATATGGTTGGTCACACAGGTATCTACGAGGCTATCGAGAAGGCAGTTAAGACTATCGATGAGTGCGTTAAGGATGTTGTAGAGGCTGCGAAGGCTAATGGCTATGAGGTTGTTCAGATTGCTGACCACGGTAATGCTGATAACGCCCTCAATGCTGATGGCACTCCAAACACAGCTCACTCACTAAACCCTGTGCCTATTGTAGTTGTTTCGGATAGGGTAGCAAAGGTTAAGGATGGTATCCTTGCCGATGTAGCACCTACGGTGCTTGACCTTATGGGCCTTGCAAAGCCTGCCGAGATGACAGGTGAGTCGTTGGTTGAGTTTAAGTAATATTCTCAAATAACAAGAAAGTCCTCCCACGTGTGGAGGACTTTTTTTTATGTCTATATCACAACAAAAAAAAAGCCTCCCATACGGAAGGCTTTTAATTTGCAGTATTGCAATTAATTATTACTGCTGAATACCCATACCTGGGTCGCCAACAACCATATCCTTTGCAATGCGAAGTGTTACGTTGCTGTCAACCTCGATAAGGAGCGACTTAGCCTCTACCTCCTTTACAGTACCGTAGATACCACCAGCAGTGATAATCTTATCACCCTTCTTCAAGCCATTGCGGAAAGCCTCCATCTGCTTACGACGCTTTGACTCTGGACGCCACATAAAGAAGTACATAATGGCGATCATCGCCAAAATCATAATCCAGAATGACCAACCGCTACCCGCAGCAGGCTGTGCTGTAGCAGCATCAGTAGCCTCGGCAACAACCTCCTGTGCAGCCTCTACTACCTCACCATCAATAAAAAGTAAATTCATAATTCTATAAGTTTTAAAGTTTATCTGTTTGCTCTCTGTTGTAACGCCTATACCTTATATATATTGTGCGCTACTCGTATTACATAATCTCCGCGTCAATCCACAACACGATTGGCGCGCCATCCACCGAGGTCGTAATCTCGATATAGTTACCTACCGAACCCCATTCACCGCGCGAGTCGAAAACTAACTCCATATCTCGCGACTCACCAACAGCGATAGGCTCACGGGAGTACTCCAACCACATACATCTACACAACGTAGAGTAGTCGATAAGAACAAGTGGGGTAGTGGAATTATTCACAACGCGTATGCTCTTTGATACGGTAGATGAGCTGATTACCTCACCCAACTCAACCAATACCTCACATACACTCTCGCCACTATACTCTGCTACAATACCCGAGAAACTCTCCTCTGTCTGCTCCGCCGCCTTTCGAGCGCGATTATCAATCTCGGAGTCTACGATACGCAAAACCGATGCCACAACAACCACAAGCGCCATAACAATGGCTATGGATACGTACCATTTGCGAGACATCACTCTGCGAATCTACAGTTTACAACAAGCCGCGACCGCTCTTATTGATACGGCCACTCTCCTTGAACTCCGCAACAATCTTATCCAAGACGCCGTTCACGAAGTTGCTACTTGTAGGTGAAGAGTAGTACTTTGCAATATCAATCCACTCGTCGAGGGTAACCTTCACAGGGATAGACTCGAAGTGTGTCAACTCAACGATTGCAATCGAGATAATCAAGCTATCCATAAATACCACGCGCTCAACATCCCAATTCTTTGAGTAGCGGTCTACGATCTCCTGGTTATCCTCATACTGCACCAACGACTTTACGAACAAGGTCTTTGCGAACTCCAAATCCTCCTCGCTCTTGAACTTTGGAAGCACCTTAATCTCCTCGTGGCTCGCCTTTGTATGCTGTACGGTACGCATTGCAAGGTACAACGCAAAGCCATAATCGTCAGCCCAGAGAAGCGACATCTCAGTTACTACATCTGCCATAACCTCGTCATTCTCAAGCCACTGGAAGAACTCCTCGACAAATTTCTTGTCATTTGTGAAGCTATTGAACTGTGCCGACATATAATTCTTATACATCTCGGTCTCCACCAAGCGGTTGTATACACCCTTCACAGCATCCTGATACTGCGCCCACGACAACTTGCGTGATGCCAACACGTCGTTCACCGAGTCGCTATTTGCGATAAGATGAATAATTGCGTTATCCACAAAACGGCGGTTAGGGTTCAAATCCTCATACGTAGGAAGTTTCTTCTGCTTATTGAGTTCGATACGACTCTCGGCATAATTAGCCACCTCCGTGATGAGCAACATCATCAAGTAGTAGAGGTCGTAAGCTTTATCAATAGATTCAACGAGGTTTTTCTCCGATGCCTTGAGGTTATCGGAGCCTGACTTAAGATGGGCGTAAAGGGCCTTTGCCACCTTTACTCTGAGTATTCTTCTACTCAACATAACTAATGAACTGAATCGGTTAATGCTTAAAATGCGTGACAAAGATAATCAAAAAAGCGGAATATGACAATTAAAGTTCTCCTAATTTACCTATATTTATTGTATTTATCAGCGGAATTTTCTACATTTGTTTTGTAAAGCAATATTTGAGGATATGAATAGGGTAGTCACGCTTCTTTGCGCCGTTATATTATCTATCTCTGCTGTGGCACAATCTCGCAGTTTCGATGCCCAGATGCGGGAGTATGACCTTGTGGATATATCGACTCTGGACGAGGATATTCTTGTGGAGTTGCGATACTCTACGTCGGATAATTTTGTTGGTGTGGATATGTATGGCGACCTCGATAGGGCATATCTGGAGCGCGATTTTGCCGCAAAGGTTATTGAGGCGCAACGTATCCTGCGTTCACGCCATCCCGAATATACATTACTTATCTATGATGCTGCACGTCCTATTAGTGTGCAACGTCGTATGCGTCAGATTGTTGAAGGTACTCAATTCGAGGGATTTGTAGCTGATGGCACACGTGGTGGTAGACACAATTATGGCGTTGCCGTAGACCTTACGATAGCAACTCTTGATGGCACGCCACTGGATATGGGCGCGGGTTTTGATGATTTTACCGAGGCTGCCTATGTCAAAGGTACGGCCGACAATAGTGATGCCCACACGCGTACAATAGCCGTATATAGAGCCTACGCAGAGTCACAGGTAAAGCGCGGAGTTATCAGCGTCGAGGCCGCCCAAAATCGCCTTTTGCTTATTGAGGTTATGCTCGAAGCTGGGCTATATCCTTATCGCCGCGAATGGTGGCATTTCGAGGAGATTATATCTATGTCGGAAACTCGTCAAAAATACAAACTTCTTGATTTCTAAAGTATTACACCTTGTTATATAATAACTACAATTAGCACTCTTACAATGTAGTATAGCATATAGAGTGCTGCTACGAGTTTGATTCCCGTGCCTACGATGAACGACAACATCGAGCCAAAGCCGACCTTTAGTGCTGCCTCGAATGGTATTTTACCCCCAATCATCTCGCCAGCCACAGCGCCAATAAATGGAGCGAGGATAATTCCTACGGGGCCAAAGAGTATTCCTACGAGCATTCCAACCGTAGCACCCGTAATTCCCGCCTTTGTACCACCAAAGAGTTTGCTGAAATATCCAGGCAATATATAATCAAGAACTATTGCTAAGAATGCGACAATTCCCCAGATAATCAATTGGTTAGTCGTTACGGTTGTCCCCGTTACGAAGTATGCACAAACCAAGCCGATGTACGAAAATATTGTTCCAGGTAACACCGGAACAATAACGCCCAACAAACCAACAACACCCACAATAAGGGCTATGACAATCAGTGTAATATCCATATTCAAATATAATTTTATCGTATTATCCAATTAGTGTCTATTTTCCTAACCTCGCGTAGCTCAATACCCTCCTCTAATCCAATGTCGTAATATTTATGTTATGTATCACGATATCAAGAGGTTAGCAGTGAGAGAATACGTGGGTATACGTTGTTGGCAAGACGTCAAAGAACTAAAGAAACTTGTTAATAATATATACAATTATATCAGTTATGAATTTGCAAACAAAGTGCAAAACTAGTATAAGAAGTATAATAACAAGCAGATTCATATCGCAAAGGTAGTAAAAATTTTTAAATAAACAAATTTTACGGTCTCATATGATAATGAGTGTTAGATGTGCGATAAGTAGGCTTATAATCTGGAATAATGCTACCAAGAGCATTTAAAGCACCTGTAGGGTCCTTGGCGATATAACCAGCAAGAATAGCAACAGCTTTTTTACTTGTTTTCTCATCTTCTAATAAGTCAATAATAGTTGTCCAAATAGCACTTTCATATTGAAATTGTAAACTGTGTAAACCTGCTTCACGTTTAGCAGTATCCTTTGTATATTCGGCAATTTCGTGATGCCATTCAACAAGGTCCTTTCGGATATCAATCTGTTCAAGATATTCTTTAACCTCCTGTACACGCATATCATAGTCAAGTTGCATAAACTTTTCATCGAATTTTTGTGCAAGAGAGAGTGTATGAGAAAGCATTCTCTGTTGAGTATCGGTGAGGTCAGTACGTGATTGAGATTCCTTAATACGTTGAACAAGTTCATCGTGCGCATCGCTATAAATGTTTCCACCAGATTCGTGGAACTCTTGAAACTGAATAGCATCGTGCCAAGCCTTCTGTGCCATTGCTTCACGTTCCTCTTTAGAGGCTTTTTTAAAGTCTCTATCGTGTTTCATAGACTCAAGCCAGAGAGGATACCATTCGGTATAGTTATGATTTTCAATAGCACGTTGTGCATTCTCTTGTCGAAGTGCTTCGTTTTCAAGTTCCATCTTATCATTCTGCAGTCTTCTATTTTCAATCTCATACTGCATAAAAGGGAGTTGTTGTATAAAATCGAAATTAGGCATAATCATTGAATGCTTAGAAGCAGCAGAAGCGGTGGAGCCACTACCAACAGAGGAAGAAGAAACACCTTCTACAGGGTTAAGACCAGCGGATAATCGTTGATTAGACTGCGCCTGTGGAGACTCATAAAGTTGGTACATTTGCTCTTCAAAGTTACGTTGCTTTTGTGCTTCTTTAGCATTAAACTCATTATCGCTTTTACCGGTAAGTGCTGAAAAAACATTTGTACCGATATTACCAAGTAAATTAAGAGCTCCAGATATAAGAGTTGCAACGGCGGGTAACATAGATTTTTTTGTTTTAGTTTCTGCCATAATTTAGTAGATTAAATTATGGAGGGCAACGACGCGGTACGCGTCTAGCACTATTTATCTAGTATATAGTGCTTGCCCTCCTAATAGGCATTAATTAGACTCTGTCATTGTACGAGAATATGCCTCACGCATAATTCTATCGGAAAGGAGGTGAGGATCGGTGTGAATATCTGTTGCAGGATCAATATTACCGAAGGTTTCGTCATATTGACCTTTAAACAGAGTATTCAAAGCACCGTCAACACCATCGACTTGCTGAAGTGCAAGCATTTGTCCAATACGTCTAGCGGGCCTACAAATCTGTTCTGTTGACCTCTTTCTATCCGAAACATCATCTACTGAATTAATACGTGTATAATCGCATCCTAGCGATGGTACACAGATTTCTTTTGTTTTGCTCATAATGTTGTTTAATTAAATTAATAGCATATCATAATAAAATTATACGGTTTTAGACTACAAAGGTATGTACAGACATTTCTAAAAAAATGGTGCTATAAATCTCCACCATTGTTTTATCATATCTATACCTTTAAAGTAGTCACAAACCTTTAAAATTTTTATATTATGAATTGCTATGATTTATTATCAAAAGTTGTTGAGACAATCCACGACAAAGAAATCTACTACTTTGAAAATGCGCAGGATGCAATAAACACGTTAGGCGGAGATATCGTATGCGGTTGCATAGAACAAGGCCAAACATATTTGCAGACTTGCGAGCCACTAGAGGATGAAGTTGCAGATTGCATATTTCATCACTACGGCGATTACTGGCTACTTTACAAAGTAGAAGATTAACTTAAAGCCCCTAACGGGGCTTTTTTTTATGACTGTGTAAATGACAAGAACTGTTTACTTACAGGCTGATACTTTAGATAATTAAAGCCAAGATAGAACTGGAAGTTATCACTACGGATGCCATTGGCGAAGATATTTTTAAACATCTCTGGGAATACGTAGGTACTATACAACTCATTGTCAAAAGGTCCATAATGACGAACATTGTTCTTAATACTACGGACATAATTGAAACTACGTGCGAGTGACCAAGACTGATAGTACTCTGGCTCAACCATCTGTCCAAGTAGAAGGTTGTTCTTACCCATATGCTCCATACCATAAGGTTGCTGAGCATAAGCAGTATTGTAGGTTGAGAAATTAACAGGACCTGTATTTTCACGAACAAATACACCACTAGCATCTAGACGCAGGTTAGGTACAAGATTCATATCGGCAATAGCGAGGTCCTGATATCCGCAAGCGTCAAAGATAGGGTTAAACTCCTCATTAAAATTCAATGTATTGAACATAGGGTTAGCACCTTCGAAATAGAATACCTCTGGAACAATCATCTGGATAATCATAACCGTTCCAGGCTCTTTTGCAGTGAAATCAAAGAAGTTTGACTGATTACCATTCTTTCCTGTACCAAAAGCAGCACGTGAGCCGAGGTCCTTATTAGACTCAAGTGAATTAGAGCCAGAGTCACCTTGCTGAATTGATGAGATAACATCGTTAAAAATGATATCACTTTCGAATGCACCAAGGAACATAGGCTGGGTTAGGGTAGTGCTAGGCTTTACACCGAAATTATTGTCTATCCACTGGCTAAAGTCATCGAACTTGTAGAGATTTTTACGAATTTTGGACTGAATGCGACTAGCGAGATACCACTGTTCCATAGTGAAGTACGATTTATCGCCTACAACATCCGAAACAACAGTAGAGCGTGACTTCTCAAGTTCTACATTGTTATTAGATATCCAAGAGGTATACATATCTGGTTTGAATGTACAAAGTGGAAGTCCATAGTGATAATCACGAAGAGGAACATAGTTTGAAGCATCATCAAGTGGCTTTGTACCATCAAGAACATAGACCTCTTTAGTAGACCAAATAGGATCAAAACCTAACTCATCAATAAATACACGTCTTACATCTGGGGCATTAGGTGCGCGTTTGATAGATTTAAAGAAAGAATCAATCTGTGTTGTATTAATAAATATATCACGAGGTGGTGAAGAAGGAGTGGTATGTACATCACCGTTATAAGTCTTTGCAGTTACCTCTGGCTTAAAACCAGAAACGCGGACGTAGAAACCTCCTTCTTGTGGGTTCATAATAAATGTGCGGTAGGCATCCCAAAAAGCAAGAAGAGGGAACGCATTTTTATTTGGGATATTGTCATCCTGACTAAAGTAATGTGGGGATGTGAAAGCAGGATATAAACCAAGGTATGATGCGAGGGATGTAGGCTGAACAACAGAGGTACTTGAACCAGTCATTGCCATTACGGTATTTACCTGATTAGCGGTGACAACAGAACGAATATTACCTGTTGGTACGAGAAGATTATCAACAGGGGTTGAAAGGTATGGGTAAGGGTAGTTGTCATCTTCCATCTTCTCACCACTAAGCCAATCTGGCATATACAAGCGGTCAGGAGCCCAGATAGCCAAGTACTTTACCTTATAGCGACCATACAGAGGTGCTAGGGTAGAGTTAGCAAAAGAAGCGGAGTTGAAATCTAGTTTACAACGAGTGCCTGCCATAACGTGGTCAACGAATACAGGCTGGCAGAAGCCTACGTCAGCGGTAGTTGTAACATCATAGGAGTTGTTCCAATTAGAACGTTTGATTTCTGGAAAATCAACATCAAGTAATCGCGAAATCGGATTGAGAGATTGATTGCTCATAAATAGATGAATTTAGTGTATTTTTACGATATTGTAGATTTTTAAAAGAACGTAGTCTAGCGCAAGCATTAAGATATAAAGTATAGTCATTATAACGTGTATTGCCAAGAATATAAGGTCCTACTGGAATAACATCTTCAGAAAGGAAATGAAAGTAATTGTTCTTTAATGTTTCAAGTTCATCTTCCGAGAATATCTTGGAGCGATAATAACGTGGCATTGCGAAAGGTCTACGATTGTGAAAAATGAATGGGACAATAGTATCGTGTTGCCTAGCATAAGTAATGTTAAGACTATCTTTTGTAAATTCAAGACCTATTTTAGGTGAACAAAATACGTGTTGTCGGTATCTTTTATCTTCAATTAGACCTTTAAGTTGCTTATTTACATAAGTAGTGACATAGGTAATACGTTTTGCATTTAGTTTGCGATAAGAAACATATCCGTATTTCCAAAATGTAGATAATTCGTGAATAGGAAACGGAACATCAAACAATATACCGTGTAAATGATATCTATGTGTAACATCGCCATATTCGGATACTATCCAATGTACTACACTACGTTTATACTTTTTTCGAATACGTTCAAGAAACTTGCGAATCAAAGGTGCTACATCAGCTTTGGAGGGGCATTGATTAGGTAAGTGTTCATTGCTAAATGTTAAAGTTACAAAATAAGAATTAGCCTGTTGTTCTTTAGATAAATAACGAAAATGATGTTGAAGACGGAGATTCCATTGTGTTTTATAGGTTTTACGACAATGATAGCATACACCACACGGCACATCTAAATAAAAGTCCTCACGGTTAGAATAAGAATCTAGTTCGTTAGGGTTATCGGAAAGGGAGGCTATTTTCTTGTAATGTGGGTTTATTATTCGAATTGGAATGGGACACGCCATTTGAATTTGTACTAAAATAAGTAGCGATATAAATGTAGAATCTACGTAAATAGAAAAAACATATAGAAAAACCTAACCATGTAAGTAGGATTAGGTTAATCAAAAACGCCACAAGTAAACGGAATTCTCTAATTAGAATTTTCATCTTTATTTTCACGTTTAGATATGTGAGAAAGTCCGAGAGTTAGAATGAATTTGACTATCTGCCAAACTACATCCCATAAAGATTTATTAGTATTTGCATTCATCTTCAATAGATTTAGTAAAAATAATGTCATTTAGGTCAACAATAACAGATTCAACAAGTTTGTGGACCTCTTCAAGGGTAAGAGCATCAGATTCAGTATTCAAAATAGTTTCAACGGACTGAATAAAAAGACCAAGATTAATTTTAATAACACTCTTATGAATAATAGTATCACGAAGAGATTTATCAAGGGTGCTAAAAGGTTTAATTGTTGTTTTCATAATTAATGGTGTTTGTTAATTGAAATAGAAAGAATAGTAATAGATTCGTGAATTTGAAAAAGAAGATATGAAATAAGGGGAATTAAAGCATCGAATTCTTTAATAACTGTAAAAATTTCATCTTCGGAATTTGTATAAATAAAAACTAAATGATACATTAGAAAGCTACGTGAATAATAGGTTTAGTTGTGTAATGAATTAATTCCAATGGATGATAGAGATTTAATATTTCTTTAAGTTTATCCACATCGGAAGGATGCAGATGCTTAATAGATATATCGCAGGCTCTACCATCCATATGGTAAGAGTTTTTGCTTCCACCTGCATTAAGGTTAACAACAGGTGAACGAAATGCAGAAGTTATAATAATCGGCTTGCCGAATCGAAAGCGCACCGATTCTAAAATTCTACAAAGGTAAAGAAGGTTATGAAAGGCGTAGACATCTGGTGTGTTATCTTCCCTTTCATCGGTTTGAGTCATTTCTTCGTAAGAGAAATGTTGAGTCAGGCGTTTACGCCGTAGTTCAGTTTCTAACAAAGGAGTATACATACCGATTCTAAATAAAAAAGAGGTTAGAAAGTAGTTTCTAACCTCTCAATGTCGTAATATTTATGTTATGTTAAATTTAATAGGGTATTGAGAAAAGGAGTTGTTACTCGTTAGCATCTGCCACACTCTCCTCGGCAACGTCTATAAAAGTAAAGTACCTCGCCATAAGGAAACTATACAAGACAGAAATCACCGTTGTCAGCATCTTCGAAGGAGTTGGCCAAATGGCAAAGTACTCCACAAAGAGCTTCATACATACATAATTTATTATTATTGAGCCAATTACCGACAACAGATAACGCCATAACTGACGGCGCGAACGAAGATGCGTAACACGAAACGCAACGTGGCGATTGAGCCAAAAGCCTGTAAAAAAAGTTATCGGGAAAACCAAGCATAGCGATGCGATGTGCGGCGACATAAGAACTACGCCGAGGTTGATAAACCTCTCACACACAACGAAATGATAAAGCAGAAAATACCACAGCGTATCAAGAGCCATATTCGCACCTCCGCACAAAGCATAGCCAAAAATGTCGCGCGACACAAAGCGGCGAACAATCGGCACGTAGAGCAAATCAACAACCCTTATCAAACACTGCGCAACGGACATAACTACTCCTTAAATCGTTTTGGTGTGTGAATCCACATCTGCGTAAATTCGTGCTTATACTCCGACTTAAATACCTCACATTCAGCAATATCAGAACTACCAAACGGAGATACGGCATACATCGAACCAAGTTTAATGTAGTCGAACATAAGCTCCGAATACTTCTCGGAAAGTGCAGCGATTGCACGCTCGGCATTCTCGGTTGTCGAGTAGCTTCCAATAATTACCCAATGGCGAATATCAGCAGCCTCACGCCAATCGTTAACCTCCTCTACAACAACCTCTTCCGTAGGCTCATCTATAATCTCTATAACCTCAATTTTAGGCTCGCTACCCTGCTGTTCTACGACCTCTGCAACTTTAGTTTTAGGTGCTGTAAAATCTAAATTAGTATAGAGAATATAACCTGCCAAAGCGAGGACAATGAGTGTAATAATTGCAGCCACAAAGCCACGATTAGAACTGCGGCGAGTAATTTTTATCTCATTAACTGAATATGGATTTAGGCTCTTAAGTAGCTCCTCATCAGCCACAAAACTTTTATTCACAACTCGGCCAATGCCCTCAATATCAACACCATTTGCGGTGCGAACCTTATCGAGCCAACGGGTGTAGATATCATCGGCCTGTGAGCTATCAACATTCGCAACATTAGAGATTACATCAATAAGAGAGGTAGCCTTCATTTGCGACGAGAACTGCACACTAATGCGTGGTGCAGCCACCCTATCGCGTGCCACCTCTGCGGCAGCAATGCGATGTAGATATATCACACCAACGTCGGGAAGATATACCGCACCCTCCGAGATTAGAGTATTGAAAATCAGTTTATTAACCTCGCAAACCATCTCTATCGCTTGTTATTCTTTTTATCCTCGCGCGCATACTCCTTATTGGCGTGCGCGACAACTGCGTTGATATCAGCAACCTCTGGGCGAATCAACGAACGAACAATCATAAAGATGCCAATAATGATGAATGGAAGGCTCAACAACTGTCCCATATCGAGTGCCATACCCATCTCGAAATCTACCTGACGCTCCTTGAGGAACTCGATGAAGAAGCGAGTAAGGAAGATGCCAATCATAGCAACTCCGAAGAGCAAACCTGGTCTGCGGCGACCTAAATCTTTCCTCCAATACAACCACATTAAAATGCCGAATGTCAGGAAGTAACACAATGCCTCATACAACTGCGCTGGGTGGCGTGCCGGAATCATATCGATAATCTCCTGTGGCACGTTTCCGCTATACTCTATCCACGCTCTGCGTGCATCGTGATAGATAAACTTGAAACCGAGTGGCGACTCCGTAGGATAGCCTACAATTTCCGAGTTAAAGAGGTTACCCAAGCGAATAATCGCACCACTCAACGGCGCAACAATAGCAATTCTATCAAGGCCCCAGATAAATGGAAGGTAGTTGCGGCGCACGAAGAAGAAGATACCAAGAATAATACCAATTGTAGCACCGTGGCTCGCCATACCGCCATCACGGATATCGGTTATAATACGCCAAGGCTCAGGGATATAGACCTCTGGCTCATAGAATAGACAGTGGCCTACACGCGCACCGATAAACGTTCCGAGGACAATCCACATAAATCCCGACTCAACGGTACGTGGTGGCAGGCCCTCGTGCTTGAAAGTAAAGTGACAAACGCGCTCGGCAGCGAGAATTGCTATTGCCCACATAAGGCCATACCAACGGATATCAATATCGCCCAACATCACAAGTGTTGGATCCCAATTCCAAACCACAGAAAGAATATTCATTGCTCTTTGATTTTCAAACTATTAAATCACATCAACTAAACTCTTGATTAACTCTCAAGTACGGAGATTCGCGCAATAACACGCCACGCAGTCTTGATGTCCTTAAGGTCGACAAAGAGGTCCGCAAACTCCTCTCTATTGCGTGCCACAAGGCGCAACTTCATCGGGTCGCCATTTACATAACGTACGCGACGCCAAATAATTCTCTCGCCAATCAGCATAACATACTCATTACCCTGAACCACCTCGTTAATTTCGGCAACCTTCTTCAGGAGTAGATCATTTGCCGCCGTAACAGTATCGCTCATCGGGCGCGAGAAGGTACGTACCACAAAGTCGCTACCCGTAGCATAAGGCATAAAGATATGACTCGTTGGCTCATAAAGGTCAAGACAAGTCAAGATATCCTCCATCTCCTCGCGATAGAACGGAAGCGACTCACCCACCAACGGCTCGCTCCTAAGCATATTTCCAACTCCCGTGAGCAACCACGTACGGTCAATATCTCCATCCAACTTCACGATTCTATCTGCCAAATCCTCCGAGATACCATAATTACCTCGGCGGATATGATACAGACTCTCCGCACGCGCGAAGCCCAAGCTTCGAGCAAACGAGTTTACCGACACTCCAAAACGCTCGATAACCTTAATTAAACGCTCCCAGTTATTAAACTTATTAGTCATACTCTAAATATTTATCCAATTACCCCCTACTCCAATTCATCCATAACATCGGCGAGAAGAGCTTTAAATCAAAAAAAAATAATATCTTTGCATCGCGGCTCCGTAGTTCAATGGATAGAATTTAAGATTCCGGTTCTTACGATGAAGGTTCGAATCCTTTCGGAGTCACTCGAAAGGCAAGCAGCATCGTCTGTCTGCCTTTTTTTTCTTCGCCTATACATCTGACTTGCAAAGATAATCGAAATTTTAGACTTCTTTGCTAATAATAACAAAAAAAGCTCAATATTTCACCGCACATATTACAATGAATAAAAAAGGGTATTGCACACCGCAATACCCTTTTTCGATTGGTCTATACAAAAATTATCGTCCCGACTCTGCAATCTTCTGGCTAATCATCTTGTTAAGCTCCTCTGCCTCGAGCAACTCCTCAAGGAAGAAGTGCATACGATAACGCCAATAGTGACGCGAGTTCGCAGGTACGTTAATACGCTCATCGTGTGGATTCTCTCTACGCAACGCGCCATCCATAGCAACCCAATCCTGCCAAGGAAGAACGGTCAACATTGCTGGAGACTTGAGGTGCATAGATACCACCTGCTCGCAAATCCAAGGCTCACAGAAATATGGAGCATCGCCCCAAGCGCCGAGAACCTGGTTGTAGAAGCGCTGTGTAACACCTCTATCCTCCTCCCACCAAGCGCGAAGTGGGTTCATATCGTGAGTACCCGTAGTACAGATTGAGAGGTAAGGATAGTCGCATGTTGAACCGAACTCCACCTTTGGGTCCTTTGGCATACGCTGAATCTCCAACGAGAGAATCTGCTCGCCCGACATCACTGAAGGCACACAATCAGGAATCATACCCAAATCCTCACCACAAACAAGCATACCCGTAGCCTCGGTAAGTGGTGGCAACTTCTTCAAAGCCTCCCACTTCCAGAAGTCGTTGTGACGGCGATAGAAGAAGTCGTTGTACAAGCGATTATAAGCCTCCTTCTGGTCATCGCGCAACCAACGATAGCAATCTGTTGAGAATGCCGAGATACGTGGATGGAACTTACCCTTCTGGATATTATCCTCCACAAAGAGGACGTTATCAGTCTCGCTGATATTACCTACGTGCCAGCCCTCGAAGTTGAAACCATACGAAGCAATCTCCTCATAAGAGTATGGCAACGCTGGGTTAAAGCGACCAAGAAGCGCATTTACAGCGTCGAGAGGAATCTCCCAAATACGGAAGAAGCCCAAGATATGGTCGATACGATATGCATCGAAGTACTCCGCCATCTTAACGAAGCGAGCCTTCCACCAAGCATATCCATCTTCGGCCATCTTATCCCAGTTGTATGTTGGGAAGCCCCAATTCTGGCCCATAACCGAGAAATCATCTGGTGGAGCACCCGCAGATGAGTTCATATGGAACAACTCTGGATATACCCACGCATCAACGCTCGTGCGAGAGATACCAATTGGAATATCACCCTTCAAAACTACACCCTTCGAGTGAGCATAGTCACGCACCTCACGAAGCTGCTTTGCAAGGTGATACTGCACAAAGTAGTTGTATGCCACAGCCTCGCTATGCTCCTTCTCATATTTTGCTGCCTTTGCCTTTGTGTACTTTGCCATCGCACCCCACTGCGAGAAATCAGGCGTACCCTTCTCATCGCGCAATGCACAGAATACTGCATAAGGGCGCAGCCACTCCTCGTTAGCGGCCATAAACGCCTTAAACTCCTTCGATGCAAGAGTCTTCTTACCCTGCTCCGCAAAGATAGCGTGGAGATACTCGGCCTTAGCGTTATTCACACGCTCATAGTCTACGTTTGGCAACTCGTTAAGCTCCTTACCAAGAGCCTCGAAGCGCTCTGCGGCAGCCTTATCCTTAAGCTCGCCAACGTGTGGTAGGTGGATAAACTGTGGGTGAAGAGCGAACGTAGAGTTAGCATTGTAAGGGTATGAGTCCTGCCAAGTATTGGTCATTGTGGTGTCGTTGATAGGCAAAATCTGAATGATAGACTGGCCGGTCTTTGCTGCCCAATCAACCATTAGGCGGATATCGTTGAACTCACCAACACCGAAGCTCGACTTCGAGCGCAATGAGAATACAGGAATTGCAACACCCGCACCACGCCAAGGTGCCATATCAAACTGTGGACGAAGGCCCTCCAAAACGAGTGCTTCGTCTGCATTTGTAGCAGCAGAGAAATAGTAGTTATCGCCTGACTGCCAAGCAACTACATTACCTGACTCACTATCAACGATAACAAACTTATATGCGAAATCGCCTTTTGGTATCTTCACGCGAGCGCTCCAAATAGGAGCCTGAGCATCATTCATCACAACACCCTTCTCCACATTCCAATTGCCCAATGCCTTGCAGCTACCAACCAAAACTACGTGCTGCGACGAGCGTACAACGGCGATGTCTGCACGAATAGTGAGATAGCCATCTGTGGCACCCTGTGCTTTCTTTGGCTTTGGGCGGTGGAACACACCATCGGTAAACATTGATGAGTGGAACGAGCGGTCAGCAGGCATATCGTGCCACTTGTCGAGGATTCGCACATTCGTAGCCTTCTTATCGATAGGCAACACGTGCTTACCACCCCACTCCTTACGTACTACCGCGTCGCCATATCGTACCTCATAGCGATACGCCAACTCCTCGGTAGCCGCGAGTTTAAGTTCCACACTCCAAACACCCTCTCCGGCATATTGCATCGGATAGGCCTTCTCCTTCTCGGTGCCAATAACTACATACAGATCCTCTCCGTATGCAGTCTGATACTCTAATTTCAGATTTAGTGTCATACTATATTAATAATTGTTTACGGTTATAATCTCTCTAAAGAAGCATCTCTCGAAGCTCACTGCAACTCTCCTCTGGATTTCGAGGATTAAAGTTGAAGCCCTCCCAGCCTTGGTTGCGTGCTGCCTCTACGTTCTCTTTTCTATCGTCAATGAACATCGTTTCGCCCTCATTAAGCGAGTACCTATCGACCAAACGCTTGTATATTTCGGCATCAGGTTTTACGACGTGCTCCTCACACGACACCACCTCGCCATCGAAATATTTATAGACATCGGTCTTGCGAAGGAACTCAATGAATTCCAACGACATATTCGATAACACATAAAGTTTATATCCAGCTGCCTTTAGCTCCGCAATAAGAGCCTTTGTTGCTGGAATCTCCTCCTGTGTTAATATCGAGCGACGAAGATTTTTGTCGGCCAACTCTCGGTCGCAACTATTATACTCGGCAAGGTCCGAAACCACCTGCTCATAACTTACCATACCTCTGTCATACTCCTCCCAAAAACGAGGCATCTGCGGAAGCATAATATATGAGAAAAACTTTATAAATTCGGGTTCGAATTTGCGCGGGTCGCGGGCAAAAACCACACCGCCCAAGTCAAATACAATATTTTTCATCTTTTTCATAATTCACAAAATTAAATATTTTATGCCAAAAATGCAACTCAATTGCGCTTTTTTCTCGCCGAACGGTAGAATATTTATGACGAAATAATCTACTCCACAACCAAAGCGCAATCGCCCCGAAAGAGAGCGAAAAAATAGTTTGCACAACGGAATAATTCAACGCGGAAATATTTGCAAATTGCTATTTTATTTTTTATCTTTGTGCGTTTTATATAGAATATATAAATAAATCAAATATATGAGTACCGAACAGGAAAAAGTGATGAAACACGAGGAGGAGTATTCGGCGTCGAATATCCAAGTCCTCGAGGGTTTGGAGGCAGTGCGTAAACGCCCCGCGATGTACATTGGCGATATCGGCGAGAAGGGACTTCACCACCTTGTATATGAGGTTGTGGATAACTCTATCGACGAGGCTTTGGCCGGCTATTGTACCGACATTTATGTAACTATCAACGAGGATAACTCTATCTCGGTAAAGGATAACGGTCGTGGTATTCCTACCGACTGGCACGAGAAGGAGGGCAAGTCTGCACTCGAGGTAGTATTGACCGTATTGCACGCTGGTGGTAAGTTCGACAAGGGTAGCTACAAGGTATCTGGTGGTTTGCACGGTGTGGGTGTATCGTGTGTTAACGCACTCTCTACACTTCTTATCGCAGAGATTCACCGTGGTGGCAAAATCTACCGTCAGACATACTCTAAGGGTGCGCCAACCTCAAAGGTTGAGATTATCGGCGATTGCGAGGATCGTGGTACAACCATCACCTTCAAGCCAGATGGCTCTATCTTCTCGCTTACTACCGAGTATAAGTATCAGATTTTGGCTAACCGTCTTCGCGAGTTGGCATTCCTTAACAAGGGCATCCACCTCACTCTTACCGACCTTCGTGTGAAGGACGAGGAGGGCAACCCACTCTCGGAGCATTTCTACTCGGAGCACGGTCTTTCGGAGTTCGTGGAGTACTTGGATGCTACACGTGGTCAGAAGATTATCGAGAACATCATCTACCTCGACACCGAGGAGAGCGGCGTTCCT
>JAFYRB010000064.1 GCA_017559615.1 Alistipes sp. | reverse complement strand
TTTTACGGCTAAAAAGGTGAAAAAGAGATATTTTGAGGATAGAAACTCTATTGCTCTATTTAAATTATAATTGGTATCAGTTAAGTAATTACTTAAAAGGTAGATTCCAATCATTTTCGCAGGGAGAGTATTTATGTATCAACAATGCCTACATTGCGAAAATGTGGAATGACGTATATATATTAACAGACTCCTCCGTCACTCCTTTCAGTCGTGCCACCTCCTCTAACTTAGAGGAGGAATTAGTTTGAATTTCCATATTAAATAAAATCTCCTTTTTATATATAAGTAATAACAAAAATCCCTGTTTCGGGGTGTGTAAGGCGTAAATAATCATTATTTCGCCTTATTTTTTGTAGAACAAGCAAAAAATTCCTATTTTTGGGAGATTGTTACCTTGTGTGAATGGTGCATTATAAAATACATTGTATTTTACCCCACCGCCGCAGGCGCAACAATTAAACTACTCACAGAGCGAAACAAAAATATAAAACACAAAATATTATGTCAGAGAAGAAATTCAAACGCTATCTAATTACTTCGGCACTGCCTTATGCTAATGGCCCTGTGCATATAGGTCACTTGGCAGGTGTTTATGTGCCTTCGGATATCTATGCACGCTATCAGCGCCTGAAGGGCAACGATGTAATATCGGTATGCGGTAGCGACGAGCACGGTGTGCCCATCACTATCAAGGCTCGCAAGGAGGGTATCACTCCACAGGATGTAGTAGACCGCTATCACAACATCATCAAGGATGCTTTCCAGCGTCTGGGTATGTCGTTCGATATATATTCGCGTACATCGTCGCCTACACACCGTGTGACTGCATCTGATTTCTTTAAGAAACTCTACGACGAGGGTAAGTTCATCGAGCAGACCTCGGAGCAATATTATGACGAGGAGGCAAAGACATTCCTCGCCGACCGTTACATCGTAGGTACTTGTCCACGCTGTCAGAGCGAGGGTGCCTATGGTGACCAGTGTGAGAAGTGTGGCTCTACACTCTCGCCCGACGAACTCATCAACCCCAAGTCTAAACTCTCGGGTGCTGTGCCCGTAAAGAAGGAGACCAAGCACTGGTACTTGCCTTTGGATAAGTATGACCCATTCTTGCGTGAGTGGATTTTGGAGGGACACAAGGAGTGGAAGTCAAACGTATATGGCCAGTGTAAGAGTTGGATTGACTCGGGCCTGCAGCCTCGTGCCGTAAGCCGCGACTTGGATTGGGGTATCCCCGTGCCCGTAGAGGGTGCCGAGGGTAAGGTGTTGTATGTGTGGTTTGATGCGCCTATCGGCTATATATCTGCTACTAAAGACCTTACACCCGATTGGGAGAAGTATTGGAAGGATGAGGAGACCAAGATGGTACACTTCATCGGTAAGGATAACATCGTGTTCCACTGCATCGTGTTCCCCTCGATGTTGAAGGCTCACGGCGATTATATCCTGCCCGAGAACGTACCTGCAAACGAGTTCCTGAACTTGGAGGGCGACAAGATTTCTACCTCTAAGAATTGGGCTGTATGGTTGCACGAGTATCTCGATGAGTTCCCCGGCAAGGAGGATGTGTTGCGCTATGTGTTGTGCGCCAACGCCCCCGAGACCAAGGATAACGACTTCACTTGGAAGGATTTCCAGGCCCGCAACAACAACGAGTTGGTTGCCATCTTGGGTAACTTCGTAAACCGTGCTTTGGTGCTTACCAAGAAATACTATTCTGGGGCTGTTCCTGCGTGTGGAGAACTTACGGAGTATGATAATGCCACCATCGAGGAGTTAAGCCAAATTAAGGCCTCTTTAGAGGCAAATATCGAGTCTTATCGTTTCCGCGAGGCTTTGAAGGATGCTATGAACTTTGCTCGCATCGGTAACAAGTATTTGGCCGATACAGAGCCTTGGAAGGTTGTGAAGACAGACCCCGAGCGTGTGAAGACTATCTTGAACATCGCTCTGCAGATTACAGCTAACATCACAATCGCTATCGAGCCCTTTATGCCCTTCACAGCGGAGAAGATTCTCAAGATGCTTGCAGTGGATAAGTTTGGCTGGGACAACCTGGGTGCAATGAACCTGCTTTCAGAGGGCCACGTTATAGGTGATGCAGCGTTGTTGTTCGAGAAGATTGAGGATGATGTAATCGAGGCTCAACTCAAGAAGTTGGCTGACATCAAGGCTGCCAATGCTGCTGCTGCCGCTGCCGAGCACGTAACGGAGCAGAAGGAGGAGTGTACGTTCGATGATTTCCAGAAGATGGATATCCGTGTATCGACAATCCTTGAGGCCGAGAAGGTTGCCAAGACCAAGAAGTTGTTGAAACTCACAGTTGATACAGGTATCGACAAGCGTACCATTGTGTCGGGTATTGCCGAGCACTTCACGCCCGAGGAGTTGGTAGGCCGTCAGGTATTGGTGTTAGTGAACCTTGCACCGCGTGAGATGCGTGGCATCGTGTCGCAGGGTATGATTCTTATGGCCGAGGATGCGAGCGGCAAGTTGGAGTTGCTCTCACCCGGAAATAAGACCAACAACGGCGCTATAGTAGGATAGTTTTGTATTTAGAAAACTAAATAAAAATTCTCCCTCTAAGGCAAGAGGGAGTATCCTTTAGGGAGAGGGAGTGTGATTTTTGAATTAAAAACTACTAACTAATTGAATATTAAACTATTAAATAAAAAAAACAATGAAAGCATTTGCAAGAATTTTGATGTGTGCTGCGGTATTGATGAGTTGTGTGGTTTGTTCATCTTGCAGCAAGGATGATGTTGATGATGGTGGTAGTCGCGAGATTACTGACGGTATTATGGCTACCCATAAGTTCTATGTTACACCCGATATGCTCAAGTTTATTGATGTAAATATTGAGTGGACCGACTTCGAAGGTAATGTTGTGAAGGAGAAGGTGACTAACGAGTATGTATTGGAGCGTGAGTATATTACCGATAAGTTGGAGGGTAGCACATCGATGAAGGTGAAAATCACTCGTAATGACGTAGAGATTGACCCCGATGGCGAGTACGATATCGCTTTGACTTACGACTTCTCGGCTATCCGTTTGTTTGGCTCAAATGGCACAGGTAAGGCTATCACTACAGGCCAGCCTATCGAGGGTTTCCGCGAGAAGCACGTGAATATTCACAAGACTTTCCTGGAGAGCATCTTGTATCGTTTGCCTAAGGATGTGACTATTACTCACCTCTTTGACGATACTAGTTTTGGTGTACAGCACTTCCCTGTTATCGAGTACGGCGGTAGCGAGGAGTAATTTTTCGTTTAGTTTTAACCCCTCCTATTTGCTGCGGCATTCAGGAGGGGTATATATTAAATATTAGGTTAGGAATTTAGGTTAATTTAATGATTATGAGTACTTTAGATTGGAATAATATTGGTTTCGGCTACATCAAGACCAATGTAAATGCTCGCGCACATTTCGCTGATGGCAAGTGGAGCGAGTTGGAATATACCGATGACGAGTACATCAAGATGCATATCTCGACTACTTGTCTGCACTATGGTTTGCAGTGCTTCGAGGGCTTGAAGGCCTTTCGTGGTGAGGATGGTAAGGTGCGTCTGTTCCGTGTCGATGAGAACGCCAAGCGTATGCAGTCATCGGCCCGCAAGTTGTGTCTGCCCGTTCCGTCGGAGGAGATGTTTATAGAGGCCTGCACTGAGATTGTTAAGCGCAATATAGATTTCGTTCCGCCCTATGAGTCGGGAGCGTCGTTGTATTTGCGTCCATTGTTGTTGGGAGCGCAGATTGATTTGGGTGTCAAGGCTTCGCCCGAGGCACTTTTCTTGGTCTATTGTTCGCCCGTAGGCCCTTATTTCAAGGGTGGAATGGCGCCAATCAAAGTCATCATTGACCGTGTTCAGGACCGCGCTGCTCCACGTGGAACAGGCGACGTGAAGGCGGGTGGTAACTATGCATCGAGCATTCTTTCTGGCGAGAAGGCTCATCATATGGGTTACTCTAATGTGATGTACCTCGATGCCGCCGAGCACAAATATATTGAGGAGTGCGGTGCTGCCAACTTCTTTGGTATAAAGGATGGCACTTATATTACGCCAAAGTCGCCCTCTATTCTGCCCTCTATCACCAATAAGAGTCTGCGTCAGTTGGCTCAGGATATGGGTTTGAAGATTGAGGAGCGCCCTATCTCTGTTGATGAGTTGGCGTCGTTCAGTGAGGCTGGTGCGTGTGGTACGGCTGCCGTTATCTCCCCTATCGGCTCGATTTACGACATCGATACCGAGGAGAAGATTGTTTACGGAAATGGTAATGAGGTTGGTCCTGTGAGCCTTGAGTTGTATAACCGTTTGCGTGATATTCAGTATGGTCGCGCCGAGGATGTCCACGGCTGGACTACGGTAATCGAATAAGTTTTGCGTGATTTTGCGTTACGTTCCACGTGGAACGGTATTCGTGAAATGATAAATAAAATAGCCTACTGAAATTTCAGTAGGCTATTTTATTTGTATCTTATCAATTCCTCCTCTTGCGTTAGAGGAGGTGTCGCTCGCTTGCGAGTGACGGAGGAGTGTGTAAATTAATCTTTCAACTTTAAACTTTCATCTTTCAACTCAAAAGCAGACTCCCTCCCCCTTCGGGTACTCCCTCTACCTTAGAGGGAGAATTTATTTCTTTATCTCTTTTTCACCTTTTTAGCCGTAAAAAGGTGACTAAAAAGCGGCGCGGTGACAAATTTTAGGGGCTAACCGA
>JAFYRB010000063.1 GCA_017559615.1 Alistipes sp. | reverse complement strand
TTTTATCTTTCCTCTTTTTTCACCTTTTTAGCCGTAAAAAGGTGAGTAAAAAGCGGCGCAGTGATAAATTTTAGGGGCTAACCGCATAAATTTCCTAAAACGGACGCCTTCGCGTTTTTACTACGTGAAAAATTCTCCGTTTTTTAACGGAAATTTCTCCGCTTATCCTATTTCCTAAAATTCATCTGCTGCGATTGGCTTCGCACGGTAATTTTCCATTAATTTCCTCCTCTAAGTTAGAGGAGGTGCCCGCAGGGTGGAGGAGTCTGTAAATGAATCTCTCAACTTTCATCTTTCATCTTTGAACTCAAAAAGCACACTCCCTCCCCCTTCGGGTACTCCCTCTACCTTAGAGGGAGAATTTTATTTAGTTTCCTATTCTTTCTAATTCACACTCAAAAACTCAATTTCTAATTCCTCCCGACCATTGCCCTGATTGTCAGGTTTACCATCGTCACAGCCACCAACCCATAAGCCGCCACCGTAGCAGCCACATCGCCCCAATGCAACTCTACGGGGTAGGCGTCTATGCCTATGGCCGTAGCGTTTAGGCGTATAAGCCCCAGGTGTTGCTGTGCCAAGGTCAGCAGCAGACCTATCGTAAGGCCAATGGCAAGGCTGATGAGTGTCATCAGGTAGCCCTCGGCCGTAAATATCTTGCGTATCGCTCGAGGTGTGAGGCCCAGCGTACGCAGTGTCGCTATATCATCCTGCTTGTCGATGATGACCATAATCAGCGTGCCGACAATCGACATCGAGGCTATCGCCATCACCAGCGCCGCAACAGCAAATATGCCCCACTTCTCCAGCGCCATCAGGCGGTAAATCGAGTTGCTCTCATAGCGTGTCAAAACCCTCATCTCATCACCCAGCAGAGTCTCTATTCTCGTGGCTAAGGCCGAGGCCTCGCGCTCATCATCTAATCGCAGTTCAATGGTCGAGGCTCTGTCGGGGTAGTTCAACAGTCGCTGTGCCGCACGCAACGATGTCAGCAATAGCGAGTTGTTGTTCTCATCCAACGCAAAGACTCCCATTATGGGCGCATCCAGACGTGAGTAACCGCCGACGGGCAACAGTGTCGAGAAGCGGTTGCGGTTGATGGTGTAGATGCTCACATCATTGCCTATAGAGCCTTGTCCCATTCCCAACTCCTGCAACACACCTATCGAGGCGACTACATAGTCCTTGCCGTTGCGTTGCGTCAGCATCTCGCCCGAGAGAATCTGTTGCTGAAGGGGTATGGTCTGGTTGTAGAGCGTATCGACACCCTTCAACCTCACGATGCTGCGTCGGCCCTTGCTCTCGGCCATAGCACCCTGCTCAAGCGTTAGCGAGAGCGAGGCTACGCCATCCATCTGTCGCAGAGCCTCTATCTTTGCGGAGTCAATCAGGAATGTCGTGCCCTCTGCCGCCGAGACCGTTATGTCGGCATCTATGGCGTGATAGAGCGTACGCACCTTGCTCTCCAGGCCGTTGAAAACAGACAGCAATACTATTATGGCCGCTACGGGCATAGCCATAGCGACAATACTCACCCTCGATATGTGGTTTATCATCGAGTGCGAGTTGCGCGAGCGTATGTATCGCCCCGCAATAAAGTATCGCAGCGAATTCAACATTTTTATTTAATCTCTTTCCTCTTTTATCTATTTCCTCCTCTTGCGTTAGAGGAGGTGGCACTCGCCTGAGGCGAGTGACGGAGGAGTCTGTAAATCCAAAATTTTGAATTTTGAATTCCCAATCCTACTCCTTCAGCAGTGAGTCGATGTTCTCGATATACTCCAGCGAGTCGTCGAGGAAGAACTGCAATTCGGGCACAATCTTCAATTGGTTGCGGATGCGGCGGCCCAATTCGCGGCGGATAAACCAGTTATTCTTCTCCAAAGCCTCCATCACCTCGGCATTCTTGTCAAAGGGGAAGATGCTGAAATAGACCTTCGCATAGGCAAAGTCGGGCGATACACGTACCGTCGTTACGGTCACGAGCGAGCCACCTACGATGGCCTTGCCCTCCTTTTGAAGTATTTCGGCTATGTCGCGCTGAATCTGGCGCGAGATTTTCTGCTGACGTGTTGTTTGTTGCTGTTCCATATTGTTTTTTATTTTGTTTTAATTTTTACTTGTCTATTTATTTCCTCCTCTAAATTAGAGGAGGTGGCACTCGCTTGCGAGTGACGGAGGAGTCTGTAAATTAATCTTTCATCTTTCATCTCAAAAAGCACACTCCCTCCCCCTAAAGGGTACTCCCTCTATCTTAGAGGGAGAATTTTTAATATTTTACTCTCTTATTTAATTTCCTCCTCTAAATTAGAGGAGGTGTCGCTTTAGCGACGGAGGAGTCTGTCAATCTTTCAACTTTGAACTTTCAACTCCCATTAGTGGTTTCTCAACTGCGAGTCGCCCTTGTGCGAGAATTGGAAGTCGCGGTTGCGTTTCTGTCGCTTGGGCTTGTAGGTCCACTCCATAAATCCATCCTTGTTGAAGCGGTAGGCAAGCGTCACATTGAATGTTATGTTGTCCAGCGGCGAACGCATAGGTGTCAGGCGGAAGGGGTTCTCCTTGCCGTCGGTTGCGTTGTTGTAGTATTTGTTCATATTACGCAGCAGGTCGGCATAGCCGAAGTAGTAACGTGCACGCACACCCAACTCATAACGTCCGAAGAGCATAGCAAAGCCGCCACCGCCCGCAAGGCCGTAGCCGAAGCGGTTGTCGCGCTCCAGTCGCCAATCGTACTTGCCGCTGAAGTCGTTATCGTCATACTCATAATTGCCACCGAAGTTGTACGATACGGTGAAGGCCGCCTCCAGGTAGAGACGGATATGGTTTTTGGCCAGATAGACGTGCGGCTGCCATATCATAGGCAACACGATGGAGTTGAGTTGGCGCTTGTAGTATGAGTAGTCGCGCTGCTCTATTCCGTTCTCGTCGATTATGGTCTCATAGGTGTAACCATACGAGAAACCGCGTTGCAGAAACTCGAGGTCGGCGCCCACAGCACCTACAAAACGTGGCAGCGAATAGTAACGCCACGAAAGACCGCTATTGGCAAGTCCAAATACCGTCTTGGTCTCCTGCACAGGGTTGAAACGTACAGAGCCTGTGCCCATACCGCCAAATACACCTACGGTGTGTTGCGCCTGCGCCTCCATTGCGCCCGCAGTCGCCATCAGCACCGCCCCCAGCGTGAATATTAATCTTTTTAACTTCATCATCTATTTTATATTTGTCATTACGAGGAGCGTAGCGACGTGGTAACGCTGCGATTAAGGCGAGAGCAGAGTATGTTTACATACTTTGCCGAGCCGTAGCAGTGAAAAGCCGCGTAGCGGATTAATCTCCCACGTTCAGGAATCTCCTACTTTCCCATTTTTCTTCTAATCTTTTCTTCTTTTCACCTTTTTAGCCGTAAAAAGGTGACTAAAAAGCGGCGCAGTGATAAATTTTAGGGGCTAACCGCATAAATTTCCTAAAACGGACGCCTTCGCGTTTTTACTTCGTGAAAAATTCTCCGTTTCTTAACGGAA
>JAFYRB010000062.1 GCA_017559615.1 Alistipes sp. | reverse complement strand
GTTAATCTCATCACCACCCGAGCGAAGTGTTACCTCATCCGAAGCATTGTTAGAGTTCTCGTCGTAGGCATACATACCCGCAACCTGACGCAATGCCGAGTCGCTCTGCACGGCTACGAAGTTTTCCAAAACGTTCATACGTGTGTTAGAGCCAGTGGCGCCAATCTCCAATGGTGCATCAATCTCGAATACAGCGTTATATGCGCCATCGTTCTTAATCTTCCATACTACAACAAGACCGATAAGAATAGGGTTGCCCGCCTTGTCGTTAACCTTGATAGGGTCTACGTTGAGGTTACGCGCACGCATCGAGAGCTTCTTTGCGCTCATAAATGGGTTAATCCACCAGAAACCTGTGTCGTAGAACGTACCGCGATAGTTACCAAAGAAGAGCAATACGCGTGACTCATTAGGCTCAAGCATAATGTAACCGCACATCATAATGATTGCGCAGAGAATAGATACGATAAGCAGTGCAAGCGCCCAGCCGATAAGTACTTCGTTGCTTGCAAGCACTGTAATAGCGTAGATTGCCGCACCTACAAGAGCAAGGTTAAGGATAAGGGCGATGAAGCCATTGAGCTTCCAACCAGAATAGGTGTAATTTTTCATAATGGTAGTGTTTTAGGTTTATAAATTAAATTCTGAATTTTCGGTGTTTATGATGATATCATTTTGATATCACAAAGATAGTGCATAAAATATCAATTCTCCAAATTTTTCTGCAACTTTTTTCTCGGTGTGATGCAAAAAAAGGATAACCGCAGTGGTTATCCTTATATATAATAGTAGTATGAGGGTTACTCCCAGAAGAGTTTTAGGAAGTGGTCGTCGGTACTCCATACCACGCCCTCGTGGTCCTCGTAGCCATCCTCGGTCCAGCTGTAAGTCACGTAGCCACCCTTGTGGAGTATCTGCTCCTTGTTTCCGCCCAAGCGAATATACTCGCTACAAATCTCCTCGACCTTAATATCTCGGAAGTTGGCGATAGGGAGTGTGCTACCCAATGAAACCTCGATGCTGCCACTTTCGGATGTTGTGTCACTATTACCTCCGATATCCTCTGTTGTGCAGCGGCGCTCGAAGTTTAGTGTTGCGGTTAAGTTCTTCTCACTCATATCTCTCTCGTTTTAATTGGTTATTTTCGCTCCTCGTCGCTCCACGCGGAGTAGGGGTGTTCTATAAGGTGAGAGTTGTAGAAACGTCGCTCTCCCGTAACCTCTCTACCCAGCCACTCTGGTCGCTCGTACTCCTCATCCACTCTCGACAGCTCCACCTCGGCCATTGTAAGTCCCTCGTTTGGGCCGAGAAACTCATCAACCTCGAAGGTGTGGCCACGATACTCCACAAGGTAGCGGTACTTATCTATCAGTGCACCCTCGACAAGTGGTAGAAGCTCACGAGCCTCGCTCTGCGAAATTTCCTTCTCCCACTCGATGCGCGATAGTCCGTCGTCTGTCGAGCGGCCCTTGATTGTTAGCCACGCACTCTGGTCACTGATACGTACTCGAACGGTGCAGGAGCCTGATGCGATATAACCCTGTGTTAGGTGTAATCGGCTATGGGCGAGGTGTTTATACTCGCCCGTAACCAAAAATTTTCGCTCTATCTCGGTTGCCATAGCCTACATCTCTGGGGCGAACATAGGGTCCCACGATGGAAGCATAACGGGCTTCTGCTCAAGGAGCTTGAGAGTCTCGGCAGGGATATACTTCTTGTCCACCACAACGCGGAACATATACTCCTCGAACCACTCGTTGGTCATAATGAGGTTACCGCGCCATCCAGCTTGTGGACCCCAGCTATTCTCAACCATCCACTTCTTTGCATTGCCATTCTCGTCGAGGTCTACGGCGATAAGCGTCATAGCGTGTGACGAGCCACTTGCAAAGGTGCGTACACGCTCTTCTTTATTCATTGGGAACTCAACGCCCATAAGCGACTCATAATCAAAGTTGTTGATGTCGAGTGTACCCTTCTTCGAAAGGAGGAACTTGCCCACGTCGCACGAGAAGTACATCGCGGTGTTATCCTTGATAGATGCAATTGCGAGAGCCTTCACCTCGTCGATAGGGAGGTTGAGGTACACCCAGTTGTCGCCATCATATACGTGGCGGTCATACTCAATCTCGTAGACCTTATAATACTCGCGCGATGGGTCGTTCATAACCATCACAAAGTCCTTCTCGAGGTCCAAGTCGCCGAAATACTCCTTGTAGAATGACTGTGGGGTGTACTGCTTTGTTGATACCACCTCGCCAGCCTTGTTGCGGAGTGTCCACTCAAACTCGGTTGGAGGTACGCCATAGGCACGTACAAGCATCGAGTAAAGCTCGGTAAGCATCTCGGTTTTGAGCGCCACAGGTGCGCGGCGGTCACGCTGCTCGCGGAGCTTAAGACCATACTCGCGGAGCTTGAGTTGCAATAGGTTAGAGATTTGTGAGGTGTTGTTCGACTGGTGATTCTCGGGCATAATCTCCGATGGCACCACGCCATACTTCATCACAAGGTTCGATACGCCAGTGAACTGACCACCATCGCTAAGAGGGTTCTTGAACAACCACTCCACCTGACGATCCTCCATTGGGAGGTGCTTGGTGTCGATAACCGCCTGAAGGAAGAGGTTACACTTCTCAAGCTGGTCGTAGAAGAAGAGGTAGTTGTGCGAGAATGTCAACTCCGCAAGGTCGAGCTCCGAAATCATCTTCGCGCGAAGCACGTTGAGGCCTGTGAACAACCAGCAGCGTCCCGACTGATATTGGTTTGTGATGCCCTTTGTCTCGACACGATGCGAGAAGTGGGTGTCTATCATTGCGAGGTTCTCGGCATTTGTAGCCAACTCCGAGATAGGATTGATAGCCAAGGCGTTACGTGCTGCACGCTCCGCAGCGCTGTTGCTCTGGCCAGTGCGAATCTGCTCCATCATCTCAGGTGTGATGCCACCCTTATCCTGCTGTGCGTAGATAGCTCCCGATACAAGAAGCGCTACGGCAAGTGTAAATATTTTCTTCATAGTGTTATAGGTATTTTAATGTAACTCCTACAAAGATAGAAATTTTTCTTATATTTGTAAAACGAAAATCAAAATTAAAGTTATGAAGTTACGTGGCTTATCTCGATTCGTGGATATTCTTGCCTCTATCATCGGCGTTTTATCTATCTGTTACTTTTTGCTGAACCCTAAACTTGATTGGTGGGTGTGGGATGTGAACCCCGACCTTGTTGTTAGCGGTGTGGCTGGAGGATTGGGTGCGCTCTACCTCTTTGGTGCTATATGTCAGTGGGCTTTCAACCGCATAAAGTTCGACAGAACGCTGGCACGTGGCCGCTATCTTGTTAAGGTTATCGCTATGGTGGCGCTTATGCCATCTATGATTACTGCGACGTTGTGGCTTAACGAAAAGCACGATATTATCGACTTCTCGGAGTGGAATATCGCTGCGGAGGAGAGTGCCACAGAGGAGAGTATCTCTATTCCCGATATCTTCGTTAACGTCTATTACAACTATATGGACCCAGGACAGCAGGCCACGGAGAATGAGGCAGGAGTAGATAGATTGCTTGTTGCGCTCTTCGCGATTCTTGGTGTGTTGCTGCTGAATGGTTTGATGGTCTCGACAATAGTAGGCTGGGTTGATGGCCGTAAGGATATGTGGAATCGCGGTGTTATACACTACGGCCTTCGTCATCTTGGAAGGCGACGTTTCTCGGTGATTATTGGTGCGAATGAGATTGCAGCGCTGGTCATCAAGCGCCTGTTCCAGAATAAGGGCATTTGGTGGGGTAGTAATAAGTATGTCTTGCTCCATACGTCACGCGATCCGGAGGAGGTGCGCGAGGAGCTTATGTCGCACCTCTCGGAGGACCAGATGCGTAGGGTGGTGATATATCAGGGTTTGCGTGACTCGCGTAGTGAGATTGAGCATCTTCACCTAAAGTGGGCAAACGAGCTATATATCCTCGGCGAGACCACACAGGTGGATGGTAGCGACAGCTCGCACGATACTATGAATATGCGCTCGGTGAATCTCGTTGCCGAGTATCTTCTCAAGCATCGCTGGAATGGTATCTTTGGCAGATATCACAAGCTAAAGTGTAGCGTGATGTTTGAGTATCAGACCACATATCAGATGTTGCAGTTTGCCGACATCCCAAAGAGCGTTAAGGATACGATGGACTTTGTGCCATTCAACCGCTATGAGTCGTGGGCGCGTAAGGTTATGGTGGGTAGCAAACCTTATGATAACCTTACGGGCAAGGCTTCGATAAACCCCGATGATATACGATATATTCCGTTGGATGGCGAGCAGGGTATCTCGGTTAATGACTCAAGCCACGTACATCTTGTCATCGTTGGTATGACCAAGATGGGTGTTGCGATGGGTATCCAAGCCCTTCTTCAGGCGCACTACATAAACTATGCTCATAGCGAAAGTAAGGGTGATAGGGCGGCTATGAAGGCTCGTCGCACGCGCATCACCTTCATCGACCCCGAGGTTTGTCAGCAGATGGACTTCCTCAAGGGCCGCTACGAGAACCTCTTCCGCTTGATGCGTCACCGCGTTGTTATTGCAAGCGAGGGTATGGTGGAGGAGCAAAAGGATGGTGTGTCGCTACCACGCCTATCGCCCGAGAGCGACTATAACTGGATAGACCCTATCGAGGATGCTTCGAAGCGTGATACGTGGTCGCATCTCTTTGATAATGAGGATATCTACAACTTCTTGGATGTCGAGATGGAGTTTATCGAGGGCGGCTTGGAGACCGAAAATGTGCGCTCCTATCTGCGTATGATTAGCGATAAGAGTACCGCGTGGGGTAAGGATTCGAAACTTACAATTGCCGTATGTCAAGATGATACGAGTCAGGCTGTTGCTGCGGCGTTGTATATGCCTATCGAGGTCTATGGTGCGGTGCAGCAGATTTGGGTATATCAGCGTGAGTCGGGCGATATAATTCGTAGCCTTGAGTATGCGGGTAGCGCCGATGAGCGATATATGAAACTTCGTCCTTTCGGAATGCTCTACGATGGCTTGGTGGGCGATGATGACTACACGCAAAAGGCTGTGTATGTGAATGGTGTATATAGCCTTAAAGAACTTAAGAAGGTGAGGTGTTATGGTAAAAAACGTGTGGAGCGCGAGCTTAAGAGGAGTTGGGATAGCCTCATTATGGCACATAAGTTCTCGAACTACTACTTCGTGGACTCTATACCGCAGAAGCTACGTGCCGTAGGTGCCGAGTGTACTGTTGCCAGTATCGCCAGACTCTTTGAACGCTACAAGAGCGAGCTTGAGCGTATGGAGCATAACCGCTGGGATTTGCAGGAGCTTATCCTCGGTTTCGCGGCGTGCGACAAGGAGACTCAGGATGCTATCAAGGCATCACTTGCGAAGTATAAGGCGGGAGAGATAGAGAAGAACGAGTTCAAGAAGTGCCTAAATGGCTATCGTTCAGGTATCTACCATATGCACAGTTGTATCTGCTCTTTCGAGTTTCTTGATAATATAGATGAGGGAGCAAAGGATTATGATAGGCTTTTAAATAGTGCTATCCCAAGAATTTTGCGATTGGTAAAGGGTATGCCTCTATACCGCAAGAGTGCTCCGCGCGACTAATCATCGGAGCCGAGGACGCGGCTACGGCGATAACTAAGTGCCGCGAGGAGTGCCAAAATCAGCGTTATGACTCCACTTACGAAGAACCCGAAATGGGGACTTTCGATGCCGAAGAGGTGGTTGATGCCATCAATGAGGAAGGGAGCTACGAGGATAGCGGCATAGTTTACCGACATAACAATTGAGAGAGCCAGAGTGGCAAGATGAGGCGGCGCGTTTGTAGCCGCCTTATCGTATATTATAGGCTGCATAGCACCATAGCCGAGGCCTGTCATCACAACACCTACGATGAGCCACAATGCCGTAGGGTGCATTAGGGCAATGAGCATTAGTCCAACGCCCATAACTATCAGTGACACAAGGTTTATCTTGTTGCCAAACACAGCAATAAGACGATTCAACAAGAGACCTGGAGCCATAATGGCAAGGAAGAATAGCGAGATTATAACGCCCGACGTTGAGGCGTCCATACCGCCTTTTGCCACCAACACCGAGGTGTTGTAGGTCACAACAAGCGACGTGTAGGTAATCACGAAATAGAACACCATAAGTCCCACAATCATACCACCATTTAGCCTCTGCTGACGATGCTGTGCGCCTTCGGGAGGTTCGGGCATCGGGGTGCTGGAGCGGAGCGCTGGAATGAGGATTAGTGTGATTGCGGGAAGCAGATATACCGCAAAGGCAAAGTGCCAGCGTATATCGGCAAGCCAACCTACCACGGCGGTGGCTACAACAAGCGTAAGATTATTTACTGCCGAGCTGATACCCAGCATCTTAACGCGATAGTCGCCCGTAAAATAGTCGACTATAAAACCTGTCGATAGGGGTATGATGATTCCCGCACCGAAGCCCATTACGGCGCTCAGTACAATAAGTTCACGTAGGCTTGCCGAGAGCATCGAGCCGATGCCCGAGAGTAGGAAAATCGTGCATCCCAACACCAAAAGTTTTACCTTATTTCCGCGCTGCGACCATCGTCCTGCGAGCAACATCGCAGGGATGATAAGCAACGAAGGTAGCGATTCGAGCATCTCTATCTCAAGGGTACTTGCTTTCGGAAATATACTATCCAAGTCGTTGAGAATCGGCGATATAGCCAACCCTGGAAGCGATACTACGGCCGAGATTGAGAGTATGGCAACGAGGGCTACAAGAGAGATACTACCTTTGCCTGTCGAGATTTTCATAGTTGAGCGTTTTTCTCCTACTATGTGCAATAGGTGTGCCACAAAAAAGAGGGTGTCCACCATTGTGAACACCCTCCTAAAGTTGAGGTATAGTCGACTACCACGCGAAGAGTGGGTACTGCAACATAAGCTCGTTAACATCCTTGCGTACTGCGGCGATGTTTGCCTCGTTCTCAGGATCAGACAATACGCGGTCGATAAGCTCTGCGATATAGTCCATCTTATCCTCCTTCAAACCACGAGTTGTGATGGCTGGAGTACCAAAACGCAAACCTGATGTTGTGAATGGAGTGCGTGAGTCGAATGGCACCATATTCTTGTTTGTAGTGATGTCGGCAGCTACCAAGCACTTCTCGGCAAGCTTACCTGTAAGCTCTGGGAACTTGGTGCGAAGGTCAACCAACATAAGGTGGTTGTCTGTACCGCCCGATACAATCTTATAGCCACGCTTTGTGAGAGCCTCGGCCAAAGCCTTAGAGTTCTTAACAACCTGCTGCTGATACTCCTTATACTCTGGTGTGAGAGCCTCGCCAAATGCTACTGCCTTCGCAGCGATAACGTGCTCCAATGGACCACCCTGAATACCTGGGAATACTGCAGAGTTCAAAATCTGTGACATCTTCTTCACAACGCCCTTTGGAGTAGTGTAACCCCAAGGATTGTCGAAATCCTTACCCATAAGGATGATACCACCACGAGGACCACGGAGAGTCTTGTGAGTAGTAGATGTTACGATATGTGCATACTTCACAGGGTTATCCAACAAACCTGCTGCGATAAGACCTGCTGTGTGAGCCATATCAATCAACAAGAGTGCGCCTACCTTATCTGCAATCTCGCGCATACGCTTGTAGTCCCACTCGCGTGAGAATGCCGAAGCACCACCCACGATAAGCTTTGGCTTATGCTCAATTGCGAGTGCCTCCATCTCATCGTAGTCGATGTTACCAGTCTGCTCGCTGAGGCGGTAAGCAACGGCGTTGAAGTACATACCCGACATATTCACTGGCGAACCGTGTGAGAGGTGGCCACCGTGTGAGAGGTCGAGGCCCATAAATGTATCGCCTGGCTTCAAGCACGCGAAGAAAACGGCCATATTTGCCTGTGCGCCAGAGTGTGGCTGAACGTTAGCATACTCTGCGTCGTAGAGCTTGCAGATGCGCTCGATAGCGAGATTCTCAATCTTATCTACTACCTCGCAACCACCATAGTAACGAGCAGCAGGGTAGCCCTCGGCATATTTGTTAGTACATACAGAGCCCATAGCAGCCATAACCTGGTCGCTTACGAAGTTCTCCGAAGCGATAAGCTCAATACCCTTCATCTGACGTGAACGCTCCTCGGCAATCAAGTCAAAAATCTGTAAATCCTTGTTCATATTGTAGTTTTTGTTTTAAGTTACTTAAATGTAATTCCAGCTAACAAAGTTATGAAATAAAAAATGAAATAACAAAATGTTTCGAATAAAAAGAGTGGTTTTGGGCATAAATTTGTCTGCTGATGCTGATGGCGGACTATTTGCTGGGCGCTCCATAAAGCGCTCCATAAAGCGATTCGAAAAGCGAGAGATATCTCCTTTTTCGACCATACAAATTCTTATTTATACCTCTTATAAAAAAATAATTACTCGCTTTGTTTTGTGTTTATGAATAGTTTTTGTTATTTTTGCAAGCTATAATTTATAGATATGGAAAAGGATACACAAAAAGATATATTACAGGAGCTCGAAACGAGCGAATATAAATATGGCTTCGTGACCGATATCGAGACCGAAACCATTGGTCGTGGACTCTCGGAGGATGTCATTCGTCTTATCTCCGAGAAGAAGGGCGAGCCAGAGTGGATGCTTGAGCGCCGCTTGAAGGCCTATCGTCATTGGCTAACCTTGGAGCATCCCCAGTGGGCGCACCTCGACATCCCTGAAATCGACTTTCAGGATGTAATCTACTATGCCGCACCAAAGCAGAAGAAGCAGCTTAACTCTATGGACGAGGTTGATCCAGAGCTAAAGCGCACGTTCGATAAGTTGGGTATTCCGCTCGAGGAGCAGATGGCCTTGGCGGGTGTTGCCGTAGATGCCGTTATGGACTCGGTGAGCGTGAAGACTACGTTCCGCGACACGTTGGCCGAGAAGGGTATTATCTTCTGCTCTATCTCGGAGGCTATCAAGGAGCATCCCGAGCTTATTAAGAAGTACCTCGGCTCTGTTGTGCCATATACCGATAACTTCTACGCTGCGTTGAATGC
>JAFYRB010000061.1 GCA_017559615.1 Alistipes sp. | reverse complement strand
CCCTCGAACTCCACCTTATCACCAATCTTCAAACCGCGCGTACTATCGTAAACCTGCACATAGGCCTCATCGCCTATGACCTTGATGACCTCAGCCATCATACGGACATCGCCGCAATATACGTGGCATATCTCATTCTGACCAACGGGACCGTCAACCTTGGCGATCACGATGTTCGAGATAATACCGTTTACACGTCCTAATGTTTTCATTCGTTTATATAGTTTTATTGTTTATTCACAAGTTCCTTGGCATCAAGCTCCTTAATCAAACGATTGAGCATCTGGCGACCAACCTCAGGTGAGAGAAGTGTCCAACGTGCTACAATGTTAACCTTGACAAGGTACGATAGGATATAGTCTACATTGAAAAAGTCGAATACGGCAATCTCCTCAGCCTCCGACCAGCGGATAGCATCGATCTTGCGCTCCTTCTCAACAATATTCTTCTCGTCACTTACAGCCGCAATAACTGCATCGATATATGGCAACTCACCACGCAAACCGAAATCGGCTGCAGATGAGCGCGATAGCTGCTCAACAATCTCACCACCGCCTACCAATACATCCTTAACCGCACGACCAGCCTCGCGAGCAGCAACAGCAGCTGCAATGTTGCGAAGGTTACGATCGAACTCACCCCATCCCTTAAGGAATGTAGACTTCGACGCTGCAAGGTCGTTGTAGTAAGCCTCAAACAATGCGTGCTCGAAGCTCTCAGTAAGAACGATATCGGTATCGCGATCCTCATCCTCTGCCTCAACGTATAGTTTTACTACACGCGCCATCTCCGTTGGAAGAAGTGAGTAGCGACGATTCTCAAAGACCTCAGTCAACTGCTCAGCGGTGAGGTTACCAAGTGCTGAGAATCGCTCGCGACCATTGCGATAAGCGATAAGATTTTCACAATCGTAATATGCGTAGAGAAGCTCCACAGCCTTACGATCGCGCTTTGATAGCTCGGCAAGAATCTCTGACTTTATCTCGCCAAGATCAAAACCTTTGGTATCAGAGTCCAACGCCCACTCGCGAAGGCCCGCAACCAAATAGAAATACTCCGCAGAGAACATAGCCTACTTAAAAAGCATATTAGACACCTTCTCGCGGAGATACTCCTTAAGCAATGCATCGAAGCTCTCGTCAGTGAATGAGATATAGTAACCACCATTCTTCTCACCGAGCTTGAAGCCACTCTTAACATCCTTAGAGTAACCCACCTCGATACCAGCCTTAGCAAGCTCCTGAGCGCTCTGCTGCATTACAGCATCCAACTCAGCACGCTTCTCCTCTGCAAGCAACGCTACAAGCGAAACATCTACAGTCTGAGAGTTCCAGTTGTTTGCTACAGCAAGCAACATATCCTTTACGAATGCAACATCCATAATTGCATCCTTAACAGCTGCACCTGTAGACTTCATAATCACAGCCTCGGCAAGCTCTGCCTTAATCTTTGAAAGAGCCTGACGGCCAGCGAGTGTGATCTCAGTCATAGCATTCTTAGCTACATCATCAGCACGATCCTGCGCTGCCTTAGCAATAGCAGCAGCCTCAGCCTCGGCATCAGCAATAATCTTAGCAGCAGCCTCCTTAGCCTCGGCAACCAAACGCTCCGCCTCAGAACGACCCTTCTCCAAGCCATCGTTATAGAGCTTTTGCGTAAGCTCCTGAAGTTTGTTGTTCTCCATAATAATTCGTAATTTTTAAGTTTTATATATTATTTTTGTTGTTTCTTTCTCTGTTTTTCAGGCGCGTGAATTACACGCACACAACTATACCTCTATAAAATCTCACAAATATATAACTTATTTTTGAGAATACACTACTAATTAGCAGAGTTTTTATTAGTTATTTATGCACATTTTTCAATATTTAACCAAATATTGCGAGTTTTGAAAAAAGTTTATATCTTTGCTCTACTATGGAACAGAATAGAGCATTAGAGCCTATCGTCGTCACGCTTGACGCTGGAGGCACAAACTTCGTATTTGGTGCAATGCAGAGTGGTAAGCCTTGTGCCGAGAGCATAACCCTACCATCTGAGGCGCACGACCTTAACCTTTGCCTTAGCAACCTGGTTAAGGGTTTCGAGCAGATTATAGCTACCCTACCTCATAAGCCCGTTGCTATCAGCTTTGCCTTCCCAGGCCCAGCCGACTATCGCAATGGCGTTATTGGTGGCTTCTTACCAAACTTCCCATCCTTCCGCGATGGCGTTGCGCTTGGACCTATGCTTGAGGAGCACTTCAAAATTCCGGTATTTATAAACAACGATGCCGACCTTTTCGCCTATGGCGAGGCCGCTGGTGGTGCACTACCACGCATCAATAGAATGCTCGAGGAAGCAGGCTCAGCGAAGCGTTACCGCAACCTTTTGGGCTTCACTTTTGGCACTGGCTTTGGTTTTGGTTTTGTGATGGATGGCAAGCTAAATCTTGGCGACAACTCTTGCGTTGAGGTCTTCTGCCTAAAGCACCGCGACAAACCACAGTATATCGTTGAGGACGGTATTGCTATTCGTGCTGTAAAGCGCGTATACAGAGAACTCTCGGGAGATGAGCGCGAGCTTGAGCCACGCGATATCTTCAACATTGCTGAGGGCAAGATGGAGGGTAACGTGGAGACTGCAAAGGAGAGCTTCGCAACCCAGGGTCGCGTTGCGGGCGATGCTATGGCTACAGCCGTAACACTTATGGACGGAGTGATTGTAATTGGTGGTGGCTTGGCAGGTGCATCGAAGTACTTTATGCCAGCTCTCTTGGAGGAGATGCGCTCAAAAATATCTACTATGTCGGGCGACAGCCTCAATCGCGTGCAGATGAGCGTCTACAACCTCGATGATAAAGAGGAGTTTGAGCAGTTTGCACGAGGCAACTCAAAGAAAATCAAGGTCTATGGCAGCGACAAGGAGGTTGTCTACGATCCAGAGAAGCGCATTGGTGTAACCATCTCAGACATCGGTGCAAGCAATGCGGTATCGCTTGGCGCATACCTCTACGCATTGGATAATATTTAGGGCAGGAATACTCCGAAACAACTACTATAACTTAGGCTCCATCCGACTTGCTACGAGAGTAGCTATAACGGATAGGAGCCTACTCTCTTGTATAGAGGCAAAGGATGTTAAACCCATAACATCAGCAACAAAGACCTCATCCATACGAAGCAGCGACTCTACTGGTATGGAACGAACAACAAGCTCTATACCAGCGCGTTGTAACGCATCGCAAACAATAGTATACTCCACGCTATCGTGCTCTACTGGGGTATAGACAACATTATGAAAGACAGCAAAAATTGGCAACCACGGACGGCTTACAACTTCATTGCGGAAATCTACCCAAATAGCCATATCACCCCTATCCTGCACACGCGCATCGTACATAGCATCAAGGGCAATGGTAACCGAATTTTGCGATTTATACTCTGGTTCTGAGACTCTAAAAAAGACACCTTTAGGGCGCGAAACACGAAGCGAAGCGCCGCTATAATATGATGGTCGCTCAACCTCGAAGGAGAGTTCTCCCTCCGAATTTAGGCGCATAGCCACCGTACAACTCAAGGTTGGAGAGATACGCGACAATTTTGTAAGTTGCTCGATGATACGCTCGGCATCCTCGGCTCGGCATAGCGAAGCGAAGCCAAACAACTCAATCGAGGCACGGCGCATAATCTCGATATGCTGTGCAACATTAAATGCCTTATAACCAAGCGTATGTATGCGTTGCAGAACAAACGGAAGCGTTAGTCGAAACTCCGAAGCATCGACCACCCTACCATCACTCCATACAAACAACTTCATACTCTACTGCATAAATATTTTTAGTAGCAACTCCTTCAATAGCTCGCCACCATCCAGACCTCCGCTATTGACACCCTTACTCTTTGCATCATACTCACGGATAAGACCCAACACTCGGAATAGCTGCGGACCATTCCAGCGACCAATATTGGCCTTTAGCTCCTTAAGAGCAAAGAGATTATTAGCCCTTACACCCACCATAAGTTCAGTATCGTTAGGCATAGGAATACCCCTTCTGCGCGACTGCCACATATGGTAGTTTAGCAAGAAGAGCTGCTGGAACTGACCAAAGAGCAACATAATGGTCTGAGTAATCGGATAGCTCTTAGGGTTATGCGCAAAGTGCTCGGCAATACGCATCGCTCGACCCACATCACGCTTCATAACAGCATCGTTAAGCTCGAAGCCATTAAACTCCTTAGACACACCGATATACTGCTCTATATGACTATCAGTCACCATCTTATCATCGGCATTCATCGAAACCTTGAGCTTATCAATCTCTGTCACAATACGCGAAATATCCATACCAACGTGCTCCTTTAGCATCGCCATAGCCTTTGGCTGGATGCTAAGACCACAAGAAGAGATATAGGATGATAGCCACTGGTCTATCTCGTAGTCGCGCGGGCGCACCGACTCAAAGACACAGCCAGCCTTAGCGCAACTCTTATAGAATGCCGTACGCTTATCTATACCACGACCCTGCTCCTTATTCTTGTAGCAAAGGATAAGTATAGTTGAGGACTGTGGCGACGAAGTATAGTGCACCAAGTTCTCGATTTTTGTTAGCTGCTGCGCCTCACGCACAATAACCACCTGATATGATCCCATCATAGGCAACTGACGGCAGAGCATTACAATCTTGCCCGTATCGCTATCAGCACCGTATACAACAACCTGATTAAACGAGCGCTCGGCCTCGTTAAGGATTGTATTCGCAAGGCGGTCGGCAATAGTATCAATAAAGTAACCCTCGTCACCCGATAATAAATATATAGGCGCAAAGCGACGCTCCGCGATATCCTTCATTATCGTGTTATAGCTTGCTAAAGCCTCACTAAACTTTATTGTCTTTGCCATAAACTATAGTGTATAACGGATAACCTTCAACACATTCTCTGTCTTACGGGTAATGGCGTAGCGGTCATCCAATCTACGACCTACGACCCATACAATATCGTCACCCGAGAGCAATACAAACTGGCGCGACTTTTCGGCCATAGAGACCTTCTTATCAATAAGATAGTCGCTTAGCTTCTTGCGACCCGACATTCCAAAAGGCACAAACCAATCGCCCTCCTGCCAACGGCGCACCTTAAGCGGGAACTTTAGCTTGTCAGCATCGAGCAACGCAACATTATCACCCTGATCGAGGGTATCGATAAAGTCGATATCGCAATACTCATAGTAGAGCACCGAGCCACCGATATAAGAGCGCATAGCACCCCTCTCGACAACACACTCACAACTATCCTCCTCGGTAATAGGTGCGATAACAACATTGCCACGGTCAACCACAGCAACCCACTCACGGGAGTAGAATCTACGACCCGTAGCATCACTATCCAAGGCGTGGCATAGCGCATCTACAACATCACCCTTGAAGCCATACTCCGAGTTTAGAATCTCATATATCACATAGTTACGAGGCAGCGTAGGACGGATATCACCCACTCTCAAGGTGTGAATATCGCCATTATGCTCAAGTACCTCGCCCTTGACAATACCTATTGCCGAGGTGATGAAATCCTGGGCTTGGCTTAGGCGCGCGATATTGCGGCGCATAATGGTTGTAAACTGCGGATTTATCTCCTTAAGCATCGGCACAAGACCAATGCGAACCTTATTTCTTAGATACTTAGTTGAGCGATTCGACGAATCCTCTCTAAATGGTATGCGGTGGGCAACGGCATAGTCGTGAATATCCTTGCGCGTAGCAAACATCATAGGTCGCACCACACGACCAATCTGGGTATTAATACCCGTTAAGCCTCGCAGACCAGTACCACGAAGCATATTTATAAAGAATGTCTCTATAGAGTCGTTGCTATGGTGGGCAATAGCTATCGCGGCATAGCCGTGCTCCTCGCATAGCTCCTTAAACCACTGATATCTAATACGACGCGCCGCCATCTCCATAGATTCGCCAGTGCGCTCCATCTCTGCCGTAGTATCGAAGCGCTTATTGTAGAACTCCACACCGAGACGCTTAGCCTCACGCTCTACAAGAAGTTCATCCTCGTCGCTCTCAGCACCACGAAGTTGAAAGTTGCAATGCGCCACACCAAAATTGTAACCCGTAGCCGACATCAACGCCATCATTACCATCGAGTCGACACCTCCAGATACGGCAAGCAATAGTTTGTCGTTATGCGAAAAGAGTTCGTTCTCCTCTATATACTTCTCAAAGCCGTCTAACAAAAACATACCTAAAGGGATGTTCTATATATTACTAAATAAACTTACAGCAAGGTACTACCCCTACCCAGTGTGTGAAGAAAAAGATCTAGTTTTAGGCTTGCGCAGCTCGATAAAGCGGAGTTTACTATGCGTAAATGAGCATTTGAGAGCAAGCGTAACGACAAAATAGACTTTTTATTCGCGCACTACTATAAAATATTTACCTCTGGAGATATTTCCACTCCAAAATTTCTCTTCACCTCACCACACACATACTCTGCCAAAGCTATCACCTGACCACCAGTAGCACCACCATAGTTTACAAGCACCAAAGCCTGACGCTCGTGAACACCTACAGCACCAGCGCGATAACCCTTCAAGCCCGACTTATCTATAAGCCAGCCCGCTGCGAGCTTAACCTTCGTATCATCACCCGCAACTGGGTAGTGTGGCATATCGGCATAACGCTCCAATAGAGCCTCTGCCACCTCTCGCGCAACAATAGGATTCTTAAAGAAGCTACCAGCATTACCAAGCACCTTAGGATCGGGCAACTTGCTACCACGGATAGCGCATATAGCATCACGGATATTACCAAGTGTAGCACCACCACGCGCCTCAACCTCCTTGATAACATCGCCATAGCCGAGATTTGGGCGAGGCATACGACTTAAGCGGAACTCAACGGCAAGGATAATAGCCACGCCCTTAAGTTCTTGCTTAAAGATGCTCTCACGATATGCAAAGCGGCACTCCTCATTGCTTAGGCGCACAACCTGCATAGTGCGAGTATCGAAGTACTCCACCACGGTAATCGCATCCTTGGCCTCAGCACCATATGCTCCGATATTCTGCACTGGTGCAGCACCCACAGAACTTGGAATAGCAGACAAGTTCTCAATACCCCACAAGCCCTGCTCGACGCTCCACGCCACCAACTCGTCCCAGTCGTGCGCAGCCTCAACACGGATATCTACCCTCTCACCATCATCGCTGAGGATGGTGCGAGCACCACTCTTAGGCACAATAAGCGCACCATCGTAGAACTTCGTGAAGAGCGTATTATTACCTGCACCAAGCACATACCAACGCTCAGGTTTCGCGGTTGCAAAATACTCTCTCAAATCATCTACAGTGTCGAATTCTACGAGTGTAGCGGCACTCTCTACTACGCCAAAACTATTGCGATTGGCAAGATTTATGTTATTGTATATCCGTTTCATAGTGCAAAGTTAAAAATTTTTTACTAAATTTGGGGACTAATTCAAACATTATTACCACTCCGAGAGGGTATAATGCAATGAATTTACTAATAATTAGACCTATACAGCTATGTTTACAAGCAACGACATTTCTCAGATAGAGGCTCGCGGTCTTAGCGTTGCCGAGGTTGAAAAGCAGATTAATAATTTCCGTAACGGCTTCCCATCACTCCCAGTTGTACGCGCTGCATCGGGTGGCGACGGCGTGCGCCAGCTTAGCCAGGAGCAGCTTCATAGCGCCGAGGAGCTATATATGAGTCGCGCTAAGGAGATTAAAACTATTAAGTTTGTACCAGCATCAGGTGCTGCAACACGTATGTTTAAGGAGTTGTTTGAGTATGTAAACGACGACAAGCGTACGCCAGGTATCGACAAGCTTATTACCAACCTTGAGAAGTTCGCCTTCTTTGCTGAGCTGGCGAAGTATCTAAAGCCCCAAATTGACGATAAAGATGTTGTGCGCAACATCATTATAGATGGTCTTGGTTACGGCTCGAAGCCTAAGGGCTTGGTTACATTCCACGCATATAAGGAGGGAGCACGTAAGCCTGTTGAGGAGCACCTTGTGGAGGCTGCACTTTATGCCTCTGATGGCGAGCGCGCTGCTATCCACTTCACCGTATCACCAGAGCACAAAGCAGGCTTCCTAAGCCTCCTTGAGGAGCGTCAGAGCCACTACGAGAAGAAGTATGGCATCAAGTACGAGGTATCATTCTCCGAGCAGAGCCCTGCCACAGATACTATCGCAGTTAACCCTGACAACACCCCATTCCGCAATGAGGATGGCTCACTACTATTCCGTCCTGCGGGCCACGGTGCACTTATTGACAACCTAGATAAGTTGGATGCCGATATCATCTTCGTAAAGAATATCGACAACGTAACTACAGACGAGCGCAAGCCTAATACAATTACATATAAGCGCGTGCTTGCTGGCGAGTTGTTGCGCCTACAGGAGCGTAGCTTCGAGTTCCTTCGCGCCTTGGAGCGTGGCGAGGATAAGTATGCCGAGGCTAAGACCTTCCTTTGCAATGAGCTATGCTGCAAGCTCCCAGAGGATGCATCGCGTGAGCTTATTATCGAGACCCTCGACCGCCCTATCCGTGTCTGCGGTATGGTTAAGAACGAGGGCGAGCCTGGTGGCGGTCCATTTTGGGTGGGCGATGATAAGGGTCGCGAGCAGTTGCAGATTGCCGAGTCGAGCCAAATTGCCAAAGAGGATATGCACCTTATGAAGGAGGCTACACACTTCAACCCAGTAGACCTTGTCTGCGGCGTTAAACGCTACGATGGCACTAAGTACAACCTTAAGCAGTATACCGACCCTAAAACCGGCTTTATCTCTTCGAAGTCAGCGGGTGGCCGCGAACTCCGCGCTCAGGAACTCCCAGGCCTTTGGAATGGCGCTATGGCAAACTGGAACACAATCTTTGTGGAGGTACCAATCTCAACCTTCTCACCTGTAAAGGTTGTACAGGACCTTCTCCGCCCTGAACACCAGTAAACAATTTGTAATTAGTAGTATATATATATTTACATATATCCAAACAATTAAAGACCTTAATCGGTACTGATAAGTAATTAGAAACAGAGTCTGTCTAGCTAGACAGACTCTGTTTCTACAATTCTATATTTATTTGCACTTAAATATTACAATTTATCTCAATCCCTTATTTAGAAATTAACATAGAATACCTTTGTGGCCTGAACCTTACCATCACCAGTCTTGATTGTAATCTTTATTTGATGTGTTCTACCATCCAACAATTCATCAGCATTGGTAAATTTAATCACATATGAATTCTCCATTGCCGATGTTACTGGAAGATTATCCAAAGAAACATTAGAAAAACTACTATTGGCATACAAAACAGTACCTCCAGTATACTCCGACATTCTCCAAGGCTTTTCATCTATACCAATTTGTTCTGTAATCGAAGTAGAACCACTAAATACAGTATGAACTGTACCCTGAGATGTATTCCAATTAGACTGATAAGCCAAGTATGCAACAGAGAAATCATCACGTCCCTGTGGCATATTAGACTCATCGGTAAAATTCACATAGATACGACTAGCTCCATCGCGGAAGGTAAAAAGATTGTCAGCAAATAGCAGAGCCGCCATACCACATTCGTTATTTTGTGCTAAATTATAGTAATAGGCTTGTCCAGACAAATACGAAGCATAGGTTCCTTCAAAACCAACTGTTCGAGATGTGCCTGTTTTACGATTTAAATATGAAGCCACATTGCTGTATGATGTCATATCAATTGCACCTGTAATTCTACCATCATAACCAACCACTCCAAATCTAACATCCAACATAGAGTTGAGTTTACTTGCCCAATTCACGATATCTCGAGCAATTGCATCGGCCTCATCGGACATACTACCCGAATTATCAACAAGAAATACAAAATCGTAAATCACATCAACATATCCATAATTATCAATATTGTTGTATACGACAATACCCTTAGGATTACCATCTACCTCAAGCCATACATTTTGGCCATAACCAGAACCCTTTAACCTTAACCACTCTGAGGTGCCAGGAATCTGAATACCAGGCAAATCTATTCTAAATATATAGTGGCCACCATCCTCCTCAACCGTATAATTAATGTTCGGAATAGTGGTATTGGGATTATTAACTGTTGGATTTGGATCTGCCGAATTGTCGCTTGGGATACTAGCATAGCTAAATACCTGTGGCAACATAATAGTATAATCATCATCCTTCAAACAAGAAATATTGAGAACGATAGACAGTAGAATTACAACCCTACAAATGCTATTAAAACGTATTACTCTCATTGTACCAACATCATTTTATATAATTCAAACTCTACTCGACGATTAACTTTTCGGCCCTCTGGAGTGTCATTAGTCACCAATGGCTCACTCTCACCGTAGTAACTATATGACATTTTCTCCCACTTTACTCCTCTATCTGCCAAATATTTAACAACAGCCAATGCACGCTGTTTTGATAACTGCATATTGAATTCATCAGAACCTGTACTATCAGTATGGCCTTTGATTTCGACACACATTCCCGTCATTATTAAGATATCAGCCACCTCATCGAGGTATGGTCTTGATGAAGACTTAATCGTACTTTTTGATGTGTCAAAATTGATATCATCAATTGCACATATTGTCTTTCCATCCACGGCCTCTCCCTCTTCAAGCAACTGTTTAATCTCTTGTAATGTATAGCACGCCTTCTCAACCTTCTTTACTGCAGGAGACATTTCTTCCACCGGTTTAGGCTTTCTTTTAAAGATTGCTAATGGAGCTTGCAATGTGACCTTGAGTTCGATACCGTGATTTTTTCGGCTCGAAGCCACTGGTCCACTTACGTTATTAATATTTATCGTCTCATTCCTTCTCTCCTTCTTACTGTACGTATCCGTCAAACCATACTCATAGCCCAACTCCAAGCCCACATCACAAGTAACACCCGAAATAACAATAGGCGTACGAACACCAGCACCAGCCGCCAAAGCGAAATAGGCAGATGCGATATTACCATTCGACAGATCCAGCTTATAGCTATTGGAAGTCCCATTTCTCAGATACTCGTCCATTGTCAATGTTCCTCCCCTTGCAAAGCCAAGCACAGGAGCAACATAGACATATGTTTCATACTTAGACTGATATGTGTTCAACTTATACAGAACAGGAACGCGAATATCGAAATACGAAGCATTCAACGTATAAAGGCCATTATTTATCTTTCCCACGTTTGACATATACAAGCTACCACCACGTGATAAGAATCCGATCTCAGGTCTAATACTTATATTGTCATCATATTTATACTCTGCAGAGACCAACAATAGACCTGAACCACCAGCATCTTTTGATGGATATCCACTTTTTGCAAGCCCGGGGAATCTTAAAAAGTTTGTATGAAAACCAGTTGAAACACCTACTTTCCATCGAGACATAGTAAGCGAATCAAGTTCAAAAGCGCTCGCTGACACAGATAGTAGGATCAGAGCAGATAGCAGTATGAACGTTCTATTTATAAAATTACAACACATAAAATTCTATTAGTTATTATGACACAATCACAAGAAGATGGTTAAAACCAGTCTGATAATTGAATATATATACCCCAGAAATCGGCTAAATCCTCAGTTTTATCTCTATCTTTGAGATTGAATATATATTGTGCTCCTATATTAAAACCGAAGATATCGATAGCACCTCCAAAGGTCCAATTATAACCAAAGCGCGAAGGTTTATCATCTGAGTCTTTCCACATTTCATTAAAAGAGACCTTATGCTCCCCATCTGTCACATTAGCAGCTACTAGAAAATCGAGTTGAAAACCTGTATGCAAGTTAATACCCACTGGCCCATCCCATGGTGCTCTAATACCCATCTCGATCGGAAGATTTATATAGTGCTGATTGTATGAATTTTCAACATCATCACTCAAATATTGACATCCATGAGTATATGCCAAGCCCATACTTGAATATAGAGGGCCATTAATCCTTGTTGCAGATTGATATGAGTAGCGCAAAGTCCAATTATCATCTCCGAGGACCTTATTAAATCCCATCATCACACGAACACTATTCCGTGTCACCCCATCCAATGATGCGCTGTTTGAAGATGGAGTAAACGTAGTGATAGAAGTTTTGCTATTGTTAGCCAAGTAGCCTGATGTAGACTTATTTGTGTTAGTCTCCTTTGTTGTGCTATTAGCCTTACTCTCGCTATTAGAAGTTGTCGCCTTTTGATTAGCATTATTATCGGATGCCAACATGGTTTGTTCCTTCGCCATCTCCTCCTTCTTAGCTTGGGCCTTACGTTCAGCCTCCCACTCCACAGGGATAAACAAAACATCACCAACCGCCATTCGGTAGAATTCGAGCCTTGGATTCTTCTGGCGCAAATCCGAAACAGTCTTGCCATAGTATGCTGCAATAGATTTCTCGGTCTCACCCCGCTTTACAGTGTGCTGCATCATCTGCGCATTAAGGGCTGTAACACAGAGCATACAAAACAATAGAGATAAAAATTTCTTCATATAAAAAGTTAAAGTTTGTGTTTCTGTATCTGAACCTCAGATAGGGTAATGAAAGTGTTTAGAGAACATAGAACACATATTCATAATTTGACGACTTCAATCTATGCTCGCATACAATCACAAAGCCACACAAAATATGTGTTACTCATTTATTCTAACATTAATCAAGATTTTCTTGTAATGAGCTCCAAAACACTCTCTACTATTTATCAATAGCACCACAAAACTAAGCATTTTTTCTTAAAAAAACAAGATAGTAAGAGATCTTATTCCTAATAAATCATTAGATATTAAGTGATAAAGCTTTGGTATAATTATTGGAATAGCCTACGCACAAACCAAAAAATTTACGATTATGAGACGATTACTAAAACTTGGAACTATCTGTATAACAGCAGCATTATCGCTTATAAGTACAGAAATATTTGCCCAGCAGACATCACAAAAGATGACTGCGGAGTGGAGGGATGGCGACTATATTGTGCGCCGTTATATTGTGACTGATGGTACACCGCAGTGTGCCAATTATGAGATTCACTACGCCATAAACTCGGCAAATACCGTAGCGGGATATGAGGATAACAACGAGGTGTTGGCGCGCTTGGATAGCTTCTTTAATGAGATTAAAAAGGACTCTTTGGTCCACATCTCCAAGATTTCAGTTACGGGATATGCCTCGCCTGATGGCACAACAAAGTTTAATAGTGCATTGGCAGAGAAGAGAGCCAAGGAGCTTAGTACAATGATAGCAAAGCGCTACAACTTAGGCGGTTACAACATTTCCGTATCATCACAGGTGGAGCCTTGGAGTGCAACAACAGAAGCGATAGAGCACTCTACGCTAAGCAATCGCAACGACATTGTGAACATAGTGAACTCCAACGAGACACCTATGACAATAGATAACAAACTTAAGCGCGAAAATAGCGCGTGGAGTTGGCTTAAGAGAGATGTTCTCCCCGATATGCGCAAGGCAACCGTAACCATCGCCTACACCAAAGATCAGGTAACAGACAAGCGAGAGTATGTGCCAACCTCGACAACCCCAGCCGATATGATTATAGTAGAGGAGTATATCGTCGAGGAGAGACCACAAAAGCACCACGACCACAACAAACGCTACGAGCGTCCCGACCACCAGAGAGGCAAACATAGAACAAAGCATCAACACCGCAAAGTTGTAATCCTTAATGAGTGGGACGGCATTATCATCGACTGCGGTGCATCAACGGAGTGTTGCTGCCCAGCATCGTGCAAATAGAAAGTTCTACAAATATTTGCAAATAAGATTTGAATATATTATCTTTGCATAATAGGAATTTAACTTAAACGCAAAATATTATGGCAAATCTTAGATTTTTGAAGAAGGAGATTGACTACCGTTTGGAGGAGTTTGCTTTCGATTGCCACATGGCAATTTTCGTACAGCCTAACAAGGAGGAGCAGATTGTTGAGCTTATGTCTAAGGGTGTTGAGTTGCGCAATGCACTCTACCACAAGGCTAACAACCCTGCAGAGCCTAAGAACCGCTCACTCACAAGAAAGCACTACGCAGCATTGCGTCGTGATATGGCAGAGAGCTTCGCAGGCTTGTTCGCTGACCTCAGCGCAGTTTGCGAGTAGTCTTATCAACTTAAGAATAGGTGGGCAGCCCTTTGCGGGGTTGCCCATTACTTTATAAATTTATTGCTGCGGATGACATCTGCTCCTTGATATACCCCTTAAATTCGGGGCTATCAACAATCTCGATATCATCCATAAGTCCCATAACAAAGCGACCTATACCGCGATAGTTGCAGACCTTGGTATCGAGCAACCACGAATTATCATCGAGCTCCTTGATATCGCGCTCGGCAAGAGGATACTCCTCGATAAGGAGGTTATGCGCCAACATACCAAGCCTTAGTTTCACACCATACTGCTCGAAGCCCGTCATACGGAATATATCGATATAGCCCTCGTGGTGCTTATCTGCATACTCCCACTCCCTATCCAACACCTCAACAGAACCAATACGCGCAGTTTTAAAGAGCTTATTCATACCGCTCTCTGGCTCGTAGCACCACACCTGAACATAGTTCGTAGTGAAACCAAAGGGCTCAACCACCCTATCGCGGCGATTGCCCGTATGCGACGAGGCATAGTTGTGCAATACCACCTGACAACGGCGCTCGATAGCCTCAACCAGACAATTTACATTCGAGGCATTTGCACCGTGAACAACACTCGATGCCATAGAGGTACAATTGTATACCGAGCATAGCTTCTTGCGCAAGTTCTGCTTGAGCATATTCGTATCATCAAGGCCCTCAATAAGTTGGTTTACAATATATGCCTCCTCGTCGGTGAAATGGACAAGCTGCGATATATCCTTAAAGTGTGGACTCTCCTTGCTTAGTTTGTAGACACCACCCTCCAACTTCTGCACCACAAAACCAGCATCCTTGAAGGACTCGATATAGCGATATATCGAGCGGTAAGTAGTATCCAACCTCTCGGCAAGGTCGTTCACAGTATAGTTCACATTGCCTGTCATCAGCTTCATAAGCCTTAGCAAGCGTTCAATCTTTGGCTGGTCCATTAATGGAATGTGTTATATTTTTTTGTAAAGATACAAAAATATTTCATCCCCACTATTTTGGTAATATAAAAATAATGCTTATCTTTGCACCCGCTAATTAATATTAGCATTCGGAGAATCCGTAGCTCAGCAGGTAGAGCACAACACTTTTAATGTTGGGGTCCCGGGTTCGAGCCCCGGCGGATTCACCACTCACAGCAGTCTTTTCGGACTGCTGTTTTTTTATTTTTAGGTAAATAGTATAATGTCGTACGGACTCATCTATGATGTGTTAAATAGTAGCGGTAGGTGTTGTCTGATCCAAGCATCATAACACCTACCACTACCATTTATCGCTGCGCGAACAACCATACGACATTATACCCCTCGCGCAATACAACGGAGCTTCTCACTTTATGCGGGTTGAGATGATATTTGATTTGATTGCTCGAGCATAGCTCTGCGCTATAAGGCATCATCTCTACTGCTTCGCAGTTCGAGCCCCGGCGGATTCACCACTCACAGCAGTCTTTTCGGACTGCTGTTTTTTTATTTTTAGGTGAATAGTATAATGTCGTACGGACTCATCTATGATGTGGGCTTATTGGTCAAATTAGTACATAAAATCGGGGCAATTTATATTTATTGGTCAAAAATAGTAGATAAATGCGGGTATATCGCCACTTTTAATTAACAACTATTCGATATATATAGGCTGAGAATTTTCTAAAAAACATCATCTAGCAGAGATAATATCACACTTTTTTTTATTAACTTTGTAAGTATTCCACGGCATAATAGTGTTTGGAAGGACATATTTTTAATTAGGAAGTATGTCGAGCTTACGCAGCAATACACAACAAATTATGGGAGAAATATTACGGCATAAAATTACCAATAACTCGAATTATCGCAGGTAGAGAAAAAAGAGAAACATTAAAAAACGTAAACGATATAAACAGAGAGTAATATGAAAAAGGTATTGATTATTTTAGGCATACTACTTTGTGCAGCAGCATTGCCATTTAGCTCTATGCTTACCGAGACGCTCACGGCGCAGACGCTCCCCATTAAGGCTGAGGTAAAGGAGGGCGATGTAATCTTCCAAACATCGCAGTCTGAGCAGTCGCCGCTTATTCAGGCAGCCACACGATCAAAGATTACTCACTGCGGAATTATCGTAATGAGAAAGGGCAAGCCATATGTTTTGGAGACACTTAACACTCTCGTACTAACACCATTAGACAAGTTTATCGCTCGTGGCAAAGATGGGAAATATTGGTTAAAACGAAGCGATAAGGAGAATATCAAAATCGATTACAGTGCCTATTTGGGCAAGAAGTACGATCTAGCATTTAGCTTCGATAACGATATATACTATTGCTCGGAGTTGGTCTATGATATCTACCTAAATCAGCTTGGCATAAAGCTATGTGAGCCTAAAAAGGTGGATGATTACCTTATCCTATGTACGGACAAAATACCTCAAATCAAGAGTACTATGAAGAGGCGAGGCATTACCAATGAGCAATATGTTGTAGCTCCTGTAGATATCTTCGAGTCCAAACACCTAAAGAGCGTTAAATAATTTTGAGGGTGTCCAACAAGTTAAGTTGGCACCCTCAGTTTTTTGTGAAGTTGTATAACAAGAGCTAATTTTAGGCTTGCGAAGCTCGAAAAAGCGGAGTTTACTCGGCGTAAATGAGCATTTTGAGAGCAAGCATAACGACAAAGTAGCCTTGTTAGACAGCTTCT
>JAFYRB010000060.1 GCA_017559615.1 Alistipes sp. | reverse complement strand
GGTATCGAGAAGATGAAGGGCAAGATACGCCGCAAAACACGCTCGATACTTCGCTGGAAGCAGCGCAAGGGAGTCTCTTCGGAGAAAGCGATGGCGCGACTAATAGGACGCTTCAACCGCGTATTCTTCGAGCAGAGTAGCCTTGAACAGTCGCTGACGTGGTCCCGCTGGTACTTCCCTATTATCAATAGCACGCAGGGACTTCAGGAGATTGACCACTTCCTACAGCAGAAGATTCGCGTTGTGGCAGCAGAGCGTCACAACAAGTCGATGTACAACATTACGTATGACACACTTAAGAGGCTAGGATACAGGAGTTTAGTGAATGAGTTCTACAAGCATCGCAGAGAAGTATTCGCCGAGATAGACAATAAAAAAAAGGAGCAGTAACGCTCCTTTTTTTTATTACGCCTCCTGTTCAAAGCGAACTACAACGCCCAGCGACAAGTAGCAGATAAGCCTATCAATCACCTTATTGCCAGCACGTTGTAGCGCCTCATCATATAACGCTATCTGACCAACGTACTTCTCGGCACTAAAGTCGCCGCCCACCTTCGTAAGTTGCGAAATTTCACCCTGATAAGTCTTATAATCTACCAATACGGCACCCTCCTCGGTGTGATACACAAGGTCTATCTCGCCATTGACACACTGCCCCGACGCATTAGTAAAACTAAATGGCAACTCACGCTCCTCGGTCATTGAACCTTTATAGTTGTCGGCCATCCAATCCCTAAATGCCTCAATCGAAGCGCATAGATTTGCTATATTGACCTTAACGCCATACTCCGCAGCAAGCGACTCCAATAGTGCCTTATCGCCACTCCATAGACACATAGCGTGATGAATAAAGTTGCCAATGGTGCTATCCTTACCATCCATAGCCCTTATCTGAAGACGTGGAGCAAACTTCTCGCACTGCACGACTCTATATCTCTTGACCGCCTCTTTTACCTTACTTGGCGACAGGAACTTACAACTATACGCAATCGGCTCCGAAGGTCGACGAAGAACTTCAAATGTTTCACGAGCAACGTCGCCTATAGGCTCATCAATCACAACATCCTCCTCAACAGACTCCGTCTCTTTGCCCTTACCCTTCTTCTCCTCCACAACAATCGAGCGTAAACGACGTAGTGGCGTACCATACCACTCAGAATCATTCTCGCCAACGACATCACAACCCACATCCGATAGCCACTGCTGGCTGTCGCCATTTTGGATCAATATAAGCTGCTCCTGTGGGCGTGTCATACCAACATACAACAGACGTTTGCCCTCATCACGCAATGCTTCTCTTACGTTATAAAGGTCATCATCTACACCATAAGATGCATCTACTATCAACTTGCCGCAGACCTTATTTATCGCACTTGGGATTAAACGCAAATCTGTTTGTGTCGGTTTTCTTATGGCTAAGACACCAAAGAAGGCCAGATTATCCTTAACCGGAGGAGTCTCCAACGAATATAGAATAACACAAGGCCACTGCAAGCCCTTCGACTTATGGTATGTCGTAATCGTAATACCATCACTTTTGCCCGGATAAAGCAAGATATTATCTACCAGATAATCGGAGAAACCTATCAAAGTGCTACTCAAACCGAGACTACTACATCTCTGTTCGTATACAGCAGCCTCGTTGATAAGCTCGGCACAGTAGTTATATGCAGGAGTCGATGGATCGATGCGCTTAATAATACCTTGCAGATTAAGTTCCGCAACAACGCTCTCGACTGCCGACTTCACATCCTGACTGCATACCGTTTCACGAAGTTTCATAATACGGCTAATAATCTGCGACTCCTCAAGCCACACACTACCATCCTTATCAGCCTCTACGAACTTCAATCTATCAGATAAAATTCTTGAGACTCCATAACCCTGCTCTGCACTATTCACGATGATTGCCTTCGAAAGCTCATTGCCACTTTGCGCAACCACAGAAATAACAGCCTTCAAGAACGAAGATACCTCATCCTCAACAGCGTTTTTCCTATCTGGAGCCACATTATATGGAATACCTCGCTTCTTAAGGATTTTCACTAAATTGGTTATGTCATCGTTGAACCTACAGAGAATTGCAATATCCTTATAATCATAGTTTTTCTCCGATACCAACTCCTCGATCTGGTCGATAATTCGCTCGTTTACATCTCCTCCCTTGAACATCCAATGTCTAACCTGACGCTCCTCGGGTGCCTTCTGGTCCTCCTTGCGCTCGGGCATAAACAACTCAACATACTCTCTTTTAATCTGACCTTCGAACACGTTGATAAAGACCTCATTTACAAGATTCACAATCGTGCTATTAGAGCGCCAGCAATGAGATAATGGGACGAGACTGTTGCCATTCTCTTTCTTTGAAACATCACTAATAACGGTATTGATAAGCTCCGTATTACTACCTCTAAAGCCATATATAGCCTGCTTGATATCACCTACCCACTCACTATACTCCATAAGGTGTGATAGACGCTTGAATGAATTAACAAGCAGAGGCGAGCAATCCTGAAACTCATCAACAAACGCCAACTTATAGCGACTCTTTATCTCCTCCACAACACTCTCGTTGTTGAGCAGTTCATTGAACTTGATAAGCAAATCTCCATTATCCAAGAGACAACGCTCCCTTTTGAAGGCCTCGTACTCCTTTTTCCACTTTATCGCCAAATCAAAAATCGCATCTATGTAACTCTCCATAAGCTCCTTGACCTGCTTGGATCTGGGGATTTTTTCTAACAAATCTCGCAGATACTCTACATCATCGCCACACTTTTCCATTACAAGACCACTCGGCTTTTTCGTATAATTCGAAATTACTTGTTGCAATCTGTAGATAGGCAAGTAGTCGCCTGACTTATCTCTCTCCTCAAGCTCACGAATATCCTCATACAGCTCTGCTCTCTTTATCGCCTTATCCTTTCGAGCTTTCTCAATCATAAGCTCGAAGATGCGTTTAAGGCTCGCCAAGGCATCACTAATAACCTTATCGCTAATATCAAAGTCGGACCACTTAAAAACTCTTGCCAGAAGCTCCTTGCTCTGCTCACGATTTTGCTCAAGTTGACTATCCGACACACACATCTCAATGGTATTTCCAATTAGAGACTTAAGCTCATCTTTCCAAAAATCTGGAGACGTGTGATACTTTCCTACGATACATAATGACTTTAAAACTCTATCAAATAGGACCAACTGCACGTCTGAAGGTAACGATGCCAATGACTGCGAGACATAGAATTTACTATCCTCCTCGGCCATAATCGAAACATTAGCACTTACACCAAGCAGATACCAATAACGCGATACGAACTGAAAGGCAATGGAGTGTATAGTGCCTATGGCAGCATTATCGACATTCATAGCGTCACGATACAAGCCCTCGCTATAGAGCTTCGAGCGCACCTTCTCGCGTAGTTCCGCAGCAGCAGCCTTGGTGTATGTTGTAAGGATAACCTGCTCGGCCGAGAACTTACCCCTACCCTCCTTAATTATTCGAGCAATATCCTCGGTTAGTTTATATGTCTTGCCGCTACCGGCACCAGCACTTACAAATGTAGTGTTCTTCATACTATTTCAGTTTTGAGTAGTCTGGGTTGAAAGAATCCTTTTCATATGTTTTGCCAGAGGTTTTAAGTGGGAATAATCCGCTTTCTACACCATACTCTCCACTTCCTTTGACACAGTCCTCAACGCGCTCTATACGTCCCTCCTTAAGTTGCTTCCAACGGAATATATAACTTCGCGCTGCCTCGGCCATTATATCAATTCCACTTCTATCGGGCTTTACGCTTACAGGTCTCGCTTCGTCAAAATCATCCGCCGTTAGTATATCAACATCAGGTAGCAGAATATATGCAATACGAACCCTCGTATCTTTACCAAACTGTTGCTGCACCAAATAGCGATACAGCGCCAGCTGCAAAGCTCTGTTCTCCTCTATTTCACAGCGTCTTCTACTGCTGCTAGAGTACTTAAAATCGAATATTACCTTACCGCCACTGCTATCATTTAGCAACATATCTATACGCGAATCCAGCATCACACCCTCACCCGCATCGTTCCACGGCACATCATCAAATACATACTCACAACTAACTACGCTGAGGTTATTTCGTCTAATAAATTTTGTAAGTTTTCGCAATACCTCCAACATATCGCGCTTAAGCTTACGAAGCGACAATGCATTCTCCTTCGATAGCAACAACAGACCAGTCTCACGCACTGCCTCCTCGAATATAGCATCGTAATTTGCTTTATAATACGCCGTAGCCTCATTGACATCTCGACCATCAGCGAAAACCTTCTCAATGATTAAGTGCGCCACATTTCCAAGCGTTCTGTTGCAATCTTGCGCCGAAGGCATCTCCCTATCCTTTAGCTTCGCCTTACGCTGACACACATAGGTAAATGGATGTTGAATAAGCTGCTCGATACTTGAGTAACTCTCTGCTCCGCTATCTTTATCAGTAGCACACTCATAGCGCTCCTTTAGCACCACATCCTCATCAAGTTGCACCATCATAGCATCACCCTCTCGATTATCGACCTGCTGCTCCATAACGAAGAACTCCTCGGGGATAGACACCTGCTTGGTAATATCCTTAAAGCCGCCTTTAATACGCTCCTCCAACTGCAACACAAGAGGATGGCGTTGTGTCTTTTCTCCGTTGCTCTTCTCCGCCTCGATGATTGTAAGACGTTTTGTGTTTAGCAACATTCTTAACATCTCCGACTGCTGCATAAAGGCGTGATGGTCGCGCTTATAGAGTAGCACTCCATCGTCCTTAAGTTCAGCATATTCCGAATCGTTAAGCATATCAAAAGGATAGGCATAACTTCTCGCGTCACAAGCTGGGAACCACACTACCCTCTCGGCAATATCGTGGAGGTCGCCCATTGATGTGATTATATTATGAGAGCCGACCTCCGCTTCGTATTGCTTGTAGCTGGCTGGTTGCGCGATATTACGACACCATAGCTGCAAATCGAGGAAATCGAAACCCTCAGGTGCCTGCTCAAGCATCGTAATAAGCGTCGAGCAGTAGTTGTTGATTGCCACAAGCTGCTCGAGAATAATGTCGCTATTAGACTTCATCGAGTGAATACAAGATGAGGCCCATTTACGAAGTTCGTCGTTAAATGCCTTCACTCTTTCAACATCAATCTTACCATCAACCGGCAGAGGCAGATATTTATCGTAGTGCGACGCAACATCATCCTTACGGCTTAAAAATTTGCTCTTAACATCATTCCACTCCTTATTATCTATTCCACCCGAGTTAATTAAGGCGTAGCTCAACTCACGTCTCAACGCATTATCCATAGGGTTAAGAGGTGTGTTCAGCCACTCGATAATACGTTTCATATTTAGCGGATACTCAAAGAGTCCGTTGCCCAACATAAACAGCTGCACAACCTGTGGAGATCCAGCATCGAGCATTGAACCGACGGTTGGTTTTCCGAGCATTTTCAACGTATTATCGAAGCGTTTTGGCATCGTACAGTGAAATACAACATCGTCATCTACGGGTAGCAACGCCACATACGCCAACGCATCATCCTCCGTATCGAAATTAATATACTCTAAAGTATCATCCTCCGAAAGCGGCGAGATCTTCGCTGTTGCCTCGTCATATATAGCACGCTGCACCAGTCCAAGTGTTCCCTCGGCTACGGGCCTCTCCATAGGGCGATACTCCACCATCACACCATTCTGCTGCTGCAACTCAAGAATCTTTGCAATATGTGGACACAACTCACTCTGCGACGCAGTAACAACGATATTTACACCCTTTGAAAGGGCCTCTCCTGCACGAGATTTCGAGAGCAACAAGTACCAATAGTCCGCTTCACCACGTGGCATACTCTCTGGCTCCAAATCACGAAACATAGCGAGCTTCGCACTACCACCCTTATACTCCTTGATGTTCCAACCCACGGTAACCAACGTATCACGCCACGCAAGAATCTTACGACTTGCACCCGCAGAATCCGTAACAAATGAGTGATAGAAGAGTGAGTCGGAGGTAATTACTCGCTGCATATTAGCGTGATAGTAGGCCACACGCTCCTCATCCGTAGCGGGAAGATACGGCACACCTAAATAGAATAGCAGACGTTGTAGCAGCTGGAAATTACCGCAGTAGCTATTACCATACTCAACATCGCGACTACTACGATATGGCGAAGCTGAATAAGCGGGGTTATAATAGATTGTCATCTTATAAGGTTGTTTAGTAGAATTAGGCTATATTTATCTATACAAATATAACATTTTTTTTCGAGAGTTCGAAGCCTCTTAATATAGAGTGTATAAATCTCCAATAAATAACACCGCACAAAAAAAGCGCTAAGAAATCTTAGCGCTTTATCATAGAGAGAGTTTTCTACTAAAGGATAGGCATCATATCTGCGTCAACCACAGAGCGGACAACACTACCCTCCAAGATCTCCGCTGGAATAGTCTCACGAGTGTAGGTCATAACCTCCTTCGAGCCATTCTTCGCAGTGAGCTTCATAGCATCCATACCCGAGAACTCAACGGCATAGCTACTACCCCACTCCGAGCCATCGGCATAGAGGCCCGAAAGGACATCACCGCTTACCGACCACGTACCTGTGAAGTGACGATGACGGCCCTGACCAATCTTCTGGTAGAGGTTGAAGCTCTTATCAGCCATAAACTCCACATAGACATCGATATCCTCGGCAACGTTAAGCTCCTCGGCAATGCAGTGCCACTGACCAACGAGTTTGGTAGCTGTAGTAGCCTCGGAACCATTCTTTTTGCAACCTGGAGTAGCTACAAGAAGTAGCGCAACGAATATATAAATAAACTTCTTCATCTCATTGCAGTTTTAATTAGAACCAACCTCCATTGCTTGATGTAACACCACGTGACACGATAGATACCTCACGCGAAATCTCCGTACCACCAATATTGTTACCACCACCAAGCTGGCCACCACCTGCGATAGCCGAAACCTTAATCTTCGCAGAGCCAATCTTCGTTGTGGTAATCTCCAACACACCAGCCTTAACCTTTGGTGTTGCGGTAAGGCCAAGTGTTGAACGCGCCTCATCCGACACCTCAACCTTAAGGTAAGTGATATCGTCGGCAGCATCACCAAAATACTCCTTAAGGTTTACTGAGCAAGGCTTACCTGCACGCACCATAAGCGAAGGAGTACCCTCAATCTGCATCAACAACATCCACGCATCGATAGCACCTGTACCCATACGCTTGTTATACTGCTTAAGGTCGATATCGGTACGATAGCCCGTAGTGATATAGCCATTGATATCGTTTACCGAGGTAAGCAACAACGCGATAAACTCCTCGCCAGAGAACTTCTTACCGAGCTTCGCGGCATACGACACGCCAAGAGCGGCAACACCCGACACGTGAGGACACGCCATAGAGGTACCCTGCATATAGACATAGTCGGCAGCAGTCTCGCTGATACAAGTCGAAAGAATCATACCTCTATCACCACCAACATTGTAGTCACCACCTGGAGCTGCGATATTACAACCACGACCATAGTTAGTATAGTACGCTGGAAGGAAATCTGGACCAAAGGCGGTCACCGATACGCAGATAGGCAATGCACCAGGATAGTCCGAATTGCTCGCAGCCTCGTTACCCGAAGAGTAGATTGCGATATTCGAACCGAGCGATGGATGGTTAGCATTCTCAGGATCTGTGAAGTACTTCAACGCGCGATACTCCAATGGAGCACCATTGATATAGGCATTATCGCCGCTATAAACGTTAGCATTATAGCCATACGAACACTGCGCGATACAAGCACCATTGTCGGCAGCATAGATAAGCGCCTCGGCAACCTCACGGTCACCACCAGGTGTTTCGCCCTCGAAAATCTGGCACGACATAATACGTACGCCATCGCCATTTCCCGAGCCACCAGCAACAGAACTTACGCCAATACCATTGCCATTTACCGCACCGACGATACCCGCAACGTGAGTACCGTGACCTGTCTCCGTAGGCACATCCCAATTGATAGCACCCTTTGAGTATAGCTCGTTGATAAAGTTATAGCCGTGGATATCATCCACAAAGCCATTGCCATCATCATCAATACCCTCTGCACCACTCTTCTCCGCCTCGTTAACCCACATTGCCGCAGCAAGGTCGGCGTGAGTATACTTTACGGGAGCATCGCACACCGCAACGACAACATCTTTCGAGCCAGTAGTAAGCGACCAAGCATCCTTAACGCCTACATCTGCACCCTCCTTAACCGACATACCATATGCACTATCACCAACGTTGATGAGATTCCACTGGTAGGTGTTATAAGGATCGTCGTAAGGGATAACGGCATCGCCCTCAGCTTTTACAGATGCCATAGGAGTAAATGGCACAGCGCGGAAATCAGAACCGAGCTTTGGCATAGCGTTAAACTGCACGTGGCTAACCTCCGAATGAAGAGCAACGCTCTTTGCGAAACTCTCAACAGAGATTGAGTTATCGAAGCATACGTGGTACCATCTGTCGAGGCCCAACTTCTTTGCCACCTTATCGTTCTTTGGAAGGCGACGAATAGCTGGCTCAACGCTCTTAAACTCCACATTCGAGAAGAGCTCCTCGGCAACAACCTCAAGGCCCTCAGCCTCGATACGCTCCTGTGTAGCTACATCGAGCTCCACCAAAAGCTCACCGCTCTTATGCTCGGCCTTGATGTCACCAATAACCTTAGCCATAAAAACACTCTCTGGGGAAGAGTAATCCTCCCCAGAAAGCTTTGGCTCGGCGATGCAAGATACCATAGATACCAGCATCGCCATAAGTAGAATGTTATAACTACGTCTCATTAGTTACCCAATTTTCGAAGAGACTTAGACTTTGCAGCACCATCGAAATAGTTGAACTCCGAAACTGGAGAGCACTTTTCTGGATTGAGGTAGAGAGGCACACGTGTTACAGCGCTATTGTTGTCGTCGCCATCCTTCGAGAAGTACACCAATGTAAGTGACTCATAGAAGTAGCAGTACGACATTGTAATAGGTGTATTGTGGTTACCATACATCTCCAAGTCGAGGATAAGTGCGATATCATCTGGACCATCAGCCCCTGTAAGGTCGTCGAGGTAGATATCGTAGTAGTAGTCTACAACATCGCCGTGAACCTCAACCTCAATAGGTACTACCGCCCAACCATCAGCGTCAGAGAACTCCGAAGGATATGCATCCTTAAGGTCGAAACCATCGAAATACTTATCGCACTCAATGCTGATATATGACTCCGACTGCTTCTGCTCTGGAGTGGTGATAACATCGCTAAAGATAACATCGGTATTGAACTCACCTGTAGTCTCGTCGATACCAATAGCATATACCTTATAGTCGGTTTTGCCTGTGAGCATATCAAACTCTACGGTCTGCTTACCCTTTGTACCTACGACCTTCATACAATCTGCAAGGTTAGAGTAGTAACCTACATCTACGTACCACTGTGCAGCCTCGCGAACATTCTTCTTAAGCGCCTCTGCATCCTCGTCAGCATAGCAGCAATCTACGTAGTAAAGGCAAGTTGCTGGAATTGCCTCGACAGTAGCGTTGATACGGAAGTGAGTAACCTTGTTGATAGTAAACTCGAACTTATCGGCAGGCTTACCATCAGCTACAAGAGTATGAACCTTCTCCTTGTGAATCTCGGTTGTAGCCATACCATACTCATAACCAAAGGCCAAAACATAGTAGTCTGTATCTGGCTTATCAACAAGTATAGTAGCAGAGCTATCACCAAAACGGAGGTAGTTGATATACTCCTTGATATTGTTGTAGAACTCTACAAGCTCATCATCCGAAAGGCCCTCGATGGTCTCTGCAGCAAGAACAAGCGTAGCGTACTGATCCTTATTTGTGGTAGTAACGTTGTAGCTAATTCGATCAGAGTTTACGTCGGTAACATTGATTGAAATCTGGTTATCCGATGGCTCAACAGGACCTGTACGGAACTCCGTGATAGTAAGATCCGAGATAATCTGACCAGAGTCGTTTACGGCACATACGAAGCCATAGAAATCTGTATTACCATTAAGCTCGAAGTTCTGGCTTGATGGACCTACCAATGTAATCTCGGCAACAGCCTGCTCTGTGCTATAACCTGCATAGGCACCATAGTAGATTGCATTCGAGATATCAACCTCAATCCACTTCTCAAGATACATCTCGAGAGTTACACCAGGGCTCTTATCAAGGGCCGACTGAAGCAACGCCTTCTCGTAGTACCAAGCGAAGTAACGAAGGCCCTCTGGATCTGGAGTAACGTTCATTGTAACGTATGGACCATCAATATCGTAAGTAATCTCGAACGACACATCAGCGTTACCGCTCATTGCGCCCTGCGATACTACGATACTATCCTTAAGCTTACCACACGCGATTGTTACACGTGTGATACGTGAAGAGGAGATATTCTGGTCAACAACGAAGCTTACAACACCCTCTACCGAGGTATTGAAATCGTGAATCCACTCATCCTCGCACGTAACGGTAATCTCTGGAATTTCCGAGCCTCCCTCTACAACATAGGTGAACGCATACTCACCACCTGTAGACTTCACAGTCAACGCATTCTCGTTAATCTGAAGAAGTGTAGGCTCATCAATTTTGTTGGGGGTGTCTGGGCCGTCATTCGAACAAGCACATAGACTCAAAAGTGCTATAAATAAAATTCCAAAACGTTTCATAGCTTGCTAAATTAGAATTTTCTCATCGCTCTTACAAAGTGCTCGAAATCCTTATCTGTGTCATAAGAAGAGATCTCCTCATAGAAGAAGCTGAACGAGTAAGCGCCATAGATGCCAAACTCGGTTGATGTCCAGTAGGCATCGTTTGCACCAGTAGAGATTGTGGTCTTACCCATCTCCGCAAGAGTAGCATTGATAGCCTCCAAGCCCCAAGATGCCATCTCAATCTCGTATGGTGATGGCAAGAACCAAGCATTGATACCCGATACGTTCTTCTTATCGCACCACGCAAAGGCTGGATACAACTCCTGCCAGTTATCAATAGACTTGATAAGCTCGGTGTTATATGCGCCATCATCCATAGTAAAGAAGAGGCCAAAGTTCATAAGACAACGCATATCTGTTGACCAGATTGATGTAGTCTCGTCCAATGAGATAAGAAGGCCGTGCTCGCCACTCTCATCTACCCACGCAACGATACCACGTGCAAGGCCCTCGCTGTAGTACTCACCTACGGTGTAGGTCTTTACAGGTTCTGGCACTGGCTCTGGAGTTGGCTCCTTAGACTCAGTACACGAGATTGGGAGTATGAAGGCTGCCATAAGAAGCAGCATAAACATCTTTTTCATTACTGTACCTCGTAAGTTGTTCGAATAATTGTGTATGAACCATCTGGAGAGTAAACAGCACCAGCATAGTAGATTGTTGAACCAACAGGAACATCCTTGTGGTATACTGTGAAGTATGTCTGGTTGGTTACCTCGTTAACGTAGGTAGTGTCGTGTGACTCCTCCAAGTATGCAAGAAGTGCATCGTCGCTCATCTCGTATACAGTAGCGTCATCAGCGATGTGGCTCATAGCGAACTTTGATACGTTAGAATCTGTATCGAAGTAGAACCAAGCGCCGATAGTCTTAACATCGCCACCCTCCTTTGTGAAGAGAATCTCCTCTACCTGAGGACCCTCCTTATGCTCCTTAGTCGTGAACTCCTGAACGAAGGCCTTTGTAGTGAACGAACCATCTGGCACCATACCGATAGCATACACTACATACTTAGTATTAGGCTCAAGACTGTCGATTCTCCAAGAGTTAGAACCAGTCTCCAAAGCACGTGACAACCACTCCTCGCGGCTCATCTTTGCAGGATTCCACATAGAGTCGATAAGCTCATTTACGTGACGCTTGATAGCCTCATCGTTACGGCCCCACTCACGATACTGTGCGTATGTCATATAGTTGAAGATGTGTGGCATAGGCTCCTTATATGGCTGGAACCAAATAGAAGCCTCGGTCTTAGTAACCTCAGCAATAGTCACAAGAATCTCAGCGTCGAAAGCATCAGCCTCCTTAGTCTTGAACTCCACCTTAGTAAGAGGTGTTGTAACCTCACCACCGAAGTAACCGAATACCAAGCAGTAGTAGTCCTTGTTAGGGATAAGTGGGCACTCGAATACTGATGAAGTACCGCTGTAGATGTGGTTAGAGATGCTTGTACCCTGTGCAGCGATGATAACATCGATAATCTCCTCGTCTGAAAGTGGGTTACCCTGTGCATCGTACATATACTCCTGCAACTCGAAGAGAGCTACATAAGACTCGTTGTGAGCTGGAGCTACGTAGAACGTAGCGCGGTCATCCTCAACAGTGCTCATTGTAACCTCGAATGTATTCATAGGAGGACGCTGTGTATTAACTGCAACTACCTGTGGCTCTGTTGTAGTAGTACCGTCAGCACCAATACCAATAGCATATACGTAGTATGTGCTTGCAGGCTCGATACCATCCTCCAATGTAAAGTCATCAGTCAAAGGACCGTAACAAGAGATAAGACCTACGGTTGTAGCAACGTCATAGCCATTCTCTGATGCCAAAGCAGGGATATACTCTGCCACGAATGCTGGGATGTTGGCCTCGTCGCTCAAGCAATACTCCTCGTACATCCACGCTGGGAAGATATCGTAGAAGTAAGCTACAGTGTCGTCAGATGGAACAATAGTAATTGAGAATGAGTTAGCTGTAATCTCCTCACCTACAAGGATATCGAATGTGCAATCCAACTGCTCAACAGATGGAGTGCGGAACTCAATCTTGTTTACTGAAGACTGTACTGTACCATCAGCTGTGATGCCATAGAGGTAGAATACGTAGTCTGTCTTTGGGCTAAGACCGTTGTACATCCAAGTCTTCTCACCCTTTACAAGGTTGTCGCCGAGCAACTTCTCGAGTGACATATTGTTGCTCTGTGCAATATACTCGAAGTAGCTACGGTCAGTTGCGATAATCTCCTCGTCAGTCTCTGGCATATTCTCCTCAATCTGAAGTGAATACCAGTAGGTCATCTCTGGGTTCTTAGGCTCGATAGAGAGGAACACATCACCTGCGTGAAGTGCTGTAAGAGTTACAGTGAAGTCCTCGAGAACCACTGGCTCACCACTCTCTGGATTTACAGTCTGACCTGGACCATCTGGACCATCTGGAGTTGGCTTCTGGCAGCTTGCAACTCCTACGAGAAGCAACATTGCAAGAAAAATTCTTGAAAGTGTTTTCATAAATGTTTGTGTTTTAATTGGTTATATAAATAATTAATGTATAATTCTATAAAAGGAGTCACACTACCCATCTCATTAGAGGCGCAAATATATAAATAATTCCTTAACATTGAACCACTTACGCATAAAAAAATTTCACCTCACAAATCATCATTATTCCTTATTATTATTTTTACTCAATTTGTATATCGCTGATTTACAACGAATTACCCCCCCCTAATTTAAACTCATAATTTATGTATTTTTACTCACACACTTTCTACAACTACTACTTCGAGTATACGAACAAAAAAAAAGTGGTGCCACAACACAATGTTATGACACCACATTTTAGGTATTATATGAACTCTACAACCTACTGCTCAACGCTTAATGCTGAAGCAGTTGCGGGCGTTGCGTTCGACTTTTCCAAGACACCCACCGAAGCCACAGACGTAAAGAACTCCGATGCTGGTGAGCAACCGTTCTTCTTGAAGGTTATCTCCTTCGATGACCACATCTCGGTAAAGTTTCCATCCTCATCTTCGGCAACACCGAAGAAGGTATATGGCTCGTCGAACTCAAATGCGAAGTTTCCGAACTCCTCGGCAGCTCCCTCGGCCAAAAGGCCCTCGATAAGCTGCTCATAAGAGTAGTATGGGTAGTCGAGAGCGTTCATAGCCGTAAAGTAGAACGCTACGGCATCAGCACCTACGTTTGCTGTAATACCCACGATTACCATACCCTCGAATGCCGCATACTCCGAGTTGATTGCCGCAACCTCCGAGCCGTCGTAGTAGTCGCCAATCTCCAACTCAAAGTCGAGGTCGGCATACACAACATCCAAGGTTGTGAACTTCAAGCGATGGAGGCTCGTTGTAGGAGCGCCAGCCTGACAACCAAACACCAACAACTCGTAGTCGGTAGATGGAGTGAGGTCCTCAACGGGAGCAACAAGAGTACCTGAAGTGTACTGCAAGTTGAAATTCTTGATGATGTAGGTCATAATATCGGCATCGGAAGTACCCTCGAAGCGGTCTGCAGCGACCAATGTTGCGATATAGGTATCATCGTTCGAAGGCTCAATCTTCACGGTAGCCTTACGCGAGAGTAGGCTCTCGAGGCTCAACTCAAAGGTATTCTGCGATGCTGCGACGTCGCCAGTTGTGAAGTAGTAGACCTCAGGAGTGGTATTTAGCAACGCCTCATCGTTCATACCAAATGCCCAGAGAACAAACTCCGTATTAGCATCCAACTCTACGTCGAGGTGTGTAGTACCCTTATACGCCAACTCGTTGAAGATGAAGTTTAGGCCCTGCTCTGGGGTGTCGAAGAAGGATGAATATATAGCCTTCTGCTGCTCCCAGTCAGCCTCGCACAACTCGCGCATAACCTGCGGGTCGGTACCTTGTGGCACGTCGCTTGCCCAGAATACACCATAATAGTAGTAGCCATCATAACCCTTTGGCGTGATGTCGAACGATACGTTAGGGCCATCAACCTTAACATCAAAGTCGAAGTGGAGGGTATAGTCGTTAACGCTCGATGTTGTGATGACAAGGCGTGAAATCTCGGTCAAGGGAGTAAGCGTCTCGTTATCAAAGCCATAAGCATAGGCTACATAGGTGGTATTAGGAGTAACACCCGTAAACTGATGCCCCTTCAAATCACCCTGATACATAAATGCCTTTGCTGCATCCGTAGCGTCAGAGCCAAAAGCATTGCCAAAGCTCTCGAAAATCTCAATATCGCTGGCCCAGAGAGCCTCATCATTAGTCATAAGGTCGCCCTCCATAAGGTAATCGCCATTACCTAAAATAAATACATAAGGCATACTCTTATCCTGTGGCTCAACATCGAGAGTGATGGTTGTAGCCGCAGCGTTGATAAGAGTCAACTTAATAGAGTGTTCCTTACCTACGCTCTGCTTAACCTTAATTGTAGGGTTAGGATAGACGCCTGGGTATATCACCTCAAGGCGGCAGTTGCGAGCCGTCGCCTCGTAGCTTGCATCAACATCAAACGAGATAACACCATCCTCGGCAACGACGTTTCTCACCCAGCTATGCTCGACATTTACCTTAAGCTCCGCACCCTCAACGGCGTTCGCAAGGGTGTAGTTTAGCTCGAAGTGACCACCATCGGCAGCTACATCTACACTTGTCTGCTCGAGTGTAAGCTGTGGAGCATCAGGTTGCTGCGGTCCAACAGGCTCGTCACCCTTGCACCCTGTAAAGAGTGCAAGAGTAATAAGCGGACACACTATCATTAACCAAAATCGTCTCATAGTCGTAAACTTTTAATCCGTAATTACAATGCTGGCGAATTTTCGATAGCACCACTGTACGAACACTTGAAGTTTGTGTCGTCAGAGAGCGTTACGTCAAACTCAACATCATAAGTCATCGTATCCTCGTGATATACAAGTACCAATGTAGCCTCCTTAAATGCCTTGCTATTGCCGTTAAACTTGCTATAATTGTAGTCGATGTACTGTCCCTGCCCACCAATTGTATAGGTACCTGATGAGATGTAGTTAGCAGATGAGTCGCCTGTACGAAGGTCGAAATCGAATACATACTTACCATCCGCATCAGCAACATTCAAGTTCCAGTTATCAGAGTACCACTTTTTTGCTACAAATGTTGTCCACTCGATAGTATCAGGCACCTCCTCGGTCTCGGTAATTGTCATACCGCTAACCTCGCCTACGTAAGCGAGTTTAAACGTACGGCCATCCTGAATCTTGAATGAGATATCAAAGGTGTAGCTCTTCGAAGCCATATCGATAGATACTGAAGCGTTAGCATCCACTGCGCTATACTGTCCCTCGCCAGCGATACGGATTGATGTAGCATCAACACCGAGGTAACGACCATCAACGCTATTACCAAGACGATAGTAGCCCGCGAGAAGATACTCTGATGCTGGGCAGTAGAAGTCCAAAACTACGCGATATGCCTCTGCATCATCAACATTCTGAACAAATGTCACATACCAGTTAGTGTTGTTATCGTATGCTGATGCCGATGCTCCAGTGAGCATTACGTCGATAATCTCCTCCGACTGTGCAAGTGAGATACCCTCGATAGTGCCATCATACTTTGCCTCAATAACATAGTTATCGGTCAACGTGCCGTAGAAAGTCAACATATACTTCTGCGCCTGCCAATCAATAGATACGTGGAGCGAGCCAGTTAGGAACTTAAACTCACCCTCGCCAGCTACAACGAACGATGATGTCTCGGCATCGAACTGACCAGCCTCAGCAGCACGTGTAGACAAAGTCTCGGTAGAGGTGCTAATAACGTATGTATTCTCCGCAAGATATGGAGCAGCGAAGGCGTTGCACACATCGAACTTCGCCTTGTTACCAGCCTCATCCTCGAGGTTCAACACCCAGCTTGAGCCATTGTTTGAGGTTGTTGCAGAGGCCTTTATGAAGTTTGTAGTTACGGTAGTAATATCAATTACAGGCATATTATCCACATCACCGCTATAAGTTGCCTTAAGGTGACGGCCATCCTTCAAGAAGAGGTCGATATCGAATGAATAGGCCTTAGTATCTGGGTCGATAGCAACAACAACAGCACCGCTCTTAAGCTGAATACCATTATCGTAGCCATAAGTAGAGTAACGATACGAGCTTACGCAGTCAGGCTCGGTAGACTCCTTAACCTCATAAGTACCCGCTGGGAGGTAATCCTTATCTGGATCAGCGTAGAAGTCAAGGCTCAAGGTCTTATCGTTGTAAGCAAAGTTATCAGCCTCGTTAGCATCCTCGTATGAGAACATCATAAAGTAGCTCGAACCATACTTCGTACCACGAGCGCGAGTGTAAGCGTGGTTGATAACCTGATTAGGATCGTCGTCGGTCTGGAACTCCTCCTCTACAAGCACTGTCTGGCCAACACCCTCGGCAGCGACAACCAACTTGTATGCCTTTGACGACTCAAGACCTGCAACCTCGACAGACTCCTTATTATTTACGTCAACCTCCTCGCCGTTGAGCAATACGTACTGCTCGTTAGGCGTAGTCTTATCGGCGTAAAGTACAAGATAAGAGAGCTTTGTGGCATTTGCCTGATTGAAGCGGAAGTTCATACTCTGGTGAGTAACCTGCACAATCTCTACTGATAGTGTAAGGGCTGCTTCAGATGCTGTTGTAAAGTAGAGTGTGTTTGAGCCGGCACTTTTTGTGATGTTTCTTGCGGCAGCAACCACCTTATATTCTGTATCGGCCTCAAGCCCTTCTGCTGTAACGTCACTACTCCCATTCTCGTCAAGCTCAACCGCTGTACCCTCGCTAAGAATTGTCTCGAGAGCTGGCATATCAGCCTCATCCTCAAGGACCATATAACGTACCTCCTTGGCGTTCTCGGTCTCAAGAGTGAAGGTAACCGAGTGAGCAGCCTCGCTCTTCTTCTCCAAAGTAATCGTAGGCTGCGCCTCGTCCGATGTATTGTTCTGAGGCTCCTTATCGCAGCTGAATAAGCCAAAGCTCAATGCTGTCAATGCTAAAATTGTAAATCTTTTCATAATCATATAGTTTTAAGTTTATAATCTATGGGGGTAAATTAAATTAGTTTCGTGTAAGTACGATAGTTGAAAGACCGTAGTAGTAACCCATCCAGCCAATACCATCGAAGTAGTAGCCAAGACCTGGGTAGCTATTAGGCATTGAAGCTGGAGACTTAATGGTAAGAGTGTTGTAGCCTGCCGAAACCTCTACCTCAAAGTCTGTATTAGTATCAATTACTTGATTCTCTGCCTCCATATTGAGCATAAAGCAGTCGCCAAAGAAGAGCCAACCTACAACCGAGTTGCAAGCCTTACCATCCAAGGTCACAACATCACCCTCCGCAACGTTGAAAACCCACTTTGGGCCCCACTTATTCTCCGCCTCCTCAATCTCCATCTCGGCAAGCTCGGTAGCACTATAATAGTCAATATTACACCAACCATCAACAGTTGCTACCAACTGATTCATAGCACGATAGTCATACGCCACGTCACTAATCTCCGAGAGGATATTTACGGTAAACGTACTCTCCATTGGCGCGGCATACAAATCGGTAATGGTCTGCACGCCACTCCACTGGCCAAGCAACCTCTCGAACAACTCCGACTCTACGCGCTGCTGTGTCTGCTCCTTGAGAGTTGTGAACACCTCGCTAACCTGAAAGCGGTTAAGCTCCGTATCAATACCCACAACCACTGCCATATACTCTGTCTCTGGCTTAAGGCCCTTATGCTCCATACTCTGCGCACCCTCGTAACGAGCGCCCACGTTCATAACGTGATATGACATAAAGGCATTCTCATCCTCAAGCTGCTTGAACATCGCATCAGCCTTCGAGCGCTCTGCAAAGTAGTACCAATACTCCACTACGCCATCGGTAGGCTGAACATCAAGTGTCAAGGCGTGAGTCTCGGTGCTGGTTGCCTCAATGGCAATGCTCTCCGAAGAGTTCACAATCGCTGGAGTGCGGAACTCACAAAGAGCAAGCTCTGCATCCTCATCTCCATCCCAATAGAAGGCGTAGATATAAAAATCTGTCTCTGGGCGGTAACCAGAATTGCTCAAGATATTGAGGTTGTCACCCTTTGATAGAATCTGCTCGAGTACCTCCTCGTATGGAGTACCTGTAAGTTCAGCCATCTTTGCCGAGCCCTCCTCAATCTCTCTCTTAAGCGTCTTGATGCTAACCTCGCCAATGCGCGCCTTCGAGATAATATCGTAGTAATACTTTGCCTCCTTATCCTCTGGCACGATATCGAACGTCACCGAGAAGGCTGACAACTTATCCTCCTGCACACTTATATTAAATGAAGGTGTGGTAGGTGTAGGCTCTGGATTCGGTTCTGGGTTGTTTGGCTTCGTGCAAGCAACCGCGGCCAAAATCACTAGAAAATAGAAGAATAGTCGTTTCATAGTTTTAGGTATTTTTTATTTGTTATTATTCATCGTTGACACAAAATTAATAACATAGGAGGGTTGTCGGCGAAAAAAATATATTATAATAGTATAACAATTTGAAAAAATATCATTACATTTGTATTACAAAAAAATCTATATAGCTAATTTTATGATAGTTACGCAATATAACATTTTCAGCTCGAGAGCATTACGCAATTTAATTGTAATACTCTGCATTACGACATTTATTTCACCCCTTCAAGCTCAACAACTCGAATCAAAAACGCTGAATCGAAACATTGAGAAGTTTAAGCAGTATCGCACGAGCGACCGTGAGCGTGCCTACGACTATGCGCAACTCGTCCTCTCGGATGTAGATTCGCTATCTGTTAGCGAGGATATTGCGCAGGTCTACGATTTTATGTCGGAGTACAGCGAGAGCAATCTTCACAAATATACAGATGCGCTACAATATCGTAGGCGTGCATACGCCATATACGAGAAGATGGAGAATTGGCCCTGTCTGGCACGCACAAATGCTCTGCTGGCACGTATCTATCTGCGTAACAACGACTATCACAACGCATTCAGCAGCGGCATAAGGGCATTGGACGAAGCTACATTAATCGGCGACTCGACAACCATACGCGAGGCATACCTCGCACTCGAGCAGGTAGATTTCTTCTATCACAAGGACCCAAAGCGTGCAATGAACTACAACATAAAGGTCTCGGAGAGTTATGCTAACCGCGAGCAGGCACATCAGGCTGTAAGAGCGCTGAACAACCGCTTCCACTACGATCTCTCGCCCGATGGCGTGAACGAAATCATAGCGCGCGGCGAGGCGATATGCAAGGAGTATGGCTTCAACGACCTACTCCTAAACGTCTATCTCAACGCCGCAATGCAGGAGTTTATATTCCAAGATTTTGAGGCTACGGCACGATATCTCGAACTCGCCAAGTCGCTGATATCCAATTTCAAAGAGGAGGGATATTACTACTCTGCGCTTGGTTTCTACCACCTTAATATGGGCGATACGAACCAAGCTATCTACGACCTAAAGCGCTCGATAGAGCTTCTTGGCGATGGAGATTTCGACACCAAGAACGTACACTCCTACTTCTTGCTTCAAGATATCTACTATCAGCAGGGTAAATATCGTGAGGCGTACGAGGCGCTGATGTCGTTTGCCGAGACCTACACGCGCCAGCATAACACGCAGAATATCGTTAAGCTATCGCTACTCATCAGTGATATGGAGCTTCGCCACTCCGAACAGGAGCATAAGCGTCGCGAGGAGATACATATTCAAGAGCAGAAGCAGAGCCGTCTGGTAACACGCCTATATATCATCTCGGTTATAGTAATCTTTATAGTGGGTATTCTTCTCTACTCGCGTTACCGCCTTGAGCGCAAGAATCGAGACCTTCAGCGAGCGCAGAGCGAACAGGAGATTAACTATAGAAACGAGATTATCAAGATTCAGAAGCTACAACAGTTTCAGGAACAGAACAATGTCGAGCAACTTATCAAGGAGCTAAACGCGACACTCAACATCAGCGACAACCGCGAGATGCGCACCCAGCTACGCCATATAATCCATCAGCTACGCAAGGATATTGGCAGTGGCGGCGAGTGGGCAGAGGTAGAGAAAACACTTGCCGACAGCAACAACATCTTCTACGAAAACCTTCTCCGCGAGCATCCCAACCTCACGAAGAACGAGCGCAAGCTCTGTCTATTTATCCATATGAAGATGTCGACAAAGGAGATTTCGAACATCACGAATCAGAGTCCAGGAAGCATCAACGTAGCACGCTCACGTCTGCGCCAGAAGTTCGGACTTACGGGAGATGATAGGTCGCTTATCGCCTACCTCGATAGATTTGGCACCGCAGAGAAATAACAAAGAGGTTGTCCACGAACTTGTTGGACAACCTCTTCTATTTTAATGTATGTATGGCTAAATAATGCCTCGCACCCTGTCGTCGAAGGCCGTGAGAGCCGCCTTCGCGCCCTCGCCCATAGCGATAATAATCTGCTTATAAGGCACCGACGAGACATCACCCGCAGCATAGACACCTGCGATATTTGTGCGACAGTGTGCATCAATCACAATCTCACCGATACGTGTCTTCTCCAGCTCCTCAAATGGCTGACTATTAGCACTCAAGCCAATCTGCACGAATACTCCATCAAGCTCCAGCGTATGCTCCTCGCCACTCTCACGGTTGCGAAGCTGCAATGCTGTTAGCTTCTCGCCATTTCCCACAACCTTGGTAGTCTGCGTCGAGGTTAGAATCTCGACATTCGGTAGGCTACGCACCTTCTCCTGAAGTACCTGGTCGGCCTTGAGGCTATCCATAAACTCGATAACGGTGACCTTCTGGCATATTCCCGCGAGGTCGATAGCAGCCTCGATACCCGAGTTACCACCTCCTACTACGGCCACCCTCTTACCCGCATAGAACGGGCCATCGCAGTGTGGGCAGAAGGCTACGCCACGACCGATATACTCCGCCTCGCCCTCAACATTCAGCCTACGCCAGCCAGCACCCGTAGCGATGATTACTGCAGGAGCAAGGAACGACTCGCCACCCGTAACCCTTACAATCTTCTCCTTGCCCTGAAGCGATGTAGACTCGATTCGGCGATTCTCGAACAACTCTATCGGATAGTGTGTGAGGTGGGTACGAAGGTTATCCGCAAGTTCGCTTCCCGTAGTATATGGCACCGAGATAAGATTCTCAATACCTACGGTCTCCTTAACCTGACCACCGATACGCTCCGCAAGGATAGCGACCTTAAGGCCCTTACGCGCCGAGTAGATAGCTGCCGAGGCCCCCGCAGGACCACCACCCAACACCACAACATCGAAGCGGCGCTCGATAGGCTCACCAGCCTCCTCTACCCCACCCGCAGATGGGTAACGCGCCTCGAGCTTCTCCAACAACTCACCCAACGAACCACGACCTACGTGTAGAAGCTCACCATCGGCAAATACGCTTGGCACAGCCTGAACACCTCGCGCCTCGACCTCACCCTGGAACAACGCTCCATCGACCATCTCGTGGCGGATATTCGGATTCAGCAGAGCAAAGATATTGAGTGTCTGCACCACATCTGGGCAGTTGGTACACGTAAGCGAGATATAGGTCTGAAGATGGATATCGCCCTTGAGAGCCTTCACGCGACGTGCAATACCCTCGTCTGGCAAGTTCTTACCCTTACCATCGGCATTGAGCAATGCCAAGAGTAGCGAGGTGAACTCGTGACCATTAGGGATGCCGCGGAAGGTAATGCCCGTAGGCTCGCCACCCTTAAGAAGGTCAAAAGCGAGAGTGTCGCCATCTGCCTCGTGAATCTCCACGTTAATCTTCGCGGAGGTAGTCGCAAAATCGTTCAAAAACTCAACTAACTGCTGGGCCTCGTCGCGCTGCGAAGAGATGTGTGCAGAGAGTGTAAAGTTGTTCTCCAATGCGCTAAAGATATCGGTAACTTGCTGGATGATAGCTGAATCTAACATAGTCGTGCTTATTATTGGGTTATACCTTAAGGGGCATCTCGGCGTTACCGTGACGCCCCATTCTTGCAGTCTTAGATTTTACCTACGAGGTCGATACTTGGCTTCAAAGTCTCGGTACCCTGCTTCCACTTCGCTGGGCAAACCTCACCAGGGTGCGTCGCCACGAAGATAGCCGCCTCAACCTTACGTACCAACTCGTCAGCGTTACGGCCGATGCTGTTATCCTGAATCTCGGCAATCTTAACCTTACCCTCTGGGTTTACGAGGAACGTACCGCGATATGCCATACCATCCTCCTCGCTCATCACGCCGAAGCCGCGGCTCAAGACACCTGTAGGGTCCGCCAACATTGGATAGTTAATCTTGCGAATGCTCTCCGAAGCATCGTGCCAAGCCTTGTGAACAAAGTGTGAGTCGGTGCTTACAGAGTAAACCTCCACGCCCAAGCTCTTCAACTTCTCGTACTTCTCGGCAAGGTCAACCAACTCGGTAGGACATACGAACGTGAAGTCCGCAGGATAGAAGAAGAAGATTGCCCACTTGCCCTTCACATCGTCGCTTGATACGCTCTTAAAGGTGCCATTGTGATACGCCTGAACTTTGAACTCTGGAAGCTGTGCATTGATAATTGATGTCATAGTTGTAATTTTTTTATTAGTTAATATTCTTTAAATTTCTGTTTTATTATAAATATATGTTATCGTGTTTTAAATTTCGATAATCATATCTTATCCTGGTGCAAAAGTACAAAAAGAAATTTACGTACAAAATATTTTAGGCATTTTCTTTAATCATATATTCTTATGCCTACATAAGCAAAAATTATACAAATCTCATTCCACATACAATTATCTTATCAAAATAGGCGAGATAAAAAAATAAGGAGTGCCGAAGCACTCCTTATTTAGCACTGAATATCAGCGTATTAGTATTTCTCTACAAACTCCGTAATAAGTTTAAAGATTGGCTCATAGCTTGTATAGAATGCGCGCTCCCACACATCGTAAACCGTGTGGTAGTACTTAAAGGCATCGCCATTCTCATTCATAAAGAAAATGCACGGAACGCCACGTTTTGCAAATGGATAGTGGTCGCTATTGTCTGCCAACTCTGCTCTTTCAAGCTCCGCGAAATGGCCGTTTGCACTATTGATACTCTCAAATAACTCGAAGCCTTGCATACCCTCGTTGCTAACCTCGCAATAGAGATTAGGGTTGTTATCGGCAATCATATCGAGGTTAACGAGATACTTCACCTGCTGCAAAGGCACTGTAGGATGCTCGGCATACCACTCCGAGCCTCGAAGATTGGCATCCTCGCCAGAGAAGGCGATAAAGTAGATGTCATACTCTGGGGTGTTCTGCGCATAGTAAGCCGCAAGAGTAATTATAGCCGCTGTACCCGACGCATTATCGTGAGCACCAGGGTAATAGGTCTTCTTGCCAAGTTTGCCGAGGTGGTCATAGTGGGCGGTGAAAACGTAGCAACTATCGTGACGCTTACCCTCTACCTTCGCAACCACATTAAAGCACTCATACCCCTCGAGGAACTCATTCTCGATGTTTAGCTTAATGCTCTTTGCATCGGTTGGGAAATCGGGCTTTACCCATATTATAGGCTTCTCGCGAACCACCTCACCATAAGCCTTATAGAACTTCAGAGGCTCCTCCCACGTGTATATCAAACCTGCATTACTACACTCCTCCTTCGACTGTAGCTTGCGAAAATCGGCCGAGTGCTGGAACGAGAACATAAAGTCGCAAACCACAAACGCACCCTCATACTCCTTCGACGCGAGGTCCGCAAAGAGCCTCTCGGAGTCGTAGTTCTCCATATCAACGTAGTAGAGTTTGAACTCTCCCTCAATACCTGGATTAAACTCACGAAGTGTGAAATCCACTCCAGGAGTCATCCTACGACCATCAACAAAGAAGTCAATTTTTCCAGGGAAAGTATTGATATTCAACATAAAAGGCTGACACTCGACATCATCCGCACCCACACGCTCGAACTCCTTTGCAATCCATCTACCCGCCTTGTTAGCACCATCCTCGGCATAACCGCGTCCCTGATACTTCTTGGAACTTAGCTCCTTGATTATGTCCTGATAGTGCGATAAATCCTGTGCATTCAGCTGTGCGGCCATAGCCACCAACGCCAATATTAAAGATAATCTTTTCATATAGTTTAATTTTAGTTTCGTCCTTCAACCCAATACCCTTCGTAAAGTTAGTAATAATTTTGGTAATGTCAAAGAAAACACCCCTCGACAGGAGTTTTAAAGATGGTATTGGAAAACAAGTAGTAGATAGTTAAACTTTAAACACCTCAATAATTTAGATTTTTTTTAGTATATTTGTATCTCGTAGAACAAAGTTGGAAATAAACGAGCAATATTACAGACGTTGTAGTTTGATATAGAAATTAGCAAACCATTCATCTAAAATTTGATACTATGAGCGTTGTTTCGGGTGTGAATAACTACGTTATCGAGGGCGGTGCGTACAAAGAGCTTTACGATAAGATTGTCGAGGCGATGGGCAAGTGCCTAAAACTCAACAAGGAGTATGACCTCGGAGAGTATATGGGCAAGCGCTATGCGATAAAGAAGGAGATTGCAAAGGATAAGGCCAACAACCTCCCAAACTACATTCTCTTGGTTTTCAAGGAGGATAAGTGCATCGCAGGCTCCTGCTTCGATGAGGAGTGCGTGAAGTGTGCAAAGGGATGCCTACACTTCACCGAGGAGTGGTGCGACATCAACGGCGGCTTCGAGACTTATGTCATCGACTCGCAACTCTACCGCCAGACAGGCTTCTACTTCGAGACATATAGCGATGAGGATATGGCGGGGTACACCAATGATGCCGAGGGTAGATACTTCACGCAAAGCGTTGTTTACTACGGCGTTAACCTCCCAGAGTTGGAGCAGGAGCGTGCCGAGGGCAAGATTTCGGAGAAGGAGTACCTACGCAGATATAAGAGGTTGGAGGCGGAGTTGATGCAGGGATACGACACCCTCACACCCGCAGAGCAGCTCGAATTCTGCCAAGAACGCAAAGGAAAAATCTTCTTCGACGTCACCGAGATTATCGACAGCGAGGAGTGGTTTGCCTACTCTGCCGAGGAGTAAAACGCGATTTACGACATATCGTTCCTTAAGATCTTTAACCAGACGGTCAAGAAGATTGCTTCCATACTCCGCACGCTCATTCCGGGATGGTGCAAAATGAAGTCAAGTTGGACGATTTGTTTGCATAATTCTTCTTAAACGAGACAACTTTATAGCAAAGTTATAACAACTAAGAATCGGCAATAAACAAAACTATTGCCGATTCTTTGCTAAAATATTATACCTCAACAAACTTTCCGCCATCGAAACCGCCGAGATTCTCACGGTAATAAACATAGCCGAGTTGGTTACAAACGATGCGGGTATTGCCGATTGTTGCATCTATATTGGCGTGCGAGTGGCCAAATATCCACGCATCGATACGGCTGTCGGCGATAAAGTCGCCTAACTCCGTTGCAAAGGCACTGTTCAGTAGACTGCGTTTATGCTCTGGCGCAACGACTGCCATTGTCGGCAGATGATGTGTTACCACCACAATATGCTCTGCTGTACTCTCCGCGACACTCCGCTTGATAAAGTCCAGACACTTCTCGTGCTCGGTGTTAAAGTCAGCAGGGGTAAAACGGCGACCATTGTACAGAATTTGCCGAAAGTCATACATTCCTTGCTCTACAACAAATTCGTTTTCGGGGCGAATATGCGACCATAGAGTTGAGAGGATGAAATCAACATTGTCAATTCTCACGACCTTATTTTGGAGGTAATGCACATTAGGCAATATCTCACGACTCCAACTGTCGCCATTTGCCAAGATGTCGTAGTTTTGGTAGTATTCGTGGTTACCTGGCACTATTAACACCTCTCGGTAATTTGCCGATGCCCACTCCCAAAACTTTGGACAAGGCATTGTTTTATCGCACAAATAGCCAATATCGCCAGCCAACACCAGTACATCGCCCATCGCCTCAAATGGGATATTCTGCATATATCGTCTGTTTGCCGACATCTCTAAATGGAGGTCAGAAGCGTACTGTATCTTCATTAGGTTACTTAAGTTTGTCAATTATATTGTTTTGATCCGCCAAAACAAACTCAAATATTGGCATTTCCTTTTCGATATTTAACTTTTTCTTTTGGTATTCAAATACTGCCTTAAATAACTTAAATAACTCTATAACGCCGATTCTGTGTATTTCGTCGATAGTGTCTTTATATACTTCTTTCAAAGTTTCATTACCCAACTCATTAGGATTGTAAATGAAATATACAAAACGAATATTGGCCTTAGCATCTTTTCCATTTAAAGGCTTTAGATAGTTCGCAACAATAGCCAAATAGTGGCAAATAAGTTGTTTAATATCAAAACGAATTATCGGCTTGCCATCATAAGAGAAACTACACCTAAATTTATTATTAGCCTTTGATAGCTCATCGCTATATCCAAACTTTTTATTACATTGTTTGATATATTCATATACAGGCTTGTAGACATCCCCTATGTCAATTTTAGTATGATAAGCGTATATTTCTCTACACTTTGCTTCTAAGAAGATGTCGGTATAGCCCGTTTGTAAGTATGCATCTAGGTTAGCAGTATGGCCTACTTGTGTTGCTAACTTTTTCTCAAATTCAATATTTGCAACACCTCGCAAAAGAGTATAAATAATTCTGCTTGACGAGCCATAACACGCCATCTTGGGAGGATATGTTCCCCATCTGCCTCTTTTCTCATTTAACTCCCCTCCATCGCCTTTTTCATACTGTATACGATGATCTTCGGACATTTCAGCTAAATATCTTTCCCAGCCCTCATTACTCATATAGCGGTCGTATACCGATTTTGATTTGGCGACAAGATATCCTTCTCCATAACACTTGTCATCCTTGTCTCGAATAGCGTAATCAAGTATGTGTTGTAAGTTCATAATAGTATCATTTTTAATCAGTTCCACACATCTACAAATTTACAAAATAATTTTTAATTCTACGATAGCCCTGCCATAAATATATCATACTCCTTGGAATATTGACACTTGACATATACACCAAAGTACGATATCAGTGCTTGCACTAGAGAGTGGTCATAGGGCCAAGGTTGCATCTTGGGGTGATGATGGTTGCGATAAACCTCCACAATATCGTCAATAGAGCCAATCTCTGCCTCACGTAGTTTTGACCGCACCTCCTCCGAAGAACACATATATACGCCTTCGGTATCGCCACGCTGGAATACGGCAAGCGTGTCAATGTCGTTGAGCCTAAAGTTCTTTATATACTCCCAGCCTTGCGTTGCCTCGAGATAGAGCATACAAGCATCT
>JAFYRB010000059.1 GCA_017559615.1 Alistipes sp. | reverse complement strand
CAAAGATTAAGATTAAGGCTACTCCAAAGAAGTAATTAGCGGTTGCCTATTAATAAAAATAGCCTGTCCAGAAGTGGACAGGCTATTTTGTTATGCTATCGAGGGTGATTACATCACGATGTTGATAATCTTACCCTTAACAACGATAATCTTCTTTGGAGCCTTACCCTCGAGCCACTTCTGTGCGCCCTCGGTAGTTACGATATGCTCGGCAATGGCGTTCTGCTCCATATCCAAAGCATACTCCTGCTTGAAGCGCAACTTACCGTTAATCATCACAGGGTACTCGAATGAGTTCTCCACGAGGTAATCTGGGTTAAACTCTGGGAACTTAGCATCGCAAACCGTAGTCTGGTTGCCCATAGCGTGCCACAACTCCTCGGCGATATGTGGTGCGAAAGGTGCGATAAGAGCTGTCAAAGGCTCCAAAATCTCACGCTTCGAGCAGTCGCCAAGCTCGTTAAGGCAGATCATAAAGGCTGCCACAGAGGTGTTGAACGAGAAGTTCTCGATATCCTCTGAAACCTTCTTAATAGTCTTGTGGAGGCTCTTAAGCTCGGCAGGTGTAGCCTTCTGGTCGTTCACGAGGAACTCGCCATCGCGGTTGTAGAACTTCGACCACAAGCGGCGCAAGAACTTATGAACACCATCAATACCGTTAGTATCCCAAGGCTTTGACTGCTCCAATGGGCCGAGGAACATCTCGTACATACGCAACGTATCAGCACCATAAGCATCTACGATATAGTCAGGGTTTACGACGTTGAACATCGACTTCGACATCTTCTCGATAGCCCAGCCGCAGATATACTTACCATCCTCCAAGATAAACTCCGCATCGCGGAACTCTGGACGCCACTGGCGGAATGCCTCAAGGTCGAGAACATCGTTCTTCACGATGTTTACGTCAACGTGAATCTCCTGTGTCTCGTACTCCTTCTTAAGGCCGAGCGACACGAACTTATTAGTACCCACAACGCGGTACACGAAGTTCGAGCGGCCCTGAATCATACCCTGGTTCACGAGCTTCTTGAATGGCTCCGACTCACATACGTAACCCAAGTCGTAGAGGAACATATTCCAGAAACGTGAGTACATAAGGTGTCCCGTAGCGTGCTCAATACCACCCACATAAAGGTCTACGTTACGCCAATACTCGTTAGCCTCCTTGCCTACCAAGCCCTTGTTGTTGCGTGGGTCCATATAGCGAAGGAAGTATGCCGAAGAGCCTGCGAAACCTGGCATTGTAGAGAGCTCAAACTGATAACCCTCCTCGTTGCACCAATTCTCAACACGTGCCAATGGTGGCTCACCCTCTGCCGTAGGGCCGAAGTTCTCGATAGGTGGCAACGTAAGTGGAAGCTTCTCATCCTCAAGACGATACGCAACATCATCCTTGTAGTAGATTGGGAATGGCTCACCCCAGTAGCGCTGACGTGAGAAGATAGCATCACGAAGACGATAGTTCACAAGACGCTTACCCAAGCCGCGACGCTCAACCTCCTGGAACATAAAGTCGATAGCCTCCTTCACGTCCATACCGTTGATGATGTCGGAGTTGATGAGCTTACCCTCCTTCGCATCGTAAGACTCCACCTCGAGGTTACCACCCTCAACAACAGGGATGATATCGAGGCCAAAGTGGCGAGCAAAGGCGTAGTCACGTGAGTCGTGTGCAGGAACCGCCATAATAGCGCCTGTACCGTAGCCCGAGAGTACGTAGTCCGAGATATAGATTGGAATAGCGTTGCCGGTGAATGGGTTGATAGCGTAAGAGCCAGTCTTTACGCCACTAACACGCTTCGTATCGGCGATACGCTCACGCTCCGAGCGACGCTTTGTCTCTGCGATATAAGCCTCCACAGCCTCGCGGTTATCCTCCGTAGTAAGCTCTGCTACCCACTCGTGCTCTGGCGCGATAACCATAAACGTCACTCCGTAGATAGTATCAGGACGTGTGGTGAAGATCTCCAACTTACGCTCCGAGCCTGCAACATCGAAGAATACCTGCGCACCTACCGAGCGGCCAATCCAGTTACGCTGAATCTCCTTCAACGACTCGCTCCACTCCAACGTGTCAAGGCCATCCAACATACGCTGTGCGTATGCCGTAACGCGCAACAACCACTGCTTCATACGCTTCTGCTCCACAGGGTGGCCACCACGAACCGAGAGTCCCTCCTTCACCTCGTCGTTAGCAAGCACGGTGCCAAGTGCAGGGCACCAGTTTACCATCGTGTCGGCACGGAATGCAAGGCGGTAATTCTGAAGCACCTGCTCGCGCTCTGCCTCCGACATAGCGCACCACTCTGCTGCCGAGAAGTCGAGTGCTGTAGTCTCTACTGCATCCAAGCCCTCGGTACCACGCTCCTCGAAGTGTGAGATAAGTGCCGAGATAGGCTCTGCCTTCTGGCTCTTGTTGTTATACCAGTGGTCGAACATCTGCAAAAATGCCCACTGTGTCCAGTGATAGTACTCTGGGTCGCAGGTGCGTACCTCGCGTGACCAGTCGAACGAGAAGCCAATCTTGTCGAGCTGCGAACGGTAGCGTGCGATATTCTCGTCGGTTGTTACTGCTGGGTGCTGACCTGTCTGGATAGCATACTGCTCGGCTGGAAGACCGAACGCATCGTAACCCATAGGGTGCAATACGTTAAATCCCTTCTGACGCTTATAGCGCGAGTAGATATCCGATGCAATGTATCCGAGTGGGTGACCTACGTGGAGTCCCGCACCCGATGGATATGGGAACATATCCAATACGTAGAACTTTGGGCGTGAAGGGTCTACCTCTACCTTGTAGGTACCCTCTTCGCTCCATCTCTTCTGCCATTTCTGCTCAATGGCTTTAAAATTATACTCCATAAAGTGTTTGTTTATAATATATTATATTGTCTATTCGTCGTCATCATCAATAAACGCTCCCTCGTCAAAGTAGAAGCCATCCATAAGGGCATCTATATCGCGTCGCTCCTTCTTCGTCGGACGTCCCGTACCGCGGTCGCGGAATACGAAGATAGTCTCGTGAGGTACGTTTAGCTTATCCAACTCCTCCTGCGGTGTGCAGTTTAGGCAGTAGGTAGGTACGTTCTTCGCGGGCTGGCGACTCGACACAAGTTCGAGTACCTTATAGCTATATGTCACTCTCTCGCGGCGTACCGAAATCATATCGCCAATCTTCACCTCGCGCGAAGGCTTGGCATAGGCGTTGTTCACCGTAACACGGTTTTGGCGTATGGCATCCGCAGCGTCGCTACGTGTCTTGAAGATACGCACCGCCCAGAGATATTTATCTAATCGAATGTCGCTCATAGTTAATGTTTTGTTGTAGGTGTTGTAGATGGCATTCTGCTAACACTGATAATCATACCGAGTGCCAACGACATCGACAGAAGTGACGAGCCACCGCGCGAGATAAGCGGTAGTGTCTGTCCTGTCTCGGGGAAGAGGTTCACTTGAACAAGGATGTGTAGCATAGCCTGACAGGTGATTAGTAGTCCCAGTCCTGCTGCCATAAGTGTCGGGAAGGCGGTAGTACATCGGCGGCAAATCTCTATCGAGCGGAAGGTAATCCACAGATAGAGAAGCATAAGCATCAGCGCCGCAACAACGCCATACTCCGATGCGAAAAAGGCATAGGCGTAGTCACTCTCGGGGTGGATAACAACGGCACGTGAGGTACTATGTCCCGCACCCTCACCCGTGAGGCCTCCATTGCGTATGGCAATCATCGCACGCTCGGTATCCGAGAGTTCGTAGACATACTCTTTTTTGCTGTCGGTTGTCATCTCCGTCATCCAACGTGTTAGGCGCGTTAGGGCGGTGTCGCCACGTCCCATACCCACCAACGAGAGGAGTGTGAAGCCTACAACGGCACACGCCACACCAAAACCTAAGGTCTTTATCAACTCGCGGCGTGACACGCGGCCAATGTATAGCGTAAGCATCGAGGCGATACCCACAATAACGGCCGAGGAGATATGTGCAGGGGCAATAACGCCACACGACACCACTACAGGGCCCAACAACGGCCAGGTGTTCTCCCTGATAATCTGCCTCTGCTTTGGGTCGCCAAGGCGGAATGACGTAGGGATGAGTTTCATCTTGTCGATAGTTGTCTGCCTATCGGCCATACTACGTGCAAGCATCACGATGGTACACACCTTCAGAATCTCCGAGGGTTGGAATTGGAATGGACCAATTGGCAACCATCGTGCTGCACCATTGGTGGTGCTACCCACGAAGTAGGTGGCAACGGTGAGGATTACCATCAGCCAATACATCGCACCTGCCCAGCGGTGGTAGAAGGTGAAGTTTACCTTATGTGCCACGAAGATAACGGGTACGGACATCACAAGAATCAGCATTATCTGCTGGCGCAACGACTCGGTAGTCGTAAGGCTCGAGGTGATGTCGTATGCCATCTTCGCCGTCGAGGAGTAGACCACAAGGATAGATACGACAATCAACACTGCGTATATCATCCACAGTGTGCGGTCGCCCTCCAATATCGGAATTCGTTGTGGTGCCTCCTGGGGCGTTATTCTCTCTCTATTGCTCATTAGGTTACTCCTTGTTTAAGATATTTTCTGCCACCCACGCCTTGAACATACGGCCTCGCTCCTCGTAGTTGCGGAAGAGGTCGAAGCTCGCACAAGCAGGCGACAGAAGCACCGTATCTCCCGCCTCGGCAACATCACGTGCCGCAGCCATAGCATCCTCGAAGGTGTTGCAGTCGCGGATTACGGGGATGATATCTGCAAACTCCCTCTTTAGCTTGGCGTTATCCACACCCATACAGATGAGAGCCTTCACCTTGCGGCGTGCGAACTCCTTGAGTGGCCCGTAGTCGTTACCCTTATCCGTACCTCCAGCAATCCACACCGTAGGGCGCTTCATACTCTCCAGAGCATACCACACCGAGTCGACATTCGTAGCCTTCGAGTCGTTAATCCACTCGATGTCGTTCTGCTTACCCGCAGGCTCCAAGCGATGCTCCACAGGCGAGAATTCGTAGATAGAGCGCTTTATAGATTTTGGGTCTACGCCCGCCGCCAACGTAGCCAAGGCTGCCGACATAGCATTGTAGACGTTGTGCATACCCTCAATCTTCATCTTGCGCGTGTCGATAGTTACCGACTTCTTGCCTACCGTTGCGGTGAAGGTGTGGCCCTCGAGGACAGCATCGCCATCGCCACTTGCAATTGCGGTGTTGATAGCAAATGGTAGCTGGTGCGCACGCAACGTGTCGTCCATCTCCACGAGCATCTGCTGCGTTGTAGGATCATCGGCCGAGAAGATAAAGTAGTCGGCCGTAGTCTGATTCTGTGTGATACGCATCTTCGAGCGTGCGTAGTTCTCGAGTTTATAGTCGTAGCGGTCGAGGTGGTCGGGAGTGATGTTGGTAAGTACACCGATGTCGGCCTTAAATTTGTAGCAGCCATCGAGCTGGAACGAGCTAAGTTCCAATACGTGCCAGAAGTATTTGTCGGTAGCCACCGAGTATGCGAAGCTCTCGCCGATGTTACCACCGAGCGACACCTTACGGCCTGCATCGACCATAATCTTATAGATAAGCGATGTTGTGGTGGTCTTACCATTCGAGCCTGTGATACAGATGGTCTTTGCCACGCCCTTGTAGCGTGCTGCGAACTCTATCTCGGAGATTACGGGAATGCCACGCTCACGAATCTTCTTTACCATAGGTGCTGTGTCGGGAATACCTGGCGACTTAATAACCTCGTTAGCATCCAAGATACGCTCCTCTGTATGCTGTCCCTCCTCATACTCCACACTCCACTCATCGAGGCGAGCCTTGAACTTATCGGCAATCTTGCCCATATCCGAGAGGAATACATCGAAACCCTTCTTCTTTGCAAGGATGGCAGAGCCGTAGCCCGAAATACCACCACCCAAAACTGCTATCTTACGTTTCATATCGTGTAGGTTTTTTGTCGTTACTGAATCTTAAGTGTTATAAGTGTTAGTGCGGCCAAGAGTAGGGAGATGATGAAGAATCGCATCATAACCTTTGTCTCGAACTGTCCCTTCTTCTGGAAGTGGTGGTGCAGTGGCGACATCAGCAATATGCGTCGTCCCTCGCCATACTTACGCTTGGTATATTTGAAGTAGCCCACCTGTACCATCACCGAGAGTGCCTCGATAAGGAAAATGCCGCAGAGCAATGGTAGGAGCAACTCCTTACGGATGCAGAGTGCGAAGACGGCGATGATACCACCAATGGTAAGCGAGCCTGTGTCGCCCATAAATATCTGCGCAGGGAAGGAGTTATACCATAGGAAGCCTATCAGCGCACCCGCGAATGCCGCAGCGAAGACTATCAACTCACCACTGTTAGGGATATACATAATGTTGAGGTAGTCCGAGTAGATGAGGTGTCCCGAGAGGTATGCCAAGATACCCAAAACCAAGACGATTGGTACGGAGACTCCCGTAAGAAGGCCGTCGATACCATCCGTGAGGTTCGCACCGTTCGACACCGCCGTAATTACGAATATCGCAACAAGGATATAGAGCAACCACGCGAGGGTTTCGTTACCCGCGGTGAAGAACTTATAGTCGAGCATCGTATCCTTAAGGAATGGGATAGAGGTCTTTGTGGTCTTCTCGGGTGTGGTGCTAATGACCTGCTTCTCGGTGTAGCTGCTTACAACCTCGCCAGTCTGCACATCGGTGATGTTATAGCGCTTTGTTTCGAAGTTCTTCTCGTGGATTACGATATCGCTCGAGAGCCACATCGTAGTACCCACGATGATACCCAAGCCTACCTGACCAACAATCTTGAAACGTCCCTTGAGGCCCTCCTTCTTGTGGCGGAACACCTTGATGTAGTCGTCAAGGCCGCCGATGAAGCCAAGCCATAGGGTAGATATGAGCATCAGCTGAATATATACGTTGCGGAGGTCGCCAAAGAGGAGTACGGGGATGATAACCGCAAGGATGATGATGATACCACCCATCGTTGGCGTACCCTTCTTCTGCATCTGTCCCTCGAGGCCGAGGTCGCGGATATCCTCGCCAATCTGCTGCTTCTTTAGGAAGCGGATTATGCGCTTGCCGATGATAATCGCGATGATGAGCGAGAGGATGATTGCCGCCGCCGAGCGTACGGAGATATACTCTCCAACACGCATACCTGGTAGGTCGGTGTTCTGGTCTAGGTATTCAAAGAGTCTATAAAGCATTGTGAGTTAGTTTTGTTTCTGTCCGTAAAATTTAGTTGTTGTGTGTCGTTGAGAAGGCATTGCGAATCTCCTCGCGGTCGTCGAAGTGGTGCTTCTCGGTGCCGATAATCTGGTAATCCTCGTGGCCCTTACCCGCAATAAGTATGATATCTCCGGCGTGTGCCAACATCGCCGCGGTGCGGATAGCCTCTCGGCGGTCGGTGATACGTAGCCAATTCTTTGCTGTGCCAACGCCCGCCACAACATCGTCCAAAATAGCCTCTGGTGACTCGGTGCGAGGGTTGTCGGATGTAAATATCGCGGTTGTGGCGTACTTAACCGCTATGGCAGCCATCTCTGGGCGCTTGGTCTTATCTCTGTCGCCACCGCAGCCACATACCACAAATAGACGCTGCTCATCGCGGCGTACCTCCTCGATGGTTTGAAGTACGTTCTCCAGCGCATCAGGGGTGTGTGCATAGTCGACAATCGCTATTGTGCGGTCCTCGGCAATGATAGTCTCGAAGCGGCCAGCAACGGGCGTTAACTTCGAGAGCGTTGTGAGAACCTCCATCTTGTCGATACCCAGGAGCGTTGCTGCTGCATATACGGTCGTGAGGTTATAGGCGTTGAAGCGTCCCGTAAACTTCACCCACACCTCCTGGTTGTCGATATGTAGGAGCATACCATCGGGTAGCATCTCGATAATCTTTGTGCGGAAATCGGCCATCGAGCGTAGCGACAAGCGATAGTGCTTCGCATCGCAGTTCTGAAGCATAACCTCGCCATTGCGGTCGTCGATGTTTACTACGGCCCACGCCTGCTTCGACAGAGCATCGAAGAACGATTTCTTGGCGCGGATATACTCCTTGTAGGTGCCGTGATAGTCGAGGTGGTCGTGTGTAAGGTTGCTGAAGAGCGCACCTGCGAAGTGTAGTGCCTCGATGCGGTGCTGCGCTGCGGCGTGTGACGACACCTCCATAAAGCAGTAGTCGCAACCCTCGTCGACCATCTCGCGCATCATCTGGTTAAGGCGAATCGAGTCGGGAGTGGTGTGCGTAGAGGCGATGCTGCGCTCACCAATGCGGTAGATAACCGTAGATATGAGGCCCGCCTTATATCCCATTGCCATAAACATATCGTAGAGCAGCGTTGCGGTTGTGGTCTTACCATTAGTTCCCGTTACGCCCACAAGACGCAACTCGCGCGATGGGTGGTCGTAATATGCTGCGGCGATATGTGCCATTGCGATGTTGCTATCCTCCACCTTTACGTAGCTAACGCCCTCCACGCGGCTCTCGGGCATCTCCTCGCAGATGATAGCCACAGCGCCACGCTCGATAGCCGAGGTGATATAGCGGTGGCCGTCGCTCTGGGTGCCACGTACGGCAAAGAAGCACGCACCCTGCTCCACGGCGCGAGAGTCGTAGGTAAGTGAGCCTACAACGGGGTTCGCGGAGTTCTCTATCTCTAACGCTCGAACATTGTCGAGCAACTCTTCAAGTCGTTTCATAATCAGTATCTTTATCTCTCAAGTGAGAGTTCTATTCTTGTGTTTTCTGTGATGTTTCGTCCTGCGGGGATGCTCTGGCTCTTCACACGGCCACTGCCCTGATGCGTAACCGTAAGTCCAGCACGCTCCAGGAGGTAGAGAGCATCGCTAAGACCCATACCTACCACGTTAGGCACCTTGCCCTCGCTAATTGTCACTCCCGATATCGTTGTGGCGCTATCCTCAACCGAGGCACGGCTCCACGCCTCACCCTCGCTATTGTCGGTAACCGTATTTGTCATCTTGCTAATCTTCGCCACATAGTTGCTCTTACCCGCCTTGATAGACTTGGGCGTGAACTTCTCCTCGGCGCTCTCAATAGCCGAATGGAGCGTATGGTCGTTGGCATAGATATACTCCATAATATCCGATGCTACGGGAGCCGAGAGGTCGATACCAAAGTAGGTAGGGCTTTCGGGCGTAGCCTGCTTACACACCGCAACCATAATCGTATATTTAGGATTCTCCTGCGGCATAGTGCATATCATCGAGCCATAGTAGTAGTTGTCCTGCTTGCCGTTGATACCATTCTTCATCTGGATGTTGTCGATGCGGCTCTCGCTTACGAACGTACTCCACATCTGTGCAGTACCAGTCTTACAACCAAAAGGTATTGGCAAATCCCTGAAATGGCGTCCCGTACGCTCCGAGGCTGCTGCAAGACAGCTATCCAAGATTGCAAGCGTATTCTTCGAACACATCCTGTTGATGAGTGTCACAACAGGAGTCTTCTCCACCACCTCGCCATCGCGCTCTATGCGGTCGACAAATCGTGGGGCTACCATACGGCCCTCGTTAGCAACACCATTGTAGAAGGTGAGCATATGGATAGGTGGGATGTCCAACTCATAGCCATAGGCCAAGCGAGGAAGACGTGTACTTGTGCTACCGCGCTGATTCCAATCAGGGCTATCTGCCATAGCAAGTTTTCCCTTACGTTCGCCATACGCCTCGAGGCCTATGTAGTCGTTGAAGCGGAGCTTGGCGAGAAAGTCGGTATACTTCTCGGGGTTATCCTTGAAACTTTCGTATACGGCCTTTGCGAAGTAGACATTCGACGAGTGTGCAAAGGCATCCTTCAGTGTCACATTACCGTCGCTATCCTTGCCCGCAGCATCGTGAGAGTCCTCAATCTTCGCTGCACCAATCTTTACGGGGTGGTTAGGGCGCGAATGCTCGGTGTTTACCGTGGTGTAGAGGTCATAGCCTCCAATCTCCACAAGTGCCATTGCCGAGGCGAGCTTCATCGTAGAGCCAGGACTGATGCAGGTAGCAAGGGCGTGGTTGTTGACACGCTCGCTATACGTTGTTCCGCGCTCAACACCCGAGCCAAGGCTCACCATACAGAGCATATTTCCGGTCTTAACCTCCATAACCATCGCAACACCAAACGAGGCCTGCTGCTTGCGTAGCATCGAGTCGAGACGCTCGTGTGCCATACGCTGAAGGCCCGCGTCGAGGGTTGTGATGACATTAGCGCCATTCTCCACAGGGCGGTTCTTTCTATCTGCCACACGTGTCCAGAAGCCGTGGGCTATCCACTGCTCCTTGCTCAAGCCATTCTTACCCGCGAGGTCATCGTTGTAGAGTCCCTCGAGTCCCGAGCCTGGCACCTTCTTGCCATTTACAACGATGGTGTCGTAGCGGCCGATGGTCTGACGTGCTATATCTCCCGAAGGGTAGAGACGCTTATCGTGAGGCTCCGCACTAAAGACGTAACCCATATTTCCGTTGAAGATAGGGTAGTTGCGGCGCATCATATTCCACTCGTCGATGGTAATCGTACGTGGCAGAATCTTATACGCGCGGCGCTTTCTATCCTTGCGTTCGCGCTCCGAGATAAGGCGCTGACGATACTCCGCCTCCGAGATATATTTATAGTTATGCTCCGCAGCATCCTCAGGCGTGAAGTGCGCCGCAAGGAGCTTCGAGAGAGAGTTTACATTCTTCTGATACGCCTCCGCATCGGCATCTATCATACCCTCCGAGCCGAAGTCGAGCAGGATGCTATAACGTAGCGAGGAGATTGCCAAAGGCTCACCATCGCGCGAGAGAATCGTGCCACGGTGTGCCTCAATGTCGCTATAACGATAGATACCATCCTTCATAACCTCGGCGTTGTGACGCACCGAAGGGCTGATGGCGATAATCCATACGAAGCGAAATATAACCGCGATGCCACAGATGATAAGTAGGGCATACAGCGACTTAACACGAGAGATGATATCGTGCTTCAGTGTGCGTGGGCGCTTCGGTTTACTTGCCTCGGCCTTGCCTCTATTCGTACTTTTATTCTGTGCCATAAACTACTTTTCGATTAATCTGCTCCTCTTCGAGAGGTCTACCAACTCTACGCCGTGGCTCTTGAGGCGTGCCGTTACAGCGCGCTTCGACGAGAGGCTATACTTCTCCTCCTCCTTCAATACCGCACGCTCGTGAAGAATCGAGGCGTACTTCTCGCGCTGACGATACTCGCGGTTGGCGTTTAGCGACATAAAAGTCAAAAAGATGCTGAAGAAGCACATAAACGCTATGGCTATGAAGTAGCGGTGGTAGGGACGTGAGTTATCGGGAAGGATGCGGCCTGTGGTAATCATTGTCCAAGGGCTCATATTCTCGCTATGATGCTCCTCACCCTCCTCATCTGTGAAGGGAATCTCGCTATCTTCCACCCTTGCCTCTCTATTGAACTGCTCCTCTTTATCGTAGTGCGCCCAGGGGCTATTATCGTCGTTGTTGCGCTCCTCGGATGTCTCCTCGTCGAGGATTATAACCTCGCGGCGTATGCGCTCTTGGTCGGTGTCGTATCTGTTGTTTGGTGTCATTGTAGTCGTCGTGTTAGTTGTTTAGTCGATGCGTTCTGCTACGCGGAGCTTTGCGCTTCGTGAGCGAGGGTTTCGCTCAATCTCCTCGTTCGAAGGTGCGATAGCCTTACGTGTTATGACCTTGAAAGGTGTTGTGGCGCGACCAAAGAAATCCTTCTCGATAACGCCCTCGCTGTTGCCGCTACGCATAAAGTTCTTGACGATGCGGTCCTCGAGCGAGTGGTAGGACATAACCACCAAGCGGCCTTCGGGGTTTAGGATTTTGAGGCTCTGCTCGAGTGCCATCTTGAGTGCCTCAATCTCGCCGTTAAGCTCTATGCGCAGTGCCTGAAAGAGCTTGGTTAGGAACTT
>JAFYRB010000058.1 GCA_017559615.1 Alistipes sp. | reverse complement strand
TTGGCTATCGCCTCTTCGATAACCTCCTCCACGAAGTTCAACGACTTCTCCTTTACTTCAGTTACTTCTGTTGTCATAATGTTATGTATGTTTTAATTACTTATTATTCAATATCTTTGCTACGTTTTAGGCTGATGTCGGTGCCGAGTGCCACGTCCACCTGCAACCATTGTCGCGTTCCCCAACCTGTGCCGTTATACTCCATCGTTATACCCGCCTTAAGGCCTACGGTATCGTCAAAGAATCGCTGACTATACGAAAGCGCAATAGCATCGTAGATACCCTTTTCGGTGCGATATATCGGCATATTGTGATAGACCGCCGAGCCATAGCGGTTGTAGTATGTCAGCAACGAGCCCTTGCCCACATAGAGGCGATTCGAGAGCTCTATACCCGCCCACCATAGTGCAACATACAACTCACCACCAAAGGGGTGCTTCCACACATTCTCGCCGATGCGGTCACGCTGCAACGACTGCACATAGCTCAGACGCACGTCGAGTGCCAGCGGATAGCGAGAGCCTAACATACATAGGCTGTTGTGTTCGAAGGCGATATAGGGCGTAAGCATAAGGTTATCAACCACGCCATCTATGGTGTCGGGGTTATAGTCCTTGGCATAGTGTCCCATATAAAAATCGTAGCCACACGAGAAGATATCGGCATCATAGTATCCACAAAAGAAGTACTTTGCAGATGACATTATCGAAAAGGCCTCACGTGTGTTGAATGTGCGCATACCGGTGTAGTCCATAGCAAACTCCACATACGACATATATGGTTCCTCCTCGTAGCGCGCCAACACACCGCTGATGCTATTGTTGTAGTAGCAATACGCAGGGTCGAAGAATAGCGGAGTACTTAATCCTCGCATCGCACTACGGGGGAAGATACCCACATATAGCTTTACTTGTGGAGCATTGTAGGCGTAGTATAGTTGCAGTTTCGCCTTCGATAGGAACTTGTTGTGACCAAAGTCCTGATACAAATCGGCACCCACCATCAACTGGTTGCGCTCCTGCCACTCGACGCCCACCTGGGGCGTTAGGCGCGCACCAAAGAGCGTACCCGAATCGATACCCTTCATCTCGGCGTACTCCCTGTTGTCGAAGAGCGAGGTGAAGTCGGCCTGGAGCTTTAGTTCTGGTTGCGACTCCTGCGCAGAGAGCGCATACCCCCCCCCAACAAGGGTTGCAAACGTAAGGAGTATATATGCTACAAATCTACGCATCGGCGACCAATAAAAAACATTCAAGCGCAAATTTACCAAAAATATTTTATATTTTCGTATATTTGTCACCGAAATAGTAAAAAAACTTAATATCTCCGCTAATATATGCGAAAACTACTTAACGAGGAGTTGGGACGCCCAACGATTGAGGAGTATGCAAATGTTGACAAACTACCCGTTACGGTGGTGTTGGACAACGTGCGTTCGGCACAGAACGTAGGCTCCTTCTTCCGCACTGCCGATGCCTTTGGTATTGAGCAAGTTGCGCTATGTGGAATTAGCTCTACACCCCCTAACCGCGAGATACATAAAACGGCTCTCGGCGCAGAGCAGAGCGTGGCGTGGGCATACTACCCTACGACACTCGAGTGCGTGGAGGAGCTACGTGCCAAGGGGTATAAGATTATCGCCATCGAGCAGATAGAGGGCTCGACGATGCTCAACGACTTCCGCGCGGAGGAGGGTACGAAATATGCCCTTGTCTTTGGCAACGAGGTGGAGGGTGTCGACCAGACTATCGCCGATGTTGTAGATGGCGCGATAGAGATTCCGCAAATAGGCATCAAGCACTCGCTAAACGTATCTGTGTCAGCGGGTATCCTAATGTGGGAGATGTTCCGACAGATGAGGGGATGATATACATAATGGGCAATAACTAGAATAGGAGAGAGATAGGGATTCTACGTATAAGGAGTGTGTTACGAGCGAGGGGTTATAGGGGATTAGTAAGGATTATCTAACACACAAATTACAATATTTGCCACATTTTTTTTGCACATTAGAAAATTAGTTGTATATTTGCACCGCTCTTTCACAAAGAAAGGTGGTTTAAGGAGGGTTGGGTGAGTGGCTTAAACCAGCAGTTTGCTAAACTGCCGATATCGTAAGGTATCCGCTGGTTCGAATCCAGTGCCCTCCGCAAAATGAAAAAGACGACTGAATAAGTCGTCTTTTTTTGTTTTCTTGTGTGACTACTTGAACAGCGCCACAATCTTTGTAACTATCTGTGCCACAACGGGGACATCCGAGCCACAACGTATCTTTGCTCCACGTACTGCCTTGGCCAGCCACTCATACTCCTTGAATAAATCCAAACGATACCACAACGAGTACCAACCCGACTGAATGAGGATATCATCAAAGATGCACGCCACGGGGTTCTCCGCCTTTGGCACATCACGATACTTCAAATATAGGTCGATAAAGTTCAGGGCATACTCTCTCTTACGTCTGCGGCGCTGCTGTCCCGTCATCGCCGTAGCAACACCCTTACGATAGTGGTAGACACTCTCCGCGAGGTAGGCAATAGAGCGAGCATAGCCAATCACCTGTGTCGACACGCAGCAATCCTCGGCATAGCCATACTTCGGTATAAATATCTCATTATCAACGAATAGACTGCGACGAATACACTTATTACAAAGCGTACCAAACGAGCGATGGTTATACATATTGCGGATATACACCTCACGCTCATCACTCGTGTAGCAACGCTCACGCTTAACACTCGAGCGCGTAGGATACTCCTTAACATAGTCGAAGTAGACCACATCGGCATCCGTCTCCGCGATTTTTGCAGCTATCTTGGCAATAGAGCCTTCAGTAAGCCAATCGTCCGAGTCTACATTATATATATAGTCTCCCGTAGCGTTCTCAAGTCCTGTGCGGCGTGCTGCGGGGAGGCCACCATTAGGCTTATGAACAATCTTTATCTGCTCGCGGCGATGCTCATACTTCTGCGCTATAAGCTCCTCGAGAAGCTCTATCGAGCGATCCTTCGTGCCGTCATTCACAAAGATAAACTCGATGTGAGGATAGCTCTGCGACAACACCGACTCGGCAAACTCGACGATATACTTCTCAACGCCATATATAGGCGCAATGATAGATATGGTAATATTCTTCTGCATAGGTTACTATTTTTTCTCCGTTACACGACCACTCTGCATCTTATACTCATAGGAGTGGCGGCCCTCGGCACGAAAATCGGCACTGTAACGCTCCAGCACAGCCTTAAACACCTCGTCATACTGCGGGATAAAGAGGTCCGATTTCGCCCATAGCCTCTCGATAATATCTTCAGCCAAAGTGCGTGTTACTGCAAGGTCCGTTGCCCCATTATAGAACGCCGTACCCTTGATAGAGCCTGGCGAGATATTTAGGATGCGGTTCGATGTTCCCGCCTTCTCAAGCTCCACATTCACACTCTCGATAAAAATCTTTAGTGCCGCCTTCGTAGCGCCATATACGGCAAAGAGTGGCGACGACATAAAGCCCGCGATGCTTCCCATAACACCGCAATAGAAATCCTCCTTTGCGCTGATGCGTGGGAAGAAGTGATGAAGGATGCGAATTGGCGCGATGCTATTCACCTCGAAGCTATCCGAGATATGCTGCTCCTCGACATCGGCAAAGTGAGCCAGACGTCCAAAGCCCGCTGTTATCATCAACGTGTCGACATCCGTAAATTTATCAAACAACGCATAATCCTCCGAGCGAAGATCGAAGCGCGTGCAGCAGAATTTCGGATTCAAGAACTCCTCGGCAACCGCCACACGGTCAACGATATAGACTCTGTCGAAGCGCTCATCTTCGGCAAGCAACGTGGCAATCGAGAGCCCTATTCCATTCGCACCACCAACAACTAACGCCCTTCTCATAGCACAAAAACGTTTACGCGCTCGGCAAACTGCTGCATAATGCGCGCCATTGCAATGCTCTCCTTCGAACGAAGGCGTGACGAGCTATGGCGGCCATTGACGATGCACGACACAAACTCCTGAATCTCATACCTCAAGCCTGGCTCATCCCACTTGTAGAAGTACTTCTTATTCTGGTTCTGGTCCTCGTAGCGAAGCTCAAAGTAGTCGGTCTTCCACCAAGGCGATGGAACATAGGCATAGCCCTTCGTACCAGAGATAACAAGGTTACCCTCGGTCTTTACGCCCAAACCGAGCTGGAACGATGCCACAGCCTTGCGATAGCGGATGATACCTCGAGTGTAGACATCCACGCCATCGTCGTTAAGCCTACTATAAAGGTTAACATCCTCATAATCATCGCCCAAGAGGCGAAGAATAGGCAACAACGGATAGGAGCCCATCTCGTACAACGAGCCTCCCGCCTCGCGAGGGTCCAACTCTCGCTTCAGCTTCTCGGCACCCCAGAGCTTCGACTCCGAAGCATCAATGCCCACAACATCTCCAATAAGGCCACTCTTGATGAGCGTTATAAGGTGGTTGAAGGCGGGACAGAAGGCGGTTTTATTAGCCTCCAGAAGCACAAGATTTCGCTCCTCGGCCAGTGCGAAAAGCTCCTCGGCCTGCTCCTTGCGAAGCACCATAGGCGTCTCACACAAGACGTGACGGTTATTCTCCAAGGCGTACTTCGCCTGTGCGTAGTGTGCGAGGTGTGGCGTTGCGATATAGACCGCATCTACCCTCTCAACAAGCTCCTCGAAGCTATCACATACGTAGCATCCATCCTCCACAATCGCCTCGGCAGCGCTACGCGAAGTATCATAAACAGCCGTAAGACGTACAGCATCGACCTTCGAAATTTCGGAAACAAAGCGCTGGGCGATACGACCGCAACCTACCACACCGATGGATATAACCTGCTGACTCTCGGCACGTAGCATCGTAGAGGAAACACCCTCGGTTCGAGGCAGATAGACAACCTCGCAATACTCCTTCAGGTAGTCGAACTTACCCTCCCAATCGGAGCCTATGGCGAAGATATCGACATCATACTTAAGGATATCATCAATCTTCTGGCCCACGTAATCCTCGATAACCACCTGGTCGACAAACCCCGTAGCCTTCACCGCCTCAACACGCTCCAAAACATTATTGCGCACGTTGAGTTTACCACGCTCGCGGTCGAAGCTATCATTCGTAACGCCTACGATAAGGTAGTCGCCAAGCTCCTTGGCACGACGCAGAAGGTTGATGTGGCCCTCGTGAAGAAGGTCGTATGTTCCGTATGTAATAACCTTTTTCATAATCTCGTCTATTGCATTCTCTCCAATATCTCGTTGCGATACTCTGCCGAGTGTATACTCCTCAATATCGCCTCATCCGAAGGGAGCCTTCGCCAATCGCCATATACCCTACCGAGGAAGGCATCCACATCCTTTGGAACGGGGAATAGGTGTCCCTCGAACTCCGCCTTTGTGGTAGGAAATATCTCCTCGGCGAAGAACACCGACTTTGGCCACGCCATACCCAACGCATAGTGATACTCGCCACGTGGGTTGATAAGGCCTATGATACGCAGCAGCGGGAAGATAACGCCCAAGCAGAGCACCTCGACGCTTCGCACCATAAATCTTCGCAACCACTTGTTCTTGATATAGACCGTAGGGTGCTGCAACAAATCGTAGACAACCTTCGCAGCACGTGAGGCAAAGTAGTTCGTCTTCTCCACAGGGAATATATCCACGAAATGGCCCTTATATTGGAGATATTGATGACGCTTTCCCGTAGTGTGAATCACATCGTTACGCTTGCGAAACTTACCGAAAACACTCGTGTACTCAACATCGCTACGCATCGACTGATAGACATACTTCGGGTTATCCATAGCGTGCAGGATTCTCTCCAGACGCTTAAAATCCTTGCGCGGCATCGCTATATCCACATCATCATCCCAGGGTATAAAGCCACCGTGACGCGCCGCACCGAGAAGCGTACCCGAACTCAACCACCAACGGATGTTATTCTTCTGGCAGATGTCGGCCAACTCGAGTAAAATCTCGAGCAACGCCCGCTGATTCTCACGTAGTTTCGAACCCTCGGGGCTATATCTCGCGCGTAGTGCTTCGTTATCTATCTTTATCTCCATCCCACTCCGAGTTTTAAGCCTCACTGCCATAAATCTCCTCACGATACTCACGGCAATGTATCGCGCGCTTTATCGCCTCATCCGATGGCAACTCCCACCAAGTGCCATATACCCTACGGAGGTAGGCATCCGTATCCTTCGGAACAGGCATCTCAACACCCTCGAACGGCATCCTCTTAAGAGGCATCGTTTCGTTCATAAATATCGTGGTCTTTGGCCAGCCTACACCCAAGGCATAGTGATACTCGCCACGTGGGTTGATAAGACCTATGAGGCGCAACAACGGGAAGATGACACCCAAGCAGAGTCCCTCGATAAGGCGAATCAGTGGCTTACGCAACCACCCCCATTTAATGTATGATGTCAAGTGCTGGATATTATTGTAGACCACCGACGCGATGCGTGCCGCGAGGTAATTTCCCTTCTCAACGGGGAAGATATCGAGACCTATACCGCGCCATTTGTAGTAGTTGTAGCGACGGCTCGAAGCACCTATAACTCCCTCACGCTTACGTAACTTACCAAAGAGATTTACATACTCCACATCGTTATCCATACAGTGAAGCACGTATCGTTCATCGTTAAGCTCAAGGAGTATCTTCTTTAGACGTTTATAGTCGCTACGAAGCATCGCTATATCGAGGTCGTCATCCCAAGGGATGAAGCCTCCGTGGCGTGCAGCACCAATAAGAGTTCCCGAACTCAACCACCACCGGATGTTATGCTTCTTGCAAATATCATCCAAGAATTGGAGCATCTGCATAAGCTCCAGCTGGTCACGACGTAGCTTCGAGCCATCGGGACTATATCGTTTTCGCAACGCTTCGTTGTCGATTTCAGGTCTCTTCATTAGGTAGAAAATTATAGGCAAATTTAGGAATAATTTTCCAAAAACAAAGATTAATTCTTATATTTGCGTTATTATTATACCTAAATTTATAATAAATGAGACGCCTGGGAGAGCAAATCGCCTATGTCGCCAACTACGCTGCAAAGCTCTTTGGCAACATCATATCATACCTATTTCGCCTAACATTGGACGTGAAGCCTGGAAGGGTTATGTGCTGGGCATATAACTTCAAGCAGTATGGCTGTAACCCTCGCTACTTGAGCGAGTATATCCTTGAGCATCACCCCGATATGGAGATTTATTGGGTATTCCGCAAGGGGATAAACACCTCGTCGGTAGACCCTCGCATCAAGGTCGTAAGGTTTATGTCGTGGGACTACTTCAAGCTCCTTGCAACCACCGAATTCCTGATTACAAATAGCCGCTCGGCACCCTATCGCATCTATTGGCATAAGCGCCCCGAGCAGAAGTATCTTATGTTGTGGCACGCGGGCGTGGCCCTCAAGCGCATCGAGGGTGATGTAGCCGAGAAGCTCGGTTATAGCTATGTTCAACGCGCGAAACTCGACTCGAAGGCGTGTAGCCTTATGATTTCAGGAAGCCGTATGCACACCGAGCTTATCCACCGCGCCTTCTGGTACGATGGCGAAATTTTGGAGTGTGGCATACCCCGCAACGACCTCTTCTTCAACGCCGCAGGCATCGAGGCATCGCGCAAGCGTATCGAGGAGCTTTATGGTATTGATTCCAAGAGTAAAATCGTACTCTACGCCCCAACGTTTCGTAGCATCCACGACTTGAGCATCAAGCCTTATAGCATTGACTGGTCGAGAGTTAAGGGAGCGTTGTGCAAGGCTCTCGGCGCGGAGCGTGTAAGCATCATCGTGCGCCTCCACCCCAACCTTATGGGACGTGTCGACACCTCGCCGCTCATCGCCTTTGAGGATGTCTACGATGGCACAAAGTATCACGATATGCAGGAGCTTCTCTCGGCATCGGATATGCTTATTACCGACTATTCAAGTTCGATGTTCGACTTCTCGATGATGGGCAAGCCCTGCCTTCTTTATGCCATTGATGTTGCGCAGTACGACCGTGGCTACTACTTCGATATCCACAATCTGCCATACCCTCTTGCCGAGAGCGAGGATGAGCTTCTCGAGATATTGGAGAGGTTCGACCACGCCACCTATTCCGCTAAACTTAAGGAGTTTATGGAGGAGAAGGTTGGCGTTTTGGAACGTGGCACCGCCTCGGCAGATATAGCCCGCTGGATGCGCGAACACTCGATACGATAAAACAAACAAATTAGGGTGCCCTCTCGGACACCCTAACTTATTTAAGTGTAACTTATTTAAGTGGCGAGTCAGGCTCTCGGGCCATCACCGCATAAAACATCCTATCGACAAACGCAGGGAAAAACTTCTTGAGAAGATGTGTAGCACGTCCCTCCCACTCCATAAGACAAAGACGCTTGCGGCGGTGGATGCCACGTGCTACGATATGTGCAACCTGCTCGGGAGTCATCATCTTCGCCTCGTTGCGTGGTGTCTCGCCCTGCTGTGAGCCATCGGCAGTGAGTGCCGAGAAGCGGACGTTCGAGGCCGTAAAGCCTGGACACGCTGTCATAACGTGAACCCCCTTCTTAAGATTCTCAACACGTATCGTATCCAAGAAGCCCGTCATAGCGTACTTCGATGCCGAGTATCCCGTACGTCCTGGCAAGCCGTGAATACCCGCAACAGAGGAGATACCAACAAGTGAGCCTCGCGACTTCTGAAGCCACGGCAAGGCATACTTCGTGCAGTTTACCGTACCCCAGAAATTGACATCCATAAGTCGATGCAACACCTTTAGGTCGCAATCATCAAACAACGCACGCATCGAAAGGCCAGCATTACAAATCAGTACGTCGATACCGCCAAAGGCCTCAACAGCCCTCTCCATAAGGCGTTTGCAGTCATCCTCCGAGACAACATCACACGCCGAGTAGGTCACCTCGCCACCCGACTGACGAATCTCCGCGGCGATGCGCTGCAACTCCTCCTCGCGGCGTGCTGCCATAACCACCTTTGCACCCATCTTGGCATACTCGCGCGCCATAGCCTCGCCAATACCCGACGAAGCTCCTGTGACAACAACGACCTTGCCCTCAAGATATCTCTTCATCATTACCCAATTTTAATCATTCAACTCCACCGTAAGTCCATCGTATGCCAACTCCACACCCTCGGGCAGACGCTCCGAAGCCTCGGCGTGAAGGCCTATACGATGTGACATATGGGTTAAATACGCGCGCTCGGGAGCAACTCTGCGTATAACCTCCAAAGCCTCCGCAACCGAGAAGTGCGAGCTATGAGGCTCCCAGCGCAATGCATTTATCACCAATACTTTAACGCCCTTCAACTTTTCCAACTCCGCATCGGCAATATGGTTCATATCCGTAAGGTATGCCAACTCGCCAAACCTGAAGCCCACGGAACGAAAACGCTCCGAGTGAGAGCCAACAACGGGAATTATCTCCACACCACCAATGGTGAACGGGCGCTGCTCATCTAACGTATGAAGTTTGATTTCTGGTACACCGCGATACTTATTTTGCGAAAAGGCGTAGTGGAAATCGCGGCGAATACTCTCTATCGTAGGCTCATTGCCGTAGATATGCGTGGTGTGAATAACAGGGAAATCCACAAAGTTGAAGGCGCGAACATCGTCAATACCTCCCGTATGGTCCTTATGCTCGTGCGTAAGCAGAATGGCGTCGATATGTGTCACCCCCTCGCGCAACATCTGATAGCGGAAGTCGGGGCCCGCGTCGATTATAAATCGCTGTCCCTCAACCTCTACCATTGCAGAGGTACGCAATCGTCTGTCGCGTCTATCCTCGGAGCGACAAACCTCACATCGACACCCTATTACGGGTACGCCCTGCGATGTTCCTGTGCCTAAAAATGTTAACTTCATACCACAAAGATAGTAAAAATAGGCGATATACAACCTCTTCCGAATGAATTTTCAGGGGAATTTGCACGATTGATGTATTGGAAAAATTGACCAAATTAGAGAGATTGTTATTTCCTTAACAATTAAATCTTCTTATTGTTAGAAAGTTAACAGCGGAATTTCTATGATTTTTCACTCTTTATGTGTATCTTTGCACCGATTTTTTGTCGTAACGAAAATTTGAAGCAATAGAACTTCACTCACCGATATACCCCATAGGGGTAGAAAACCGCCAAGGCATACGACAATATTTGACCTAAGAATAAGAGATTTAGAAAACAAAATTTTATTTGAAGAATATGGCAGAAAAGAGATTTATCACGTGTGATGGTAACTACGCAGCAGCGCATATCGCTTATATGTTCTCTGAGGTAGCAGCCATCTACCCTATCACCCCATCTTCAACAATGGCAGAGCTTGTTGACGAGTGGTCGGCACAGGGTAAGAAGAACATCTTTGGCGACACAGTAAAGGTCGTAGAGATGCAGTCGGAGGCAGGTGCTGCAGGTGCAGTACACGGTTCGTTGCAGAGTGGTGCGTTGACATCAACATTCACCGCTTCACAGGGCTTGTTGTTGATGGTTCCTAATATGTATAAGATTGCTGGTGAGTTGCTCCCAGGCGTGTTCCACGTATCGGCACGTGCCTTGGCAGCACAGTCACTCTCAATCTTCGGTGACCACCAGGATGTTATGGCAGTACGCCAGACTGGTTTCGCGATGTTGGCAACTTCATCTGTTCAGGAGGTTATGGACCTCGCAGGTATCGCACACATCGTATCTCTTAAGGCTCGCATTCCTTTCGTACACTTCTTCGATGGTTTCCGTACCTCACACGAGATTCAGAAGATTGAGCTTATCGACGAGGCATCACTCTCGGCGATGTTCGATCGTGAGGCGTTGCGTGAGTTCCGCAAGCGCGCGCTCAACCCAGAGCGTCCTGTAACTCGCGGTACTGCACAGAACCCAGATATCTACTTCCAGACTCGTGAGGCTTCGAACAAGTTCTACAACGCTGTACCAGATATGGTTGCAGAGGCTATGGAGAAGATTTCGACTATCACAGGCCGCGAGTACAAGCCATTCACATACTACGGTGACGCAGAGGCGGAGAACATCATCATCGCTATGGGTTCTATCACCGAGACTATCAAGGAGTGTGTTGACTACCTTCGCACACAGGGCAAGAAGGTCGGCGTTATCACCGTACACCTCTACCGTCCATTCTCGGCAAAGTACCTCTTCAACGTATTGCCAAAGTCGGTTAAGCGCATCTGCGTTTTGGACCGCACAAAGGAGCCAGGAGCTAATGGCGAGCCATTGTTCCTCGATATCCGCGATGCATTCTACGAGTGCGAGAACCGCCCTATGATTATCGGTGGCCGCTACGGTCTTTCATCAAAGGATACTACTCCAGCACAGATGTTGGCAGTATTTGCTAACCTTGAGGCTGCAGAGCCTAAGAACCACTTCACAGTAGGTATCAACGACGACGTTACAATGTTGTCACTCCCTGTTGGCGAGGAGATCTCTATGGCTAAGGAGGGTACTTTCGAGGCGTTGTTCTTCGGTCTTGGTTCAGACGGTACTGTAGGTGCTAACAAGAACTCTATCAAGATTATCGGTGGCTCGACAGACAAGTATTGTCAGGCTTACTTCGCATACGACTCAAAGAAGTCAGGTGGTTACACATCATCGCACCTTCGCTTTGGTGACAAGCCTATCACATCACCTTACTTGGTGACTACCCCAGACTTCGTGGCTTGCCACGTTCCATCATACGTCGAGAAGTATGACGTATTGAAGGGCCTCAAGCGCGGTGGCTCGTTCCTTCTCAACTCTGTAAACGATGCTGAGACTACTTGCCGCACACTTCCTACACATATGAAGGCATACCTCGCTAAGAATGGTATCAACTTCTACATCATCAACGCTACAAAGATTGCCGCAGAGCTTGGCCTTGGCTCACGTACCAACACCATTATGCAGGCAGCATTCTTCAAGATTGCCGATATCATTCCAATCGAGAAGGCTGTAGAGGAGATGAAGAAGGCTATCTACAAATCTTATGGCAAGAAGGGCGAGGATATCGTAAATATGAACTACGCTGCTGTTGACGCAGGTTGCGAGGCTGTTATCAAGGTTGAGGTTCCTGCAGAGTGGGCAAACTTGAGCTGCGAGGTGGCTGCACAGCAGGTAGACGCAGAGCTTCCAGCTTTCGTACGCGAGGTATGTAAGCCTATCGATGCTCTTAAGGGTGACCAGCTTCCTGTATCGGCATTCAACGGCCGCGAGGATGGTACTTGGGATAACGGCACTGCAGCTTACGAGAAGCGCGGTATCGCGACATCAGTACCAGAGTGGAAGATTGAGAACTGTATCCAGTGTAACCAGTGTGCTTACGTATGTCCTCACGCTGCTATCCGTCCATTCCTCGCAACAGAGGAGCAGGCTGCAGCATCAGGTCTTGAGTGGAAGCAGGGCTTGGGCGAGACTAAGGCTCTCAAGTTCCGCATTCAGGTATCGCCACTCGACTGTACAGGCTGTAACAACTGTGTTGACGTATGTCCAGCAAAGGAGAAGGCTCTCGTAATGCGTCCTTTGGCAGAGCAGATGCCTCAGGCTGAGAATTGGGCAAAGGTTACCAAGGAGATTGGCTACACAGAGTACGTAGATAAGACTAAGTCGGTTAAGAACTTGCAGTTCGCACAGCCATTGTTCGAGTTCTCGGGTGCTTGTGCTGGTTGCGGTGAGACTCCATACATTAAGGCTATCACACAGCTCTTCGGTGACCGTATGATGGTTGCTAACGCTACTGGTTGTACATCAATCTACTCTGGTTCTGCGCCATCAACACCATACTGCACCAACGCCGAGGGCCACGGTCCAGCGTGGGCAAACTCACTCTTCGAGGATAACGCCGAGTTCGGTCTTGGTATGAAGGTTGGTGTTGAGAAGATTCGTGAGGCCTTGGCAGATGTTATGCGTAAGGCTATCGCAGAGTGCAACTGCTGCTCGGAGGAGCTTAAGGCTACAATGCAGGAGTGGATCGACTCACGTCACCTCGCTGCTGCATCACGCGAGATTACTGCACGTTTGTTGCCTATGGTTGAGGCTTGCAGCTGCGATGCGTGCAAGACTATCCTTGAGTACAAGGAGTGGCTTGTTAAGAAGTCACAGTGGATCTTCGGTGGTGACGGTTGGGGTTACGACATCGGCTTCGGCGGTGTTGACCACGTATTGGCATCGGGCGAGGATGTAAATATTCTTATCGTAGATACAGAGGTATACTCTAACACTGGTGGTCAGTCATCAAAGTCTACTCCAGTAGGTGCAGTTGCGAAGTTCGCATCAGCAGGTAAGCGTATCCGCAAGAAGGATATCGGTGCTATCGCTATGACCTATGGCTATGTATATGTAGCACAGGTATCTATCGGTGCATCACAGCAGCAGCTCTTCAACGTATTGAAGGAGGCTGAGGCTTACCCAGGTCCATCACTCATCATCGCATATGCTCCTTGTATCAACCACGGTATCAAGGGTGGTATGACACGTACACAGACTATCGGTAAGCAGGCTGTGGAGTGTGGTTACTGGCAC
>JAFYRB010000057.1 GCA_017559615.1 Alistipes sp. | reverse complement strand
TTTAAGGTTTACAAGATGTCGGCTCTCCAGAGGCTTGCCATCGCGTGTGGCGGGACTCCAGAGTGGTGCTTCGGCAATGGCGCGACTAACACGCTTCAGGTATTGGCGCGATGTAGAGTCCAAAACCTCGGCAATGGTTGCTCGTCCCTGGCTATCTACGACGATGCGTAGCGAGACACGCTCGGCAGGGAGGTTGTCGTCCCAGCGCACGGTGTGTGCGAGGTAGTCGGTGAAGTTGCGGTACTCCTCATAGGCGAATGTTGCGGGGGTGTCGTAGCGTAGCGTCACGATGATAACACCCTCGGAGGCCTCGACGCCCCACCTTGCGATACTCTCCTCGTCGGCAGGAAGAACGTCGATACGCTCGATATCCTCGTGGGGGATATTCTCGATAGTAGCAACAACAGCGCCATTAACCACGTAGAGTGGCTCACGGGCCGAGAGGGTGCCGAGAGTAAGGAGAAGGGTGGCGATGAGGCTTAGGATTCGCATAACTACAACTTAAATTTATAGCTTATACCAAAGATGTGGCGCATCTCGTTTTCGCGGAGGTAGCCCTTCAAATCGCCCTTATTGCCCTTGTAGTCAATATTATAGGTGCGGTCGTAATCGAAGTAGTAGTAGAAGTCGAGGCGGTGGTTACGTCTAACGCGATACTTGACTCCTATGCCTGCTCGATAGCGAGTGATGAAGTTATCGGTGGTATAAGGCTCGCTCTTATAATTACTAACAACGGCTGGAGCGTTGAGAGTATTGTGTAGCTCGAAAAGTAGGTATGGCGACCAGCGCGAGTGGCGAATGTTGTAGGTAGCCATAGCGCGTGAGCGGAGAATCATCTCGGGATTCATCTTCTCGTAGCGGTTTACAGAGTCGGTGCGGAATGTGGTCTGAAGGCGCTCACGAAGCGACAACTCTACGCGACCTACCTCGACCTTGCCCTCGAGGTTGAGGTTAACACGATGGCGAGGCTTCTCCCACTGCGATGCTCCCTTATCGTAACGGTTGATGAGAACGTAGTCGGCGCCGATATCGAAATATTTACACGTCTCGTAGTTGATGCCAAGGGAGGTTTGGGTGCGGTCTACGCTCGTGAAATCATCCTTGAGGCGTAGCTGAAGGCCCGCCTCGATAGATAGGTCGTCTATAACTTCCCACTCGAAGTTGCCCTCGATGCGACCACGAAAGTCATTGGTGGTGACATCCGTTGGTGTGGGGATATCCTGTGCCGAGAGCGTAGGCATAAGGCCGAGGAGGAGTATTGCGGAGATAATTATCTTTTTCATAATTAGCAGTTTATGCGTTGAAGGCGTTCTTATCGTTAATCTTGAGTGTCGAGTCGGACATAGCCACCTCGCCTCGCTTGGGATGGTAGTAGACCTTGATGTAGGCGACGTCGCGAAGGAAGTCCACATTGCCGATATCTACGCGCAAAACCTTGTGTCCGAGGCGCTCCTCAAGGTCGGCGATAAGCTCCGCGCGACGGGCAGGGCGGATAAGTTCGATGCGCTCGTAGCAGATGAGTTTCGAGCTCTCGTGCTTGCGCATAATGCCATACTCCAAAACTGCTAATACGATGAGGATTAGGGCGTTGGCAAGGGCTAACTCGGCATACGACACCATAAGGTTGCTACCATTAATCACCGCTACGGCAATCGATAGGAAGAGGTAGGTCATCTCGCGGATAGGGACCATCTCGGTGCGGTAGCGCATAATGCCGAAAATCATAAAGAGACCAAGGCCGATGCTCACGTCAATGCCCACACTCTTCATAAAGAAGAGGAGCATAAAGACTGCCGTCGAGAAGAGCATAAAGGTTACGGAGAAGCCCTTGTGGTGGCTCTTAGGGAAGTAGAAGCCCCAGACAATAGCGGTGGTGACAAGCATATTTACAGCAAACTGCAAGCATAGCTGCTGCACAGATACTGCATCGCAAACGGGGATGCCCAAGAATGTTGCACCGACGCTCTGGTCCATACCCGTAAGGGCTGCTATCTCGGCATCGTACAAATCAGGATCTACGGTAGGGTTGTTAAAACCGAACATAATTATAAAGTTTTATGTTGTTTATTATTAGTGTATTAGGCGTGTGAGAGGGTTAATCTGCCGTAGCCGATGCGCTTCTCAATATCACGCAACTTTTGTTTCATCCTATTCTTCTTAATGGCCTCGACGGTAAGTGCTGTGCCGAGGCAATACTTGCTCACCTTGAGGGGGGTGATGCGCATCTGGCGGAGGATATCCTTTATCGACGAGCGGATGTTGCCATCCTGCTTAATCTCGATGATTGCCATACCTCGAATCTTGGCGCGACACCCCGAACGCACATCCTCATACTCGAGGTTTAGGTCTATCGTAACGCGCTCGGTGAGCGTAGGGTTGACGATTGTGATGCGAGTAAAGCGTGTGGCAAGGGCGGGCGAGAGGGTGTCGAGGGCGTAGTGGCTACGCTCGGTGAGGAACTCTACGGCCTGCGCATTGCTATGAATGTCGGCAAACGATGAGCGCTCGATGCTCGTACGGCGCTTATCCGTACGGCCACGGTTGCTCTTGTTCTTAACCTCAAGGAAGGTTGCATCGTTGTCCACGTAGTGGCGGGTGCGAATCTTCTGGCGGGTGAGGATGCGGTTGTGGTGGCGGATATACATATCGCGCTCGGCAGTGTCGTAGTAGAGCGTATCGTAGCGTGCGGCACGCTTATCGCCGATAATCTGCACGCGGTAGCCAAGTGCTGATACGCGCTCAAGAATTGCCATAACATCCTCATCGCTAACCACATACTTCGTATCTATGCGGTTCATAAGCTTGACGGCCTTCATCTCCTCGAGGGTGATGGAGGGCATAGATAGCCAGATGGGTAGCTCGTTGAGGGAGGTATGTGTTGCTATGTCGTTCATCGCTTACTCAAAGGTGTACTCAAACTGTCGGTAGGAGTTAAGGGTGCCGTTGGCATTGTAGTTAAGACGGCGGGTGCATACGCCATTGCTGTCGTACTCAAATTTACGGACCTTGTCCACCTTGTTGCGCTCGTTGTAGACAACCTCCATCGTGAGAAGCCCCTTCTCGTTGTAGGTGTACTCCGAACGCCACGAGAGGTGACGGCCAAAGTCACCATACTCCGCCTCCTCGATAAGCTGTCCCTTGGCGTTGTAGACCTCCACGTGGTCAACCCACTTGTTGCGCCCGTCGGGTGTGGTTTTCCACTCCTTAACGGTAAGGCGTTTGCCCCTCTCCTTGGCCATTTGGCTGCGCTCTGGTTTCTCGGCAAAGGCCGTGGTGCAGAGCAGTATCGAGATGAAAATTAGAGCTATATGTCTCATTGTCAGTCTATATAATGCAAAAGACGACCAACCCTATGGAGGGTTAGTCGCCTTAAAGCAACTTTACGTTTAATACTCCCTCCTACAACTCGCTCTCCTTCAAGCGCTCGGCGTTCTCGGCTACGATAAGCTGGTCGATAACATCCTGGATGTCACCATCCATAAATGCCGATAGGTTGTAGATTGTGTAGTTGATACGGTGGTCGGTGATACGGCCCTGTGGATAGTTGTATGTGCGAATCTTTGCCGAACGGTCACCAGTAGAAACCATAGTCTTACGCTTCGAAGCAATCTCATCGAGATACTTCGAGTACTCAAGGTTGAAGACACGTGTACGCAACTCCTCGAAAGCCTTATCGAAGTTCTTGAGCTGCGACTTCTGGTCCTGACACTGCACAACAATACCTGTAGGAATGTGGGTAAGACGGATAGCCGAGTAGGTAGTATTTACCGACTGACCACCAGGACC
>JAFYRB010000056.1 GCA_017559615.1 Alistipes sp. | reverse complement strand
GATAGCCCATAAGCTTAAGGAAGGTATTTGATACCGAACCATCGCAGATATCTGTCTCCAAAGGCAATACGTCGCCGTAAGCAGCAAGGAACTCATCGTTATCCGACTCGGCCTTAACTACGATAGACTGAATAGCGCTCTTTGCAGTGATGTCGATGTTGATGCTCTTTGTGAAGTTACCCTCCGAGTCGAACATATCGTCAGTAAGCTCGAAAGCCTCTGCAAGGTCGTGGCCCTCCCAGTTGATAACAGGCATATCTGTGTCGTCAACCAAAACCTCCTCGAAGAGTGAAACGGTAGTGTCGAAGATAACCTCCTCGTCGTAAGTCCAAGTGTCGCATACGATACCGATGTTTGCAGTACCATCTGCAGCGTGCTGCACAACAACGTTAATCTTACGCCACTGCGCTACCTTAACACCCGAAATCTCGTTAGTCATAATGATATCTCTATCACCATCCACATAACGGCACTTGAAGGTAAGAGTCAAGGTGTTCTCCTCGGCAATAGGAGCAAAGTAACCACCACGAACCTCGTTGATATCGTATACCAATGAGCTCTCGCCAAGGGCTACGGTCATTGTTGTATACTCTGGGTCGAGCTGCTCCTTGATATCTACGGCATAGCCCACCGAAACCTTGATATTACGCAACTTACATACGATATCGTTTACGGTTGTAGTCTGCTTGCGTGTGATAACCACCTCGCGCTCTGCGCCATATACAGGCTTCTCCCACTCTGCGCCAACCATCGACTCCGACATCATAGTGATTTTGTAGACACCACTATCCAAAGCGATAGGCTCCGTAGGGCGCTCGCCATACTTGAACGATGCCATAACCTCACCAGCCTTCGATGTAACTACAACATCGAAGTTGTTGATATCCAAACCCTCGGCACGTGTTACAGAGCCAATAACCTCGGTATCCTCCATAACCGATGCCTCCATACCGCCAAGAGCGAGGTATCCAACGTTATTTGTTACATCATCGCTTGGATTAACATAATGTGGGTTATCCTTGCTACAAGCGCCGAGTGTTACGATTACGGCGGCTGCGATGCTCAATAGCTTTACAATCTGCTTCATATCTTACAAACTATTACTGTGCATTATCATTTAACTCCTGCTCGATGTCGATAGACTCCACAAGCTCCTCGTTGAGAGTAATCTCGAGAGTTGCGCGACCAGCATCCTTAACATCGAACTTCACGGTGTAGAGTGTCTGTGCTACGGCACTCTCCATCTTATACTCCGGAAGTGCGATTGTAGCACCCTCCGCGCCCGACTGATTAGCCTGCTTTATGGCAGTACCTGCAACAGTGAACGACGCAGGTGCGATAAACAAAGGCTCGCTCTGTGCCGATACATCGAACTTATTACCAGCCTCGGTTGTAAGCTCAAATGTGTGACCACCAACGAAGTAGTTGTCGAAGCCCTCGGTAGTCTCCACCTTTACCAAAGCATTAGCGATGGTAGCAGTAATCTCGACGTTAGTCTCCTTACGAGCCGCAACTTCAAACTCCTTGCTACCTACGAAAGTTGCCTTGTCGTAACCCTCATCCAAGAGATTACCAGCAAAAACTGTCGCCTTGTAAGTGCCATAGTGAAGGTAGTTATTCTCGTTAAACTCCGCAATAGAAGCGAACTCACCGAGGTAGTCATTACCTACACCTTCGATTGTGAGATTGAAATCCTCAGCTGCTGGGGTGGTGCAGCCGATGTTGGCACGTGTCACATCAACCTCGTTTGAGATATTGAGGCTGAAGTTAATGTACCCCTTCTCATTTGCCTCGCCCTTTGAGCTTTCGTTGGTGCAAGCCACCATCGATAGCGCAACGAGAGATGCTAATGTGAAAAGCTTTCTCATAATTTTAGAATTTTAGTTAATATTTTATTCCCGTTATTTACTTTACAATCTGGACCTTAACATTATCTACGTACATCCAGCCGTAGCCATTGTCAATCTTAAAGTTCTTATAACCCATATGGCCAACGTGCCAAGATATACGGTGCGACGATGTGCAATTGTTAATTGTGTATGTCATCGACTGCGTTAGGCCTGTTGCAGAGCCCGATGTAGGGATACTTGGCACCGCTACAGGGGCTTCAATATTCGCAAATGCCTCGTTGTTACTAAACTGCGTAGCATAACCAGACAAGAGGCCCATCTCGGTGGTATAACCTACACAGCCAACAGGATAGTATGTCGAGCTACCACTACGGCTACCACCATAGTCAAATGCAACTACAACCTTAACACTCTTACCCTCCTTGATACCGCTCATTGCTGGCGAATCAAGACGTCCATAGGCACGTGTAGCACCCAGCACAACGCAATCCACACGGCCTGCTACCAAGATTGCGGTACCCGCTGTGTCACAACCTGCGCGTGCGCCACTCCATCCTGAAGCGATACCATACTGCGAAAGGTCATAACCACCTGTCGTTGCTCCATCAGTACTTGTGTATGGACCTCCAGTATATTCAGCATCGAACGTAGCAAGCGATGAGAAATCCTCCGCGAAGAGGTATGGCACATTCATCCAGCGAGTATGCTCCGAATAGTCGGTCATATCACCCACATTAATAGTAGTCTCAACCACAGCGTTATCCGAATCGAAGACTATGCGCCAATTAGAGTTGTCGTAGATATCAGCATCGAACTCACCCTCGTAGTCTACGGTATACTTGTTCGAGGCGTTGCGCTCAAACTTACCCATATGGTTACCCTCGGCATCATAGATATCGAAGAAGTTGAATTCCTCTCCAAGATTGTTCTGGTCAACAGAGAAATGGAGTGCCGTATAGTATGGATATATAACAGGAATCATCATACGAATAGGCGTCACGTGACCTCGCTCCATAGTGCGGTTTAGAGCATACGACGCCACCTCGGAGTGACGACGACCACCTCGAACACGATAGCTAACATCGCCATCGATAGTGCCAGGTAGCACAAACACCCAAATATCATCGCCAGCATCGAAGCCATCGGCACTCTCAACTCTAATGACATTCGAGGTATTGCTATACACAGGCTCTGCCTCTGGATTTGTCACATCTACAGTCACATCGCCGACAACATCTGTTGGGAAGGTAATCTCGAGATACTCAAAGCGATTGCCATAGAGGTTACGTCCCTCAGGAATGGTAATCTTGATGGCGTGCATCTGGTGGCGCATAATGGTATTTAGCTCCGTACGCTTGCCTGTTGTGAGTGATTCCGCCACGACAGGCTCGGCAACCATAATGTCATACTTACCATCGTAGGCTCCCGACTGCTCCGCAGCTACACGATATGTTGCCATAGTACCCTCAACAGATGTTGGACGTGGATAACTGATGTAGTAGGTGTAGTCACCCTCGGCCATCGCCGCAACATTACCTGCGAAGTATGCCTTATCCCACTCTGGTGAGAAGTAACGGAGCATAAACGGCGCATTCGAGAGTGTGTAATTACCCTCGGCATCCTTTGCCCATACTGCCAACTCATCACCTGGAGCCCAGCGTGTCTCGCCACCCTCGCCAATCATCGTACGGGTGGCATCGAGAGGCATTGCGAAGCAAACCTCGTTGCTATTTGTGGGGGAGGGGTTCGTAGTGTTGTTCACCTCGCTGTGGCACGACATAGCCATAATGGCTACAACAAACATCGAGGCAAACTTTTTCATAATAGTCATAAATGAATACAATATATCTAAAATTAACGCGAGCAAAGATAATATAATCATTCTCACGCGCGAAAAAAATTCAACGAACGCCCTATTTTGTAAATCATAAAGACAAAAACAAAAGAGGCAACTATGAGTAAAAACTCATAATTGCCCCAATTTCAACGGAAATAGGTCACTATCGTAGGAACTCCACCAAGCGTCGCTGCTTTGTCACCTCGGGTTGTGGGATGCTCTTTATCGAAGCATCGAAGCCCTCAACCAAGAGGTCGTCACGGTAAACGCAGCTTGCCGAAAGCGAAGTTGTAATAGTACCCATATAGTAGTCCACAAACTCCTGTGCATCGCCCGCTCCGTCGCGTGTGAAGGTGTGAACGCTACGATACACAGGCGAAGGGTTACCCTCGTAGTCGAATGCCACCGCAGCAATCATAATGGTCTTATCCCACTCGCCACGGAAGTATGCTGGCGACCAATAAGCACCTACGTTGTAGAGGTTGTCTATCAGCAAGTTATCCGAGTAAATCTCAGGGTTCTCAAGGCCCTCGACATACGTGAACATAGTGTAGAGGAAGCCGTCAAACTCACCCTCAATATTTACACTCATAGGCACTACCACCCAGCCCTGCCAAGAGCTGCAATAGTCAGGCTCCAAGGCATAGACCTCATCGCCATCGTAGTAGGCATCGAAGCCCGCCGTAATCTTAATGTCGGCAATGATAGCCTCCTCGGTTCTAAAGAAGCCACCCTCGCGCATCGCACCGATGTACTCAAACTTATTTGGGTCCATAGGCACAACAATGATTTTGTACTCCGTAGAAGGCATAAGCTGCGAGATTCGGCTATTAACATTACCCTGCGCCAACTCATAGTAGCTGAACTCCCAGTAATCGCCGTAATATGTTGAGTTATACGACTTTTGGATATACTCCTTAATATCAGCCTCGCTCATCGAAGCCTCAAAAACATTCCAATAGTAGTAGATGCTAAAGTCCGAAGGCGTGATGCTCACATTAGCCTCGCGGTCATCGACATCCGTAACCTCGATAGTGTAGACACACGCATCGACATCACCCGCCTCGGCAGTGGTGATATTCTGGCGAAGCATAGCCGTTGTGAGCGTTCCAGCCTCGTAGCCGAAGACCAAAACGGCGTACTCCGTACCCGCCGCCAAGCCTCTGAACGTACCCTTAACGCCACCCTCGCAAAGGTAGTAGGTAAGGCCCGAAGTGCCGTACGTATTGAGGAGATATTTGAATATCGCATCGTCGGTACGCATCTTGGCAATCTCTACCACAGGCACAGGGAAAATGACATACGGATCGAGGTTGGTAGTGGTAGTAACGATGTCGAATGTCGACTGCGTTACATTGCTGATTTCCATCGTGATAACATTCTCCGAAGGTGCAATCTCACCCACCTCAAACCACTCGTATGACACCTCACTAAGGCGCTCACACTTCTCGTTCCACTTGAAGGCAAATGCCACATACTCGGTGTTTGCCATAGCCTCGAACTCATACTGCGTTGCCAGATAGTCGGTATTATACTCGAAGGTCTCGGCCAGGGTATAGTCCCACGCTGCATAGTCCTCGATAATCTTTGCGATTACGGCATCCGCAGCAGCATTGATATCACCGCCATAGGCCTCGAAATCCTCGCGTGTAATGAGGTTATTGAAGTAGGCAACACCCTCGTGCGATGGTGTGATAGTGATTGTTGCAACGGCACGATTTACCTCTACATCAATGTCATACGTCACGTCGTTACCATCGTATGGAGCCTCGGTCGAGAACTCGGCGTGGAACAGACGCGTGGTAACCTCTCCCGAAGCCGAAAGACCATAGATATAGACCACATAGTCGGTCAACGAATCGAGGCCCGACATACGGATATTCTCGTGCGAGCCGCGACTCAACACCGACGATAGATACTCCTCAAGGGTGATATCCATCTCACCAGCAACGCCATTATAGTAGCGCATATCCTCATCGAGGAGCTCCTCTGTTGTGTAGCTCTCGAACCACTCCTTACCGACAATCTGGCCAATCCACGTCATCTGCTCATCGACAGCCTTAACAGAGAAGGTCACAGAGGTAGCGTCGCTCTTCACGATTGTGAGTTTTAGTGGCGCCTCATAACCCTTCTGGCGAACCTTGAGGGTGTTACGCTCTGCGCCATACGACAACTTTAGCGTTGCCACACGCTCCTGACCACCATTCTCAGCAACCGAGAACTCCACAATAGTCTCTCCAATCTTATCAATGGTAATCCACTCCTCGGCACACTCTATATGCAAAGTCTCGCCCTCGATACGCTCTTTGATATCGTAGTTAAAGCGCAAGGTCTCGGCATCTACGCCCACCCCTATCTCGCTTTTATAGAGTATGATACCGCTATCCTTAACCTCCTCGCCGCCACGCTCACACGAGCATAGTCCAGCCACCGCAGCGACAATCATCGCCACGCCTAAAAACATCCTTTTCATCATCATTGCTATGATATTCAAAAAAGAGAAAGAGTGCCTAAGCGACCTTAAGCACTCTTTGCTTTACGGAGAAATTAGAACTTCGCGATATCGCGCTTCTTAACCTCGATAGCCTTCTTTACAGGAGCCTCAACGCTCTTTACCTCAGCCATCTGGCCCTTCTTAAGGTCGGCAGCGCGTGTATACAACTCATCTGCAGACTTCATCTCGCCTGTCCAACTTCCTGTGATGTTGTTATCGCAGTCGTCATAAACGTCGAACTCAACGGTTACAGTGCCATCGCCATTATCCACAACCGACATTGTACCATCAACGAATGGAGCCATAGTGTAGCCATCCTCGGTATAGTACCACGAACCTACCATATAGCCATCCCAGTCAATCTCGCCAGGAAGTGAGGTATATGCCTCGTAGCTATTTGAGATAGTGTACTCACCACAGAAGTCTGTTGTGCTGTTAGCATCTGCCAATACGTCGAACTGCACGAAGTCGCCAGCGCCACCGTCAGGCATAATTGCGAATGTCCAGTTCATATAGCCTACCTCGTAGTAGTCACCATAATATGCATAGTAGAGAGTGTGGTCATCGAAGTTGCAGCGATAATCCTCCCACAATGTTGAGTATGGGCCCTCGTAGTCGCCACCGCCACCGCCTGATGAGGCGTCAGTCACAAGGATATCGCCAGAGAATGTCACAACGTGGTGCGCACCAGCAATCACAAGGTCAGCAACAACGCCATCCTCGCTGATGGTAACAGTACCTGATGTGATGCCTGATGATACAGCATAGTCCCAACCCTCACTATCCATAATGTAGTATGCCGAGTATTGTGCGCCAATTGTAAATGGCTCCAATGAACCGCTGTCAATAGTGTAAGTACCATAAGGGATTGCAAGGCCATCCTCAACGTTAATAATCTCGCTGAAAAGGTCGAAGCGATAGTATGTAGCATTTGGCAACTCCCAACCATCAGCATCGAAGCCCTTGTCCGAGAGGAAGAAGTAGAAGTTATCTGCAACACCTGGGCTATACTGGTCGCCATAGTATGTTGCAGAGGCATAAGAGACCTCCAACTCTACATCCTCACCACCAGTGTTTACCTCACGGCGGTCAGCAATCGAAGACTCACCATTGAAAGTTACGATATGCTTAACACCCTCAACAACTGCTGTCAAAGTGCAAGAGCCATCCTCCTCAACTACGAGAACTGCAGAGTCGAAACTTGCCTCAACCTCTATTTCAGAAGAGTTGGTCTTCATATAGCAAGAGTATGAGTAGCCGATAGTACCAACAGCCATAGTGTCGTCAGCATCCAATGTATATGTACCCGCTGGAAGTGGAATGCAGCCATTCACAGCCTCACCCTCGTACAACTCACCATAGAGGTCAAGCTGATAGTAGATAGAGTTTGTAAGAATGTTACCCTCCGCGTCGAAGCCATAGTCCGAGAAGAAGATGTAGTAGTTACCAGCATCTGGTGTAAAGTAATCACCATAGTACTCACCCACGAGCATCTGAGCCTCGAATACTACGTCATTGACTGGCTCCTCGGCCTTAGCCGCCTGCTTCACAGCTACCTCAACCTGCTGCTCACCATAGGTAACAACAATTTTTGTCTCACGAGCATCTGCCTCATTAGCAGCAACCTTGAACGTGATATTCTCGGCTACAGTAAGCTCTGAAACCCAAGTAGCCTCGCAAAATGCCTCAACGACAGGCTGACCAACTGGAGAGAAACGAGTCTTCTCCTCGAGAGTGTAGGCAATAACGCCCTCGCCACCCTCAGCATCGAAGTTAAGGATAGTCTCAGAAGTCACCTTCAAGTTATATTCCTTATTCTCTACGCCAGGAGTATCAGGCTCGGTACACGCTGCGAATGCCAATGGCAAACACAACAAAAGATAGAATAGCTTTTTCATTGTTATTTGATTTTAGTTCTAAGTTTTTCGGTTTTGCATTACAAAAGTATAAAAAATTTTTCTAACCTTCCAACACATATATAAATAAATATCGTACCTTTGCGGAAATTTCGAGAGTATGGCAGTTACTATAAAGGCAAAATTCAAGTGCAGTTCCGAGAAGGTGTCGCAAGTGCCAAAGGATGATTTTAAGGATATAGCATTCATCGGACGAAGCAACGTCGGTAAGTCGTCGTTGGTGAATATGCTTACGGGCAACAAAGGTCTTGCCAAAGTATCGGGTACGCCTGGTAAGACAAAGCTCATAAACCACTTTCTTATCAACGATAGTTGGTATCTTGTCGACCTACCGGGTTATGGCTACGCACGTGTATCGAAGGCTACGCGCGGCGAGTTCTCGAAGCTCATTCTCGACTATGTGCTTAAGTGCGAGAAGATGCACTTCCTCTTCGTGCTTGTTGACTCGCGTCTCGAGCCGCAGAAGATAGACCTACGCTTCATCGAGCTTTTGGGTGAAAATGGAATACCCTTTGGTATAATCTTCACCAAGGCCGACAAACTCTCCCAGGCACAACTAAATCGCAACGTCAAAGCCTACAAAGCCCACCTCTCGGAGCAGTGGGAGGAGCTACCTCCGATGTTCATCTCTTCGAGCGAGAAAGGCACAGGACGTGAGGAGATTATCACGTTTATCGAGGAGGCGCTCTCGAATTGTTAAGAAATTAACAATCGAAAAAGTTGCTTATTCGGATAGTTTGCCCTAACTTTGTTGCAAAAGAAAGTTAACCTAACTCAATAATTAATTATGGCGATCCACAAAATCAAGTTCTTCGCAGGTCGTGGCTCACGCTACCTCGCTGAGAAGATTGCTGCCGAGTATGGCATTAAGCTCGGTGACTCGGATGTCCTTCAGTTTAGCGACGGCGAGTTCCAGCCTTGCTTCCACGAGTCTATTCGTGGCTGCACAGTGTTTATCATTCAGTCTACATTCCCACCATCAGATAACCTTATGGAGTTGTTGATGATGGCCGACGCTGCACGTCGCGCATCTGCACACCAGGTTATCGCGGTTATCCCATACTTCGGTTGGGCGCGTCAGGATCGTAAGGATCGTCCACGTGTGCCTATCACAGCTCGCCTCGTTGCGAATATGCTTATCGCAGCAGGTGTTCAGCGCGTGATGACTATGGACCTCCACGCTGACCAGATTCAGGGCTTCTTCGACCTTCCAATGGATGCGTTGTATGCTTCAGGTATCTTCGTACCTTACATCCAGAAGCTCCAGATTCCAGACCTCTCTATCGCTTCTCCAGATATGGGTGGTGCAAAGCGTGCTTCATCTTATGCAAAGCACTTCCAGGCACCTATCATCATCTCTCACAAGGAGCGTGCTAAGGCAAATGTCGTAGGTTCTATGACAGCTATCGGTGAGGTTGAGGGCCGTAACGTCATCATCGTTGACGATATGATTGATACAGCAGGTACTATCTGTATGGCAGCCAATATGCTTATGGATAAGGGTGCAAAGAGCGTTCGCGCTGCTGTTACCCACCCTGTTCTCTCTGGTAAGGCTTACGATCGCATCAACGAGAGTGCCATCCAGGAGGTTATCACAACCGACACTATTCCATTGAAGGAGGGTGAGGATTTGTCGAAGTTTACAGTATTGAGCGTAGCGCCTATCTTTGCGGATGTTATCGAGCGCGTTCACAACTACAAGTCAATTTCGTCTATCTTCTACCGCTAATATGTAGCTTTGAGCTACGAAACAACAGAGGTTGTCCTAAAAAAGGGCAACCTCTTTTATTTCACCAAGTACCCATTGCTGTTGATATACTAAAAGCCGACCATAGTGCT
>JAFYRB010000055.1 GCA_017559615.1 Alistipes sp. | reverse complement strand
TTGAAGAATCAGAACTTTATCACACAGGATCGTGTTGAGGTCAATTTCGAAATGCCTTTGTCGGAGATTGTATTCGATTTCTACGATAAGTTGAAGAGTATCTCAAAGGGTTATGCTTCGTTCGACTACCACCGTACGGGCTACCAGACTTCGAAGCTTGCGAAGCTCGATATTCTCCTTAACGGCGAGCCTGTCGATGCGTTGTCATCGCTTATCTATGCCGACCACGCCTATGACTTTGGCCGTAAGATGTGTGAGAAGTTGAAGGAGCTTATCCCACGTCAGCAGTTCGATATCGCTATTCAGGCGGCTATCGGTGCGAAGATTATCGCTCGTGAAACGGTGAAGGCCGTACGTAAGGATGTTACTGCGAAGTGTTATGGTGGTGATATCTCACGTAAGCGTAAGCTTCTCGAGAAGCAGAAGGCGGGTAAGAAGCGTATGCGTCAGGTGGGCTCTGTGCAGGTGCCACAGTCGGCGTTCCTTGCAGTGCTTAAGATGGATTAATTCATTGCGAAAAAGGTTGACATATGATAAAGAAAATAATAATGGCAGCAGTGCTGCTTCTCTCGGTGGTGTCGCTTTCGGCACAGAGCTATCAGCCTACGCCAGAGAATCTTAAGGCTCGTGAGGAGTTCGCAGATGCTCGCTTTGGTGTCTTCATCCATTGGGGTATTTACAGTATGTTTGCGCAGGGCGAGTGGTATATGCAGAATGCGGGCCTCAACCGCGATGAGTATGCCAAGGCCGCTGATGCTTTCTACCCTCACCGCTTCAATGCCGAGGAGTGGGTTAAGGCGATTAAGGGTGCCGGTGCGAAGTATATCTGCTTCACCACGCGTCACCACGATGGCTTCTCGATGTGGGATACCGAGCAGTCGGATTTCAATATCGTGGATGCTACGCCATTTGGTCGCGATGTCGTGAAGGAGTTGGCCGAGGCGTGTCAGAAGCACGGCATAAAGCTACATTTCTACTACTCGCATATCGACTGGTTGCGCGATGACTACCCACGTGGCCGTACGGCACGCAATGTCACAGGTCGCGATGAGTCGAAGATTGATTGGGACCATTACTACGCATTTATGAATCGTCAGGTTACGGAGCTTCTTACGAACTATGGCCCTATTGGTGCTATCTGGTTCGATGGCTTGTGGGACCACGACGAGGATGCGACGCCTTTCAATTGGCAGCTCGAGGAGCAGTATGCTATGATTCACGAGCTTCAGCCATCGTGCCTTGTAGCTAATAATCACCATATTACACCATTTGAGGGCGAGGATATTCAGATTTTCGAGCGTGACCTCCCTGGTGAGAATACTCACGGTCTTTCAGGTCAGGATATCAGCCGTTTGCCTTTGGAGACTTGCCAGACGATGAACGGTATGTGGGGCTACAAAATCATTGACCAGAATTACAAATCTCCAGAGACGCTTATCCGCTATCTTGTGAGTGCTGCGGGTAAGGGTGCAAACCTTCTTCTCAACGTTGGCCCACAGCCAAATGGCGAGATTCCTGCTGCAGCATTGGAGCGTATGGAGGTTATGGGCGAGTGGCTTAAGACCTATGGCGAGACTGTATATGGCACCGAGGCTGGTGATGTGAAGCAGCAACAGTGGGGCTGTACAACACGCAGTGGCGATAAGCTCTACGTTCATATCTTCGAGCTTGAGGATGAGATGCTCTACTTGCCTTTGGATTGCAAGGTTAGCTCTGCGAAGGTCTTCGTTTCGGGCGAGCCTGTGAAGTTCGAGAAGGTGGCAAAGGGTGTGGTTCTCAACCTCGGTAAGTTGCCTGCTATGACCGACTATGTTGTGGAGTTGACAACAAAATAGAAAAACTCCTACGCAGAAAGGGTGATTTTTTAACGTAATAATCGCAGTTCACATTTGTGGATTGCGATTTTTTTGTTATCTTTGCGCGATTAACGCGCGAATAGAAAATGGTTCACGCGCTATGAGGCTGAAAGCGAAGAGTTTGAAGCGAAAAAACATATAAACAATAACAAATAATTAAACTTTTAAACAATGCAGAGTAAAGGTATTATCAAGTGGTTGGCAGTGCTTTTGGGTATTGCTAGCATTTGGCAGCTCTCATTTACCTTCGTGACACGTCACGTAGAGGCAGAGGCTGCTAAGCAGGAGAACCCACAGGCTTATCTCGATGAGAAGTGGGACCAGAATGTGTATGTAGGATACACTTATGGCGAGTGCAAGGAGAAGGAGTTGAACTTGGGTCTTGACCTTAAGGGCGGTATGAACGTAATGCTCGAGATTAAGGCTGAGGACGTTATCCGCACTAACGCTTACAACGACATCGCTGTTGCTGCGAACAACATTCTTCGTGACGCTATCGAGTCAGCACTTCGCACAGCTTCGAAGATGGAGAGCTCAGCAGCTGTTGTTGATGCTTATGTTGCAGCACTTTCAGCTGAGAACCTTAAGGCTATCTATGGCACTGAGGATGCTTCGGCAGTTGTAGCAGAGCTTAACGACCACATCGTAGGTTCGGTATCAAAGATGAACGAGGTGTTGGCAACACGTATCGACCTTCTTGGTGTTGTGCAGCCAAACATCCAGCCAGTAGCAGGTACTAACCGTATTATGGTTGAGTTGCCAGGTGTTAAGGAGCCAGAGCGCGTAAGTAAGCTTTTGGCATCTACTGCAAACCTCGAGTTCTGGACAGTATGCCAGTCTGAGGATGTAAACTCAGTTATGGAGACTTTGTTCGTAAATGCTGATGCAGTAGTTCGCGACTATCTCTTGGCACAGGGCGAGAATGAGGCAGAGGTTAGCCTCACTCCACTTAGCGAGTTGCTTATGACCTCATACCCAGCTATGGGCCTTGATGGTTCGAAGATGACCTTCTCGGTTGGTGAGCCTGTTGTTGCTGCAGCCGATAAGTCAAACATCCAGCTTATCAACGAGTACCTCGCAATTGAGGGTGTTGATGCGTTGATTCCAGCTGATGTAAAGCTCGCTTGGTCAAACAAGAGCTCTTTGGATAGCTCAAAGGGTGTATTCCTCCTCTACGCTTTGAAGGGTAAGGATGGTGCTATGCTTCCAGTATTGGATGGCTCTGGTATCACATCTGCTCGCGCACAGGGTGGTCAGTATGGTGGCTTCGAGGTATCTATGACAATGGATTCAAAGACAGCTATCGAGTGGGGTAACATCACAGGTGCAAACGTAGGTCGCTCTATCGCTATCGTGCTTGATAACTATGTATATTCAGCACCACGTGTTAACGATCGTATCGATGGTGGCTCTTCATCTATCACAGGTAACTTCACTGCTCAGGAGGCTGAGGATTTGGCTAACGTACTTAGCTCAGGTAAGTCTCCAGCGCCTGCAACTATCATCTACTCTGAGGTTGTTGGTCCATCACTCGGTCAGCAGTCTATCAGCGCAGGTTTGATTTCGTTCGCTTTGGCATTCTGCCTTGTGTTGCTCTATATGGCATTCTTCTACAACCGTGCTGGTTGGTTTGCTAACATCGCTCTTATCTGCAACGTATTGTTGCTCTTCGGTGTGTTGGTATCATTCGGCGCAGTATTGACATTGCCAGGTATCGCCGGTATCGTGCTTACTATGGGTATGGCTGTGGATGCTAACGTTATCATCTTCGAGCGTATCAAGGAGGAGTTGCGTGGTGGTAAGGGCCTTATGTTGGCTATCAAGGATGGTTTCTCGAACGCTTACTCAGCGATTATCGACGGTAACCTTACTACAATCATCACAGGTATCGTACTCTTCTACTTCGGTACAGGTCCTGTTAAGGGCTTCGCAACAACTTTGGTTATTGGTATCATCACATCGTTGTTCTGCGCTATCTTCATCACACGTCTTTTGATTGAGACACGTGTTGAGCGTAAGGGTGAGCTTAAGTTCTCTTCAAAGCTTACTGAGAACTTCTTGCAGAATGTTAAGTTCAGCTTCATCTCAAAGCGTAAGGTTTCTTACTTGGTATCAGGTATCCTTGTTATCGCATCTATCATCTCATTGTTGACTCTCGGTCTTAACCAGGGCGTTGAGTTCACAGGTGGTCGCTCATACGTTGTTAAGTTCAACGAGAGCGTAAACATCGAGAACGTTCGTCAGAGCATCGAGGAGACTTTCGAGTCTGTTGCAGATGCATCTAACTCTTCTATCGAGGTTAAGCAGTTTGGTGCTGACAACCAGATTCGTGTTGTAACTCAGTACCAGCCAGAGGGCCTTGAGGGTGAGGAGGCTAACGATGCAGTTGACCGCTTGTTGTTCCAGGCTTTGGACGAGTACTTCACTATCGACGAGTTCGGTTTCGATGAGTTCCGTACTGCAGGTGATGGTATCGCACAGTGGGGTATCGCATCTTCAGAGCAGGTTAGCGAGTCTATCTCATCAGAGATGACCGTAAACTCTATCATCGCAGTTCTTATCGCTTTGGTAGCTATCGGTTTCTATATCGCTATCCGTTTCCGCCGTTGGCAGTGGGCTTTGGGTGCTACAGTAGCTTTGGCACACAACGCACTCCTTGTTATCGGTATCTTCTCAATGTTGTACGCAATTATGCCTTTCAACCTCGAGGTTAACCAGGCATTTATCGCTGCTATCTTGACTATCATCGGTTACTCTATCAACGATACTGTGGTTATCTTCGACCGTATCCGTGAGTTCCTTGGTCTCTATCCAAACCGTGATATCAAGACTAACATCGACAACGCTATCTGCGCTACATTGTCACGTACTATCAATACTTCAGGTACAACCCTCGTAACCCTTCTTGCTATCTTCATCTTCGGTGGTGAGACTATCCGTGGTTTCGTATTCGCGTTGATCTTGGGTGTTATCATCGGTACTTACTCTTCAGTATTTATCGCAACTCCTATCGCTTACGACCTTCAGCGTAAGAAGGCTATCAAGGCTGACGAGGAGTAATATATAGTAGATACTATGGTTATAGGTCGCAATCTTTTTGAGGTTGCGACCTATCTTTTTATTTTTTTACTTATCTTTGGCATCATTAGATGCGACTACCGCAGGTCGCAAATCACAAAATCGAGCAACTCAAGTGTTGTAATCTCAATACAAATTCGTATCTTTGCGTTATTAATGCAAACACATTCGAAAATGGGAAAGATAAAGTCATTTTTTTCGCTTTTGCGCGGCTCTGTGTCGCCAGTATACGTAGCACTTCTCTTCGCAGCATTTGTCTTGTGGTACATCACAAAGTTGGGTGGCACGTATACCACCGAGCATAACGTCGTGGTGGTTATCGACGAGAAGGAGTATGATGTCCATTGCACTATCCGCGGTAAGGGTACTAACCTTATTGGTTATACGCTCTCTGCCTCGCGCAGCCGCTTCAGTGTCACCCCTGCGGAGTTGAGCTTCGATAAGGAGGTTACCGATAGCACTGGCCGTACCTATCGTCATATCACCAACACCTCGCTTCAGCAGGCCTTGGCATCGCGTATGAGCGATATTGATGTTGTTGCCGTAGGTGCTATGCCAGTTATTGAAAGTGTTGAGCCTATATTATAATATATATGTATAAGGTAGGTATTACGGGAGGCATTGGCTCGGGTAAGAGTACGGTCTGCGACATCCTTCGAGAGTTTGATGTTGCAGTCTATAACTCGGATGTTCGTGCCAAGGAGCTTATGACCGAAAGCGTGTCGCTACGTCAAGCCCTTGTGGAGCGTTTTGGCGAGGAGGTTTATAACGCCGAGGGACTTAATCGTGCCTATCTCGCGCAGCGTGTCTTCGGCTCTGCATCGGAACTCGAGGCTCTAAATGCTATTGTCCATCCCGCGGTAATGGCAGACTTCGATTGTTGGGCAGAGGCGCAGCAGGGTAATTACGTAGTCCTTGAGTCGGCGATACTCTTCGAGGCGCAGTTGGAGAATAGGGTAGATGTCGTGGTGTCGGTTATGGCACCAGAGTCGCTACGTGTGGAGCGTGCTATGCAGCGTGATGGTGCTTCGCGAGAGCAGATTATGGCTCGCATCAAGGCACAGATGAGCGATGATGAGCGCAGCGATAGGTCGAAGTATGCCATCGTAAATATCGACCTTGAGGAGCTTCGCGAGGAGGTAGAACAGTTACACCGCCGTTTGAGTTATGATTCTCGCGCCAAGTAGTATAAATCTCGCCGATAGCCACGTTATGGCTATTGTAAATGTTACCCCCGACTCGTTCTATGC
>JAFYRB010000005.1 GCA_017559615.1 Alistipes sp. | reverse complement strand
CTCTACGGTGCAGAACTGGTACCCTGGTGATAAGGAGGGTAAGGGTGGTATCTACAACTTTGTTACCAAGCGAGGTATCTGCCGCGAGGGTGCGCATCTCTCGTGGACACAGGTCGAGACAGGCTCGGCTATCACGTGGAAGTACCCAAGCTGTGTGCTTCAGGGCGATAACTCATCGGGTGAGTTCTACTCTGTGGCTATGACCAACAACTATCAGCAGGCCGATACAGGTACGAAGATGATTCACATTGGTAGGAATACCCGCTCGCGTATCGTGTCGAAGGGTATCTCGGCAGGCCGCTCACAGAATGCCTATCGAGGTTTGGTGCGTGTAGCAAAAGGTGCGGATAACGCACGTAACTACTCGCAGTGCGACTCGTTGCTTATTGGTGATAAGTGTGGCGCACACACCTTCCCTGTTATCGACTCGTATAACCCTTCGGCGATTTTGGAGCACGAGGCTACGACATCGAAAATCTCGGAGGAGCAGCTCTTCTACTGCAACCAGCGTGGTCTTTCGACGGAGGATGCCGTAGGTTTGATTGTCAACGGCTATGCTCGTGAGGTATTGGCAAAGTTGCCTATGGAGTTTGCCGTTGAGGCGCAGAAGCTCCTATCGCTCAGCCTTGAGGGCTCGGTAGGTTAGTCTTTCGCGCGTGGCGGATGTTAAATGTATTTGAATAAGAAAATAAAAACGATATAGAGTATGTTAAAGGTAGAAAATCTACACGCCTCGGTTGGCGATAAGGAGATTCTTAAAGGTATAAATCTTACAGTTCGTGCTGGTGAGGTACACGCGATTATGGGCCCTAACGGCTCTGGTAAGTCGACACTTGCATCGGTTTTGGCTGGTAACGAGAAGTTTACGGTTACGGCTGGTAGCGTGGAGTTCGAGGGCGAGGACCTCTTGCAGTATAGCATCGAGGAGCGCTCACGCAAGGGCTTGTTCCTTGGCTTCCAGTATCCTGTTGAGATTCCAGGTGTTACGATGGCAAACTTTATGAAGATTGCCGTAAACGAGCAGCGTAAAGCTCGCGGTTTGGAGCCATTGACTGCTGCCGAGTACCTCCGTATGATGAAGGAGAAGAGCGCTATCGTGGAGCTCGATTCGAAGCTTACGTCACGTGCCGTGAACGAGGGTTTCTCGGGTGGTGAGAAGAAGAAGAACGAGATTTTCCAGATGGCGATGCTCGACCCAAAGTTGGCAATCTTGGATGAGACCGACTCAGGTTTGGATATCGACGCATTGCGTATCGTGGCTACGGGTGTTACACGCCTCAAGCGCGAGGATAACGCAACGGTGGTTATTACCCACTATCAGCGTCTTTTGGACTACATCGTACCTGATTATGTTCACGTGTTGTACAAGGGCCGTATCATCTATACAGGCGATAAGACTCTTGCCCTAAAACTTGAGAAGGAGGGTTACGATTGGCTTATCAACGACTATAAGGAGGAGTAGGCTATGGAGATAGTACGTTTGCTTGCTTCGCTCCAAGCCTCGCCGATGCCTCTCTCGGGGCGTCTCGGCAGTGGCGTGTGGAGTATCGAGGCAGATGCCGACCGCGACATTGTCGTTGAGGCGGGCTCGGAGGCTCGTCTTGTGGTTGTCGATGGCGAGGGCTTGGCAGAGATAAATATCGACGTGGAGAGTGGCGCAAAGTTGCGCATACTGAATATCGTACACCACCACAGTGCTACGACTATGGCTATTGCTGTTGCCGAGGGTGCGGAGTGCCGTATGACTCAAGTAGTATGCTCATCATCAGATTCGCGTGTTGTTGCGAGCCTTGTGGGTCGTGAGGCGCGTTTCGAGATGGGTGGAGTATTTGTGATTACGGACGATGACCAGACCAGCGTTACGGCGGATGTAAACCATATGAGCGCCGACTGTGTGTCGCGCATTAAGGTTAAGGGTGTTGCATCGGGTAAGTCACACGGTCGCTTCTCGGGTTTGGTATATGTTGCCCCCGATGCGCAGCGCACCGACTCGGAGCAGACAAACCGCAATGTGACCATCGGCGAGGGACATATCGAGACTCTTCCTCAGTTGGAGATTTATGCCGATGATGTAAAGTGTAGCCACGGCGCTACGGTAGGTCAGATGGACTCGGATGCTATCCTCTATATGCGTCAGCGAGGCTTGAGCCTTGTGGATGCCAAGCGTTTGCAGATTGAGGGTTTTGTGGATGATGTTGTTCTCCACTCGGCTATCGAGGGTGAGGTGATTACCGAGACGCTTACTGCGCTTTTGGCCGAGAAACTAAATAAGTTGTAATATAGGACTATGGCATACGACATAGAGCAGATACGTAGGGATTTCCCAATTCTTGAGCGCGAGGTTAACCGCCGCAAGTTGGTCTACTTCGATAGTGGTGCCACGGCGCAGAAGCCGCAGCGCGTAATCGAGGTTACGGATAGCCTTATGCGCGAGTCGAACGCAAATATCCATCGCGGTGTGCATCATCTCTCGGGTGTTATGACACAGATGTATGAGGATGCCCGCGAGAGGGTGCGTAAGTTTATAGGTGCGGAGCATCGTGAGGAGGTTATCTTTACCGCGGGTGCTACGGCATCCATCAACCTTGTCGCCTATGCCTGGAGCCAGAGGTATCTCCGCGAGGGCGATAATGTCGTTGTGTCGGAGATGGAGCATCACTCCAATATCGTACCTTGGCAGTTGGCGTGTGAGCGTCACGGCGCGGAGCTTCGTGTGTTGCCTTTCGACGATAGGGGTGAGGTGATGATGGATAAGTTGGGCGAGCTCATAGATGAGCGCACACGTCTTGTTGCAGTCACCGAGGCCTCGAATACATTGGGTACGATGCCCGATTTGGAGCCTATCATCGCTGCGGCACACGCTGTAGGTGCAGTGGTTATGGTCGATGGCTGTCAGGGTATTGTTCACGGTGGTGGCGATGTGGCACGCCGTGGTTATGATTTCTATGCCTTCTCGGGACATAAACTCTATGGCCCTACGGGTATCGGCGTTTTGTATGGCCGCAAGGAGTTGCTTGAGAGTATGCCTCCGTTTATGGGCGGTGGCGATATGGTCGATAAGGTAACCTTCGCAAAGACTACCTACGCACCGCTCCCTCTCAAGTTCGAGGCTGGTACGTCGAATTTCATTGGTGCAGTGGGCTTGGGCGAGGCTATTGAGTATGTCGAGAGCATTGGCGTTGAGGCTATCGAGACCTACGAGCAGGAGTTGCTATCGTATATGACCGAGCGTCTTTCGGCTATCGAGGGCCTTACGATATATGGCACTGCGGAGCGTAAATGTCCGCTTGTATGCTTCACAATCGAGGGTACGCACCCTTATGACGTGGGTATGATTCTCGATAAACTCGGCGTGGCGATACGTACGGGCCACCATTGTGCCGAGCCTGTTATGACGCACTTCGGTGTTACGGGTATGTGTCGTGCCTCGATAGGTATGTATAATACGAAGGAGGAGGTTGACATACTTGTGAAGGGTGTCGAGCGTGCGGTTATGATGCTTAAATAAGAAAGCTATACCTATTTATATATGTTTATAGTACTTGAAGGATTAGATGGCGCGGGTAAGTCTACGCAGATTGCCAAGCTCCGTGATATGTTCCGCGCGAAGGGTGTGGAGTCGGAGTATTTGCACTTTCCACGTTTCGATGCTCCGGTCTATGGCGAGCTTATCGCGCGTTTCTTGCGTGGCGATTTGGGTAGCGTGGAGAGCGTAAACCCATACCTTGTGGCGTTGTTGTATGCTGGCGATAGAGCCGATGCTGCGGCTATGATTCGTGGCTGGTTGGCCGAGGGTAAGGTGGTAATCGTTGACCGCTATGTCTACTCGAATATTGGATATCAGTGTGCAAAGTTGCCACGTGGTGAGGCTCGTAATACACTGAAGGAGTGGATACTACATACGGAGTTCGAGGAGTTTGGAATTCCACGTCCCGACCTCTCGCTATTCCTTGATGTTCCGTTTGCCTTCACACAGAAGAAGCTCACCGAAACCCGCGAGGGTGATGATAGAGCCTACCTTCAGGGTGGTAAGGATATTCACGAGGCGTCGCTCGATTTGCAGCGTTCGGTGCGTGAGGTTTACCTCGATGCTGCGGCCGAGGGTGACGATATCAAGGTTGTTGACTGCTCAACCGATGAGGGCGCTATGGCTTCGCCAGAGGTTATCTTCGAGCGTATTATGAGCCTTGTAAAGGAGTTGTAGTATGTCACGTATTTCGACCATTGCGCTTACGCTATTGCGCTGGGTTGTAGGTGCTACGTTTCTATTCTCGGGCATCGCAAAGTGCGTAGATCCTGTGGGTAGCGCTATCTACGTCGATAAGTACCTCGCAACCTATGCCCTCGATGCGTTTATGCCACTCTCGCAGGGTATTGCTATTGCGCTTATGGTTGTCGAAACACTGCTCGGTGTGTGGCTTATCTTTGGGGCGTTCCGTCGTATAGCCTCGCTCGTATCACTTGTTATCATTTCGCTTTTTACGGTTGTTACTCTGCTGAGTGCTACGGTGTTACCTATTGGAGAGTGTGGCTGCTTTGGCGATATTGTGGAGCTTACTCCTTGGCAGACTTTCCTGAAAAATATACTTCTCTTGGCGCTCTGTATTGCCCTTTGGCATTGGGGTGGGGAGAAGCGCTCGGTATCGCTTAAGGATGTGGTTGTTACCCTTGTGGGCATTGCACTACCTTTGGCCGTTAGCCTCTATGCGTTGCGCCACTTGCCTTTTGTCGACTCGATGCCTTATAAGATTGGTACGTCGCTCTTCGAGGAGGTGTCGAAGGAGCGCGAGATGGAGCAGCAGTCGGTGCAGAATGTGCTTATCTTTAAGAACTTGACTACGGGGGAGAGTGTGGAGTTTGATGCTGCGGATACGTCGTGTTGGGAGGATGCGAACCTGGAGTTTGTGGATGCCCTAACGAGGGAGATTCCTATGGATGCTACATACGCGGAGTTCCGCTTGTATGATGCTGAGGGTGAGGATTGTACGCTTGATGTTCTTGGCCGTAAGGGACGTGTGGCACTGCTTTGTGTAAATGATGTTCAGCATCTTAATGATAAGCATCAAAGGGGTATCAGTTCGCTTCTAAATCAATATCCATCGGAGGGCATCGTGTTTCTCTCGGCGGTCGATATGGCGCAGGTGGAAGGACTTGTTGACGAGGGTATAGCGACACTTACGGTTGATGCTATGACACTTCGCTCGGTTATCCGTTCGGATATTGGTGTTGTCGTTCTGCACGATGGCGTTGTGGAGTTTAAGTCCGACATTCGCGATATTTAGAAGATATTTGTGGCAAGATAATTGACCATTACCGCTTCAGGTAATGGTCTTTTTTGTTATGCGTAGAGTCATCTATATCTTGCCGATAATCTGTTCGGTGGCGTGTGGTGGAAGCAATACGGTAGCCCCTCAGCCACAACTTGTTAAGTATGTCGTAGCTCAGCCCGTTGAGTCTACGGAGCGCGATTTCGCAGCGCTCACAACTGCTGACGATGCCGTGACGCTGGCATTCAAAATCTCGGGGCGTGTGGCTGATATTCCCGTTGCAAAGGGTATGGCCGTAGAGCGTGGTCAGCTCCTTGCGGAGCTTGATAAGCGCGATGTGGAGCTTCAGGTCGAGGCGGCACGTGCGGCATACGTCGAGGCGCAGTCACGTCTGGAGCGTGCGCGGCGACTTTTGAACCACTCGGCAATCTCGGAGCAGGAGGTAGAATCCATAGAGAGTGCTGTGGCGCAGGCGTTGTCGCAGTACGAAAATAGTCTCGATTTGCTCAACGATACTCGCATCGTGGCACCCTTCGCGGGTGTTGTCGAACGCACCTATGTCGATGCTTATCAGCGTGTTTCGTCGGGCGAAAGTATCGTGCGTATCGTTAATCCTATAAGCACCACCGTAGGCTTTACCGCTCCCGAGGAGCTTGTCGCGCAACTATCGCTACCCACTACTCGGTTTAGCGTGGAGTTCGATGCGTGGCGTGGCGTGCGCTTTCGGGCGGTTATCAAGAGCTTTGCCCGCACCTCGTCGGATGCCCTCGGCTTTCCGGTGTCGCTACGTTTGACAGATGTAGATACAGCGCAGTATCGCATCTCTCCGGGTATGACCTGCGTCGCCACGGTCATCACGCCCGAAAAGGATAGGTATGCTGTGCGACTTCCGCTTACGGCAATATATGCTCCCGTTGGCGATGGCGACTACGTGTGGGTTATAGATAAGGATGATAGGGTGTATAGCCGTAGGGTGGAGCTTGGCTCGCCCATTGGGGAGTCGAGTGTTGTGGTGCTTCGTGGCCTTCACGCTGGCGAGAGAATAGTCTCGGCGGGTGTTTATCATCTCACCGATGGCGAGGTTGTACGTGCCGAGGAGACTCAAAAGATGTAGGCTATGGCGAATATTTCTCGATATTCCATCACGCATCGCTCTGTGATTGTGATGCTTATGATTGCCACGATAGTAGGAGGTCTATATGCCTTCTCTGCTCTCGGTAAGCGTGAGGACTCGACATTTACCATCAAGAGTGCGATTGTGGTATGCCCCTATGCTGGTGCTACGCCCGACGAGGTCGAGGCGCTTGTTGTTGAGCCTCTCGAGCGCGAGATACGCACCCTAACGTCGGTACATAAGATAACCTCCGAGGCACACTTTGGCTATGCGCGACTAATGGTCGAACTACGTCCCTCGACACCCTCTATGCGCATCCCTCAGTTGTGGGATGAGTTGCGGCGAAAGATTGCAAATGCAAGGATGCAACTTCCTGAAGGTGTGGGAGATATAGATATCGTTGATGACTTTGGTGATGTCTATGGCCTCTACTACGCCTTGAGTTCGGAGGGTGGTTTCTCGTGGCAGGAGATGCACCGCTATGCAAAGGCCGTCGAGCGACAGTTGTATGCTGTTGATGGCGTGGATAAGGTGCTACTCTATGGCGAGCAGCACCCCGAGGTGAATGTGTGGTTAAGCCCCGCGACGTTGTCGGCCTTTGACCTTCGTCCTGAAGATATAGGTGCGGCGGTTAAGGGGCAAAATAGCGTAGCGCCATTAGGCTCGCGCGAGGCGGGTGAGGTGAGCGTCGAACTTGTCGAAGGTAGTACCTATGCCACGCTGTCGGAGCTTGAAAATCAGCTTCTTATCGCGGCTGATGGCAAGCAGTATCGTCTGGGAGATATTGCCGATGTGGAGATGGGTTACCACACTCCGCCGTCGTTGCGTATGCGTGTAAATGGTAACGATGCGGTGGCTATTGCCGTTGCCACCAACTCCGAAATGGATATAGTGAAGGTGGGTGCGGAGGTGCGAAAAGTTATAGACGAATACTCGCAGAATCTCCCTGCTGGGTTAAGCATCGTGTCACTATATCCCGAGGATGAGATTGCCCGCGAGGCTAATAATACCTTTGTAATCAACCTTTTGGAGTCGCTGGCAATAGTCATATTATTGGTTATGGTGGTTATGGGATGGCGGCAGGGTGTTATTGTTGGAGTGTCGCTTCTGCTCTCTATTGCTGCCACTCTCGTTGTGATGTTGCTTCTCGGCGAAGGTATAAACCGCACCTCGTTGGCGGGCTTCATCATTGCTATGGGAATGCTTGTTGATAACGCCATTGTGGTGGTGGATAGCACGCGGACACTCGCCTTGGGTGGTCTACCATTGCGTGTTGCAGCGGTGGATGGCGCTACGAAGCCACGCTGGGCGCTCCTTGCTGCAACGCTTATTGCGATACTCTCGTTTCTGCCCTTGCAGCTCTCGCCATCCTCCGTTGCCGAGATTATCCGCCCGTTGTTCGTTGTCGTTGCGGTGTCGCTGGTTGCAAGCTGGTTTTTTGCCCTCGTGCAGGTGCCACTTATGAGTGTTGCGATGCTTCGCCTACGCGCCGTAGCGACTAATGACAGGCCTCGCTCCGCTTGGTTTGGTAGGGTTGTGGGGCTACTTCTTCGCCATCGTTGGATAACCGTTACAACGGTTGCTCTGCTCTTTGCCCTCTCCATTGTGGTTATGGGACGTATGCCTCAAAATTTCTTCCCACAGCTCTCGAAACCATACTTCCGTGCCGATGTTATTATGGCCGAAGGATATGATATATATGCTACCGATAGGCGACTTAATGAGTTGAGCGAGTGGCTGTTATCGCAGCCAGAGGTGGTGCGCGTATCTACCACAGCGGGTGGCACACCACCACGTTACTATCTTGCAAGTAGTAGCTACGCCTCGCGCCCTAACTATGGAAATATTTTGGTCGAGGTAGCGGCGGCGGAGGATGCACCCATTGTCGAGGTGCGCTTCGATAGGTGGGTTAGGGATAATGTTGCGGATGTGTGGTTGCGTTCGTCGCTCTTTCGCCTCTCGCCCGTTCCAGAGGCAACCATTGAGTTTGGCTTTGTGGGGGATAATATCGACACCCTCGCCCGCCTGACACGCGATGCTATGGCGGTTATGCAGCGCCGTAGCGACACCCGTAACGTACGCAATAGTTGGGGTAATCGCATCGCGGTGTGGCAACCTCGCTACTCGCAGATTAAGGCGCAGCGACTTGGCGTTGAGCGGCGTGGCGTGGCCCGCTCGCTGGAGATGTATACCTCGGGACTTCGTGTTGCCACCTACCGCAATTCCGATGGCGAGATGCCGATATTGTTGCGCACTACGCCTTCGTCCGAGAATACGCTTCTGTCGCTAACGACTCTCCCCGTCTTCTCCGCTGCGGGACGTAGTTACTCGCTTGCTCAGGCGACCTCCGAGTTTAGCTTCGAGTTCCAAAATCCCGTTATTCGACGCATTGATTTTGAGCGAGTTATGAAGGCTCAATGCGACGTGGAGCGAGGTGAGAATACTATTGCGTTGTTTGGCTCTCTACGAAGGGAACTTGAGCAGCAAATCTCCCTTCCCGAGGGGTATCGTATGGAGGTGTATGGCGAGCAGGAGAGTCGCAGTGAGTCGAATGAGGCTCTCGCTTCGCAACTCCCTGTGACGTTGGTACTTATCGTTATCGTGCTGATGCTTCTCTTTGGTAATCTTCGCGCTCCCGTTGTAGTTATTATCACCCTTCCGCTGATATTTATTGGCGTTGTGGCGGGCCTTGCCATAGCGGGTAAGATGTTCGATTTCTTCTCGTTGTTGGGCCTTCTCGGCTTGGTGGGTATGAATGTCAAGAATGGCGTAATTCTGCTCTCGCGCATTGATGAACTGCGAGGTGCGGGTGTTGCTCCGCGCGAGGCTATCATACGTTCTACGCAGGATAGATTCCTCCCCGTTGTGGTGGCTTCAGCAACCACCGTACTCGGAATCTCGCCCCTTCTGTTCGACTCAATGTTTGGCAGTATGGCGGCAACGATAATGGGAGGTTTGGTTGTTACTACAATGCTCACACTTATGGTGTTACCCGTAATTTATTCACTAATTTATCGCATCGAGAAATGATACGTCAACTATTTCTTTCGGTCTTGGGAGTGTGCCTCGCTGCCGTTTCGTGGGCGCAACTTAATGTGAGGGAATATACCAATTCGGTTATCGAATATAGCACCGAACTAAAGCGTGCTGCGGCTGCTGTCGAGGGTGCCGAGGCGGATATGCGTGTGGCACGTAAGGGGTTTCTGCCCTCGGTTGATATGAGCCGCGATGCTACGTATGGCTTTCGGCGTAGTGGCGATGAGCGGAGGGTTGGCTGGTCAATGCGTGCGGATGTTGTGCAGCCTATCTTCTATGGTGGTGGCCTGCGGGCAAGAAGCGAGCGAGAGGAGATGTTGTGGAATGCTGCGATGAGTGACCAGCAGAGCGCAGCACTTGATGTTGTGTACGATGCCGAGGTGGCCTACTGGACACTCTCGCGGGCGGAGATATATTGCCGCGCCATAGAGCGATATTACGATATCGTAAGGTCGTTGCGTGACGTTGCGGAGCATCGTTTCGCGGAGGGTTATACCTCGAAAAGTGACCTTCTGCAAGTGGAGTCGCGTCTGGGTGATGCTCAGTATCAGCTCTCGCGAGCAAGGCAACAACGTGAGCAGGCGCTGCATAACTTTAATACGCTTCGTGGGTGCGCTCCGAGCTGTGATGTGCTCCTTTCGCAGAGTATCCTCGATACGATGCAGATGCCTATGCGTGAGGACGTTATGGGGGTCGTAGCAACGCATCCCGACTATGTTGGTGAGGTTGCACAGCGTGAGGCAAAGCGTTGGGGTGTGAAGGTGGCGCGTGCCGATTATCTACCGAAGATTGGGGTTAATGTTTACGGCCTTTGGGCCCCCAACGTGCCAAATATTCGGGGTGCGGGAACGCGTCTTGATGGAGGAGTGGTAGTGTCGATGAGTACGCCGATATTTCACTTCGGGGAGCGCCGCGAGGTGGTGCGTTCGGCACGTAGCAAGCTTCGTAGTGCGGAGCTTAGTGTCGAGGATGTTCGCGATGAGATAACGCTCAACGAGAGCGACTGCTGGACAAACCTCCTCTCGACGAAGGAGCGTGTGGAGGCGATAGGGCGTAACCTCGACCTTGCGACCGAGAATCTTGAGATTAGCACCTACTCCTATGGCGAGGGTTTGGGTACGATTCTCGACGTATTGCAGGCGCAGTTGAGTTGGCTTCAAATATATAGTAATGCCATCGCCGCGCAGTACGACTATGCAATTGCCATCGCTGCCTATCGCTACATAGTAGCGCGGTAGAAAAAAAAGCCACCGCAGTAGGGCAATAATTCACGAAAAAATACGTATATTTGCGGTATATATACCTATATAATATGCGAAGACGAATATTTACACTTGCTGCGTTTATGTTCTTGGCCTCGATGCCTATGGACGTGGCGGCACAAATACCAGATAAGAGAGTGCGTATGGAGCATATCGAGAGTATGCTTGAGCGCAATCGTTGGGGCGACGCACGTGTTGCCCTTTTGGAGTTTGAGAAGGGACTTGACCCAATCACAGAGCGACGTGATATAGAGTGGGTTGAGTATAATAAGATAGTGTGTGCTATGGAGCTTGGAAGTGGTGATATCGAGGCTCTTATGGCAAATTACGTGGAGCGATATCCCGCAAGTATCTACCGCAATAGAATGTCCTTCATCAGGGCTTGCTACGAGTGTGATAAGGGAAACCTTGAGCGTGCGAAGCAGATTTTCGAGGAGGTAGACTACAAGGCTTTGGATGTCCGTGAGCGTGAGCGTTACGATATCCGTTTAGGTTATATCCGCTTTGTGGATGGTAACTACAACAGTGCGCACAACCATTTCCAGAAGATAAACCCTATGTCGGAGTACTATCCGCACGCCCTTTATTACACCTCATACATCGCATATAGCGAGGGACGTAATCAGGAGGCGCAGCATAGCTTCGAGGCGTTGGCAAAGTATGAGCCATACGACAAATTAGCGCCGTTCTACCTCCTTCAGTTGGAGTATCGTAAGGGCAACTACGACTATGTCATCCGCGAGGGTGAGCGCCTTATGTCCTCTGCTTCGTCGGATACGCTCGATGACTTGGTGCGTATCATCGCCGAGAGCTACTTTATCAAGGGCGACTATGCTAATGCCATTCGCTATATCTCGCAATTCCCCGAGGAGCGCGTAGCACGTCAGGAGAACTATATCAAGGGTTATTCGTTGTATCGTTTGGCACGCTATGATGCTGCTGTAGAGCCACTTGCAAAGGTGTGTGGCGCGGAGGATGCCTTGACGCAGAATGCCTCATACCACCTTGGTGACTGCTACCTTCGTGTGGGTAATAAGCGTAGCGCTGCTGATGCCTTTGCTATGGCGTCGGTAGATGGTTTCGATGATACTATTGCTCGTGATGCACTATTGAACTATGGCCGCTTGAAGTATGAACTTGGTGGTGGTATCTTCAACGAGGCAGTCAACGTGCTTCAGGAGTACTTGTGTCGCTATCCTAACTCTTCGTACACTTCGGAGGTAAAGCAGTTGCTTATCGCAGCGTTCTATAACTCAAAGGATTACGATGCTGCATATACGGCTATCCACGAGATTCCAAATCCCGATAATGACCTTCGTGCCGTGTTGCAGAAGGTTGCGGTGTTCCGCGCTGTGAAGGCTATCGACCAGATGCGCTGGGAGGATGCCGAGCAGCTTCTTCAGGAGGCAAAGGAGATTGGTCTTGTGCCAAAGTATAACGCCTTGACGCTCTATTGGCAGGGTGAGGTGGCATACCAGAAGGGTAACGTGGAGCTTGCGCAACAGTGCTTCGAGGATTATATCCGTCGTGCGCCAAAGAGCGAGACGGAGTACTACTTCGCTCACTATAGCTTGGGATATACCTACCTTACACAGGGTGCGATGGAGAGTGCGCAGTCGGCCTTCCAAACCTTCGTGCGTGACTACACAATGCGCGATAACTACCTCTATGATGCTCACAACCGCCTTGGTGATGCACACTTCGCTGTTCGTGAGTTTGCCGATGCGCGTAGGGCCTACAAACTTGTGTCAAAGGCACCTACCGATGAGCGTTATTATGCTCTGTTCCAGTTGGCACAGGTGGATGGTATCGAGAATAATCAGAAGTCGAAGATTGATAAGTTGAAGGCTATCGTTACCGAGGCGCAGGGTTCGTATGTCGATGATGCGTGGTATGAGCTTGGTAAGACCTACCTCGCTACGCAACGTTATAGCGATGGCGCGAAGACTCTTCAGGAGTTTGTCAATGCCGATGCTCTCTCGCCATACTATGTCCCAGCGTTGTCGGATTTGGCTTTGGCTTACTACAACTTGGGCCGTAAGGAGGATGCTCGCAAATGTTATGAGAAGGTTGTGGATTTCGATTCGCAGTCGGCAGCCGCTATGGAGGCTATACGTGGCATCCGCGAGATTTATGTGTCACAGGGTAGGGTAGATGAGTACTTCGCCTATGCCGAGCGTAAAGGTCTGCAGAGCGATATGAGTGCTGCGGCGCGTGACTCGTTGACCTTCGCCGCGGCGAAGAACCTATACCTCAATGGCGATATGGCGGGGGCAAAGGTTAAACTTTCGAACTATCTCGAAAGCTTCACGTCGGGATATAACCGCACCGAAGCTCTCTTCTTCTTAAGCGACTGCTACGTGGCGTTGGAGGATAACGCAGCGGCGATGCAGACTATGCGTACGTTGCTCGACCAGGGTAATACGCAGTACACCGAGCGTGTGCTGGATGTCTACTCGCGTATGAGTTACGATATGGGCGAGTATGAAAATGCTGCCGAGGCATACCGCAAGCTCTACGATATCTCGCACGATGCTAAGCGCCGTGAGGTTGTGTCGGAGGGTTATGTAGATGCAACGTTGAAGTTTGCCGATGGCGCGGAGCTGAAGCGTATGGCTGATGATGTTGCTACGATGAGCGATGCCTCGACGTGGGCACGTCGTCGCGCGAAGCTCTCAAAGGCGGATGTTCTGCGTAAGGAGGGTGAGCGAGCTATGGCTATCGAGATATATACCGATTTGGCAAGCGATAAACGTAATGTGGAGGGTGCCGAGGCCTACTATCGTCTTGTGGAGGATGACTACCTAACGGGTAACTATGAGCGTGCCGAGCAGCGTGTATATTCGCTTGGTGAGTGTGGCTCGATGTATTGGCAGGCGAAGATATATCTTGTTCTTGGTGATGTTCTGGTTAAGACAGGAAATACGTTCCAGGCACGTGCTACCTACCAGAGTATTGTCGATGGTTACTCGCCAAAGGATGATGGTATCGTTGCGGAGGCCAAGGAGCGCATCGCAGCATTGCCAAAGTAGACTAAATGTAGAAACAATGAATATTTGAATGGTTATGAAAGAGCTTAAGCTAATCCATATACTACTTCTCTGTGTGGGACTATCTTCGGTTGTGTCGCTTTCGGCGCAGGAGCATAAGCGTGTCGAGGTTACTACGATTTACACCCCAGAGATTACCCCTAAGACAAAACTCGATGTTCCCGCCTCGATTTCGGAGAGTTCCGAGATAGAGCCTGATATCATCTATAATATCCACCCCGATACGTGGCAGATAAAGCTCGCGGACCACAACTTCAAGCCTGCAAGAGCGGGTTATTGGGACTTCAACCGCACGGAGCATTTCTATACACGTTTGGCTTCGGGATACCCTTTGGTGTCGGATGCCGAGTTGAGGTATATGTCGCAGAATCTGCGTGTTGGATATATCGGCGTGGATGTGGACCACGACGGTAGCTTCTCGGCACGTGAGAATAGCGCGGGCGTAGTGCGCTCGATTGCCGATAGCTACGATATGCGTAATAGTGTTTCGATTAATGGTGGTGCGGTGGCAGGATGTCAGATGTTCGAGGGTAGCATCGACTACGATTTCGATATCTACAACCGCTATGCTACGCTTGGCAACCCTTCGCGCCTCTACTTCCACGATGCGAATGTTGCGTTGCGCTATGGCGATAACTTTGCCGACCTCTCACGCTTGAACTTCAATGTCGAGGCGCACGGAGGTTTCTGGAGCCATACACCTCCACCACAGGCAGATGTCTTTATCGCTGTTCCGCAGTTTGAAGCTGGTGCTTCGGCACTCCTTATGCGTGACTTTAGCCAAAATATCGTGGGCCTAAAGGCGGAGTATGATATGTGGCAGAGCCTCTCGAGCAGCTATCGTGATATCCGCTTTGGAGCTACGGCGCAGTATGCTCGCGACTTCGGCCTTGTGGCCGTTGATGCGTCGCTGGGTTACCTCTACGATAGAGTTCGTAACCGCGAGAAGGCGTCGCACTATATCCTTCCAAAGGTGCGCCTCGATTTTGACTTTGGCTTGGATGCCGTGCAGCCATACGTAGATATCAACACTTCGGTGTCGCAGAACGACCTTGCGCAGTTGTATAAGGAGAATCCATTTTTGGATTATGACCACTCTTGCGAGAGCCTCCTTGCGATGCCTAACACGCTCAGCTACAACATCTCGGCAGGTGTTGCGGGTGTGGCATTTGCATCACGTTTTGCGTATCGTGCCTATGTTGGAGCAAATATTATGCGCGACCAGGTGTTGTGGTATATCAACGAGGTTGGTAGCTTTGGTGTCGCTACGGCTAATAACAACCGCTTTGTCTTTGGTGCCGAGTTGGAGTACCGCCCTGTGGGAGGCCTAACTATCGGTGCGAAGTTCGCTGCTCACGCCGAGAACTCTACGGGAGATGTTGTTGTGGATGATGCTCGTATGCGTGGTGGTGTGGATGTGCGCTATGCCGTTAAGCGTTGGAAGTTCTACGTCACGGGAGATTTGACAGGTCGCCGCCGTTGGTCAGCAATGGAGGGTGATGAGATTGTTTATGAGGCCTTTACCACACCTACGACTTTTAACCTCGGTGCTGGTATCAGCTTCCGCGCCTCAAGCTCTGTGGAGTTGTTCGTCGATGGCTATAACCTTCTAAATCAGCAGATGTTCGACTATGCCTACTACTATCGTAATGGCATCGGTTGTATGGCGGGCCTAAAGATTGAGTTCTAATATCGAGTAGGATATGACGAAAGAGAGAAGAACGAAGATGGCTTCATTGCCATCATTTAAGGAGGTTGTCGCTTGGTTTGTGAACCGCCCCGCTGAGACCCCTACGCGTAACGCCCTAATGTGGGGTGTGGCGTGGCTTATCATCTCGGCTATTGGTGGCTGGCACCTTCACCTTGCCCCTACGTCGGCATTGGGCTACGACCTTTTTGGATATATGCCTCTTTTGTGGCATCTTGCTATAAATGTGGCGCTGGGCATAACCTTCACGCTGCCATTCATCCTTGCTGCGCTTATTGTTAACCGTAAGGCAAGTGTTGTTGAGACCTTCAGCCGTCTGTTGTTTGCTCATTGGCCTGCGGTGCTGATGCTCCTACCCGCACTTGCAGAAAGTGGCGATAGATATGCGCTCCTGAATAATAATTTGAGGGTAGCCTTTGAGTTGGACGCTACTTCGGCAACGCTCTTTGCTCTGCTGTTGGCGGTGGTTGTGGTGTGGATTGTACGCTGGGCCTATGTTGCCTTTCGTAAGGCGACGCAGCGTGGTGGCTACGTGATGTTGATGCTCTTTGGTGTGGCACTCTTCGTGGCTGCGGTAGCAACAGAGTGGGCACTTCAGCTTATCTACAGCGCGATTTAGAGTGTGTGATTGAGGGAGAATTTAGGGCATAAAAAAAAGGGTAAGCTACTTATATCGCACCGCTACAACCGCATACCCTTGCTCGATTCCTCGCCTGGGGGGGTTCTGCAGGAGCTGGTCGTATAAGACTTACCCGGGTGCAAAAGTACAAAAAAAATGTATCTTTGCAAATAATTTACGAAAAAATGAAGAAGAAAATTGCAGTAATAATACTTGTTCTTATTGTAACTCTGGGAGTTACGGGAATTTGGGCATATCAGATGTTTTGTGGTCCAGCGGTCGAAAATCGCTTTACGGTGATACTTCGTGCCGATGAGAGCTACGAGGAGATGACAGCAAAAGTCAAGTCATCGCTGCTCTATGGACTTTCGTTCGATGTCTATGCCAAGCACATAAACCTTGACCGTGGCATCGAGCCTGGTAAGTACACCTTCGAGGAGGGGATGAACGTAATACAGGTTGCTCGCCGCCTAAAGTTTGGCACCGACAATAGCGTGCGTCTTGTAATCAATAATGCCCGTACGCCCGAGATTTTAGCAGGAAAAATAGCCCGACAGATAGACGCCGACTCGGTGGCTATGCTCTCTGCGTTGCGTGATAAGGAGCTTATCAAGGAGCTTGGCTTCGATAGTGCCGAGGCGATGTTCTCTATCTTTTTGCCAAATACCTATGAGGTCTATGCAGACATTGCGCCCGATGCGTTGGTGCGTAAGCTAAAGCGTGAGTCGGATAAGTTCTGGTCGATGTCGAAGCGTGAGAAGCAGCTCGAAAGGGTAGCTCTCACACCCTACGAGGTTATGACTCTTGCCTCTATCGTTCACGAGGAGACCAATGCCAAGGAGGAGATGGCGCGTGTGGCAGGTGTATATATCAATCGCCTACGAATTGGTATGCCTCTTCAGGCCGATCCTACGCTTAAGTATGCCGCTGGTGACTTCTCGATTAAGCGCGTGTTGGATAAGCATAAGGAGATTAACTCGCCATATAATACATATATGTACGTAGGTCTTCCACCAACGCCTATTGCGATGCCTGATATGTCGGCTATCGAGGGAGTGTTGAACTACGAGGAGCATAAGTATCTCTACTTCTGCGCCCGCCCAGAGATGGATGGCCGTCATAACTTTGCCACAACACTCGCGGAGCATAACCGCAATGCACAGGCATATCACCGCGCGTTGGATAAGTTGAAAATAAGATAATTAAACACTTTTAGATATGAATAATAAGGAATTTTGGGCAGATGTGATGCGCTCTGGCGCTATCCTCGGTCTGCTTATGGCAGCATCACGCATCTTCGAGCGTTACGTATTGTTTTACAGCGATATGGAGCTATCTTCGGCTTCGGTTGTTTTGGCTGGCGAGATGCTCGTAGCGTGCGTACTATTTATCTGGTTGTTGGTGCGCTTCTCGCGTCGTCGTGCTGCGGCGTGCGACCCTCGTGTGGGTTATAGCTATGGCGTGGCACTCTCGTATATCCTGCTCATCTCGATGTTTGCAGGAGTTATCGTTGGCGTTGGCGACACAATCTTTGCCTCGATGATGGGCTACGATAACTACGTTATGGGTGCTATGGCGCGTCTTACGGAGGTTAAGGAGCTATATGCTTCGATGGGTATCAGTGCTTCGGAGCTTAAGATTTTCGACGATGCTGTTCACGCAATACGCACAACCACACAGCCTTCGATGTTGTCGAGTGTCTTTGCTGGCTTCAATAACTATATCCTCTTTGGTGGCCTTCCAGGTCTTATCATCGCGGGTGTTGTGAGCCGCAAGCCAGAGTATCGCAATATTGAGTTCTAATGAGTTAATAAGATGAACAAGAGTTTAGATATTTCGGTTGTTGTACCTCTCTATAACGAGGCGGAGTCGCTGCCAGAGTTGGTGGCGTGGATAGACCGCGTGGCTACGACGAATGGGCTAACCTACGAGATTGTTATGGTCGATGATGGCTCTACGGATGATTCGTGGAGCGTTGTGGAGCGCCTAAAGCAGGAGTACTCGGCAATTCGTGGCATCAGCTTCGCGCGTAACTATGGAAAGTCGGCAGCGCTGTATTGTGGCTTCGAGATGGCCGAGGGTGAGGTGGTATTTACTATGGATGCCGACCTTCAGGACTCGCCCGACGAGATTCCCGAGATGCGCCGTATGATTTTGGAGGAGGGCTACGATCTTGTGTCGGGCTGGAAGAAAAAGCGTTACGATCCTGTAGGTAAGCGCTGGCCAAGTAAGTTCTTCAACTTTACGGCTCGCGTGATGTCGGGCATCAAGCTCCACGATTTTAACTGCGGTTTGAAGGCCTATCGCCGTAAGGTGGTCAAGAGCATCGAGGTGTATGGCGAGATGCACCGCTATATCCCTATCCTTGCTAAACACGCTGGTTTTAAGCGTATTGGCGAGAAGGTGGTGGCGCATCAGGAGCGTAAGTATGGCGTTTCGAAGTTTGGCATTGAGCGTATGGTGAAGGGTTATCTCGACCTTATCTCCGTTACGTTTATGTCCTACTTTGGTCGCTCGCCGATGTATCTTTTTGGTAGCCTCGGCACACTGATGTTCCTCTTTGGTGGTGTTACGGCCGTGTGGATTATCATCGACAAAATCTACTCGCAGTTCAACGGTCTTATGTGGCGTGGCGTTACCGAGCAGCCTATGTTCTACCTCGCGTTGTTGGCTATCGTCTTAGGTGTTCAGTTGTTCTTGGCGGGCTTCCTTGGCGAGATGATTAACCGCCGTGCGGGTGAGCGTAACCACTACCTTATTGATAAGAAAATTGAGAAATAATTAAAAATGTAAATAACTATGATTCAGCGTATTCAATCACTTTATTTGTTGCTCACAGCAGCACTTATGGCTCTTACCCTCTGCCTCCCTATTGCTATGTTTACCGTGGCAAGTGGCGAGGTTTTCACCCTCTCGGCATTCTCGCTCTCGAGCGCCTTGCAGTCGCAGAGTACCCTTTGGATGGGTATCTTGTTGAGCCTCGCTGCGGCACTTCCGTTTGTGACTATCTTCTTGTTCAAGAATCGTATGTTGCAGGTTCGCTTGTGCGCCGTGGAGATTGTGGTATTGTTGGGTTGCATCGCCTTTATGGCAATCTACTTCTGGCTCTCGGGTGCTAATGCTTTGGAGGCTGCGGTTGTTGAGCATCGCCAGTTTGGTTGGGCAGCTATTATGCCTATCGTAGCGTTGGTATTTGTGTCGTTGGCAGCCCGCGCAACATTCAAGGATGAGGTTCTTGTTCGTTCGTTGGACCGTATTAGATAGCGGGTATGAGAAGTTTCGAGACTAAGATTCGTGTGGAGTATCACCACACCGATCAGATGGGTATCGTTCACCACTCTAACTACATAAAGTTCTTCGAGGTGGCACGTACGGAGTGGCTTCGTGCGGCGGGATTGACCTATGCCGAGATGGAGCGTAGGGGAGTTATGATGCCTATCATCGAGGTGCAGGTAAAGTACCGTATGCCAGCATATTACGACGAACATATCTCCGTTAAGGCTTTTGTCGACGAGATGCCTATGGCGCGTATGACCTTCCGCTATGAGATTCGTGGCGAGGATGGTCGTGACATCGCTTCGGGACTCACAACGCTCGGCTTTATAAACAAGGAGACACGTCGCCCTCATCGCGCTCCAGAGTGGCTTATTGAGGTGCTTGAGCGCGAACTTAAAGAGTAATTTAGAGTGGATATGATTGAGAAAGTAGTTGACTATCTGCGCCTTGTCAAGTTCTCGCATACGATATTTGCGATGCCCTTTGCACTGTTGTCATTCACCTATGCGTGGGTGACCTACTCTCCGTCGCAGCCTCTGTGGTTGCTTCTGTTGCAGGTTGTGGCGTGTATGGTCTTTGCCCGCAACGTCGCTATGGGCTTCAACCGCTGGGCTGATAGAAAGATTGATGCCGAGAACCCACGTACTGCGATGCGTGAGATTCCCGCGGGTAAGGTCTCGGCACGTGGCGCAGTGATTTTCGTGGTTGTAAATGCGGTGTTGTTTATCGCCGTTGCCGCTTCGATTAATTCGCTATGTGGTTGGCTCTCGCCTGTGGCCCTCGCGATTGTGATGTTTTATAGCTACTGCAAGCGCTTTACCGCCCTTGCGCATATCGTACTCGGCGTATCGTTGGGCATAGCGCCTGTGGGTGCTACGATGGCTGTTACGGGCGCTGCACCTTTGGAGTGCTGGTTGTTGGCGCTCGTTGTTATGTCGTGGTGCGCGGGCTTTGATATCATCTATGCTTTGCAGGATGCGGAGTTTGACCGTCAGCGTGGTCTGCACTCCATTCCTTCTCGCTTTTCGGCTACTACATCGCTCGTTATCAGCGCATTGCTTCACGCCGCGAGTATCGCTATATTGTTGTGGTATGCCTCATTTCAGCCGCAGACGTGGTTGTTGTATGTTGGTTGTGCGATGTTCTCGGGCATCGTAGCCTCGGAGCATTATATCGTTACGCCACACCGTCAGCGCAATATCGGCATTGCCTTTGGTACGTTTAACGCTCTGGCGAGTATGTCGTTGGCGGTATGCTTGATTGCTAACCTTCTCATCTACGCATAGTTATGTGGGTAGGTGCGGCATTCATATCGGCGTTTCTGCTTGGCCTCTATGACGTGGCGAAGAAACGCTCGCTTGGTGGGAATGCCGTAATTCCCGTGTTGCTGCTAAATACGCTCTTTGCTACGTTGCTCTTCCTTCCCGTAATCCTCGATGCGGAGTTAGGATGGGGAGTCTTTGATGGCACTGCTTTTGATTCGATGCGTGGCACGGTGGGGGATCATCTCCTCGTGGCACTTAAATCCGCTATCACGCTATCTTCGTGGTTGTGTGGCTATTACGCCATTAAGCACTTGCCACTTACTATCGTTGGCCCTGTGAATGCTATGCGCCCTGTTGTGGTGCTTATGGGTGCTACGTTGCTCTTTGGTGAGCGTCTTAATATGTGGCAATGGGGTGGTGTGTTGCTTACTATCCTCTCGCTCTATCTCTTGAGCCGCTCGGGAAAGAGGGAGAGCATAGATTTCCGCAGTAACCGCTATGTGTGGGCGTTGTTTTTAGCGATGTTGCTCGGCGCGGTGAGTGGCCTTTACGATAAGTATATCATCTCGGCGCACGCCCTCCATCCGCTCTTCGTGCAGAGTTGGTTTGGTGTTTATCAGCTTGCTATGATGACCATCGTGGCGTGTGTGTTGTGGCTTCCACGCCGAGGTGAGGAGCGCTTCGTATGGCGCTGGACGATACCTTTTATCACGCTCTTTGTCTCGTGTGCCGACTTCTTCTACTACCACGCTCTCGACTGCGAGGGTGCTATGATTGCCGTGGTGTCGATGATACGCCGTTCGTCGGTTATCGTGACGTTTGTCTGCGGAGTGTTGCTCTTTGGTGAGCGTAACGTCCGTTCGAAGGTTATCGACCTTGTACTTATATTGATTGCTATGGTGCTGTTGGCCATAGGTAGTGTCTAATTTGTTGAATATCGGAGGGTTTTGCTTATG
>JAFYRB010000054.1 GCA_017559615.1 Alistipes sp. | reverse complement strand
TACGAACCTCGAACTCTATATGCGAGTTGTGAATCGCTATCTCGATAGCCACCCACGTATCAACCATACGATGTTGGCTATGGTGCGCCAGTTGCAGCCTACGGAGTGGGGTGTGCCTGTGGAGTTGTACTTCTTCTCGGCGGATGTCAACTGGGTGCCTTATGAGCATCTTCAGACCGAGGTTATCTCGCATATCGTGGCCTTGGCACCGCTCTTTGGTGTCCGCATATATCAAGCCCCTGCCGGCCGTGATTTCATTAGCAAAGCATAGTGTGGTAGGCTGATATTGATAGAGATGACAATGGCGTATGTAGCAAACGAAATAGTTTTCTCATACGCTTTTTTTATACTTGTATTTACTCAGAAATCAAATTTATTACTTTTTTGTAGTGACCTAAAACATATGTTAATATGGAGAGTCTTGCTGAAAAATTGTTAAAGGCATTTAAGAAAAATGTTGGAGAATGGACTTGCGGTTATTGTAATTCAGGAAGCAACCAGCCTGCTGCCACATTCAGGGAATTAAAAAAGAGGGGGTATGTTTTTGAAGAAGTGTCCCCAAATCGTTGGGGAAAAACTATGTTCTGCCCAGTGTGTGGCGAACAAAGATCGCACTACAAATTAATATCAACAGAACCGCAAGTTGATGAGAAACCAAGATGCACCATTACATTGGCGCAGAGAAAACGAGTGCTAGCATTATTTGATGAAAGAGATGCTTTTACTGGTGCTAGTATCACATCCACACCTGAGATTGACCATAAAGTGCCGTGGTCAAGATTGGATAACGATATAGATATAGCAACCTTAACCGACGAAGAAATAAAAGAACATTTCCAACTTTTAACACGTGAACACAATCTCTTAAAAGATAGAGCTTGCCAACACTGTATTAAGAATGGCAAACGACCTCCACTTTTTGGCATATCGTTTTGGTACGAAGGAAATGGCTTATATCGGGGCACTTGTGCTGGATGTGGCTGGTTTGATGGCAATACTTGGAGAATTAGGTTAAACGAGTTTATTTATAATGAAGATGAATAGTCAATTGATTGCATATTATATAGAGAAGATGGCCTCAATGGAGTTTATTGAGGCGTTGTTCTTGAAATACGACATTCGCTATAGAAAGTCATACAACTACAAAAAATGTAAAGAGTCCTTTCTTGAGAGTGGGGTTGAAATTGATGTCGCCGATTTCACAAGAATGTGCCGAGAATGGTGGCGACCATCACCAATAGACTATCACAAGCAAAATTTGTCGTCAGGCATTCTCCTTGGACACAGTTGGCATAAGGCAAGACCGTCGAAGTTGCACTTTTCTTTGCAAGATAAAGTAAGAAAGTGCATTTCAACGAATGCATCGTTAGATAATTTACTGGAAGTGGGGCGAGATATTATGAAACACGAGTATTTTATGGTTGCAACACACGACATATGTGAGTCGTTAATCATTAGAGATATCCCTAATACCCTACCACCTACCCGTAGAAAGAGTGTTTCAGACTTTATTTTTAATGGTGTACCATACGATTTAAAGGTTTCAACATACCCAGATGGTTGGGAGAAGCAACCTTGTCAATCTAATGAAGATAAAGTCAAATTAGTGCAGAGTCTTGTGGGAGGTGCAGACTCTCTTAGGGTTAGACAGGAAGCCGAGGGAGCTATTAATGGTTGGGGTGATAATAGATTTTATATTGTTGTAGCTAATCAGGATAAATGGATTACTGATACAAACGCTTTGTTGGATGATATTATGCAAAAGGTACTTACACTTGGCGACCCATTAAGAGTTGGTACTGGAGAAGAAACTATACTAGTCCATATTGTAGAGGTATAGTTTGCAAAAATATAAGATTGTCGCTATATTTGCCATATAAACTGGACAATAATGGACATTGATGCATCATACTACTCTATTGCTGAGGTTGCCTCACATTTAAGTCTTTCTATAAAGACTATTCGAAGGCATATTGCTAGCGGTGATTTGGAGGCAGCAAAAATCGGAAGCGTTTATCGCATCCCAAAGCGAGCTGTTGAACACTTTATTAATGGCATAAAAGATAATCCCAAAGTAGCATATGACTTGTTTGGAGAACCTATTTGCTCAACAATAGAGACTAAGCGTAAGAATGCAACGAAGTTAACGGATAATGTAAATTGGATAGATATAAGTCAATTATGGGATAATCCTCAACAAACTGACTATACATTCGTAGATTTATTTTGCGGTGCAGGAGGCTTAAGCAAAGGCTTAGAGTTGGCGGGACTGCAGGGTATTTGTGGGTTAGATTGGTTCAAAGAGGCTGGTATGACTTATCGTCGAAACTTCCATCACACTTTGGTTGAGGGCGATATTACCCAACCTGAGGTTAAAGATTTGTTCTATAAAACTTGTAGGGAAAATCTAAATGGAAGACAATTAACTCTTGTTGCAGGAGGTTTCCCGTGTCAGGGTTTTAGTATGGCTGGAAACAGAATTGTAGATGACCCTCGCAATTCTCTATATAAGGAATTGCTTGAGATTGTTAGAACACTTCAGCCTCTATATGTCGTTTGTGAGAATGTAGTTGGTCTTAGAACAATGTTAGGTGGAGGTGTTGAGCGCAAGATTATTTCTGATTTCAGAGAAGCAGGATACGAAATGAATGTAACAACATTGCGAGCTGCCAATTATTATGTTCCCCAGAAACGAGATAGGGTTATTTTTATTGGAAATAGAATAGGTGCGACCAACTATCATCCTCACCCTCTGTTGTCACCAGATAGATATATCTCAACTGGAGAGGCTATCGGGGACCTAATTTCTCATCCAATTGATGAAGGTTTTAATCATCTCCCAACAAAGCATAGTCCTGAAATGGAGGCAAGAATTAGTGCTGTTCCTGAGGGGCAGAGCCTGTATAAAGGGTATTCTGATGCTTGGAAAAAGTGTCCGTGGGATGAGGCATCGTGTACTATCAAAGAAAATCACGGTGGAGTAAATCTACATCCAAAACTTCCAAGAGTTTTGACTGCCCGTGAAATGGCAAGATTACAATCTTTCCCAGATGATTTCATATTTGAGGGAAAGAAAAACAAGCAACTTGTTCAAATTGGAAATGCAGTTCCACCTCTTTTGGGCAAAGCAATTGGATTATCTGTTATTAAGTCGTTGATGGATATCGATAATATGCCGACTAAAATTTAGTCGGCATATTATTTTTAGGATATAGTGCAATTTTTAGACTATCTCTTTGTCGAGGCCTTGAGTCCCTCGATTACGCTCGTTGTGAACCCCGCAGCCTCCATAGCATTAAGGCCCTTGATAGTCAAGCCTCCAGGCGTTGTCACGCGGTCTATCTCCGCCTCGGGATGCGAGCCATTGGCAGCAAGAATATCCGCCGCACCACGTAGCGTTTGCATCACGATGCGCTTGGCGTCATCGGCGCGGAAGCCTAACTCCACGCCACCCTCCATCGCCGCACGTATGTAGCGTAGCGCATAGGCGATGCCACACGATGCCAACGACGTTCCCGCGGGGATAAGGCTCTCCTCGACCAACATCGCCTCGCCTAACTCGTTGAAAATCTTGAGTAGGTGTGCATCCTGCTCTGCCGTCGAACGTGCAGAGGCGATAAACGTCATACTGCTCATCGTGGCGATGGCCGTGTTGGGGATTATTAAGTAGGTGGCGGGCAATACACCATCGCCCTTATCGAGCCACTCCGAGAGCTGCGTAATGCCTAATCCTCCGACCATCGAGGCAACAGCCTGACGCGAGTAGTCTACGTGTGGCAGAATCTCACGCAACACCTCCTCGACCTTCCACGGCTTCACGGCAAGGATAATGATATCCGCTGCTGCCGCCACCTCTCGGTTGTTCGTAGTTACGTTAATCTCGGGATAGTCGCTCTTTAGTGCCTCGAGCTTTGGCGTAGATGGGTTCGACACGTATATATCCGACCTCTTGACCACACTTCCCTGTGCCAATCCACGTGCCACCGCACCACCCATATTTCCTGCTCCGATTACCGCGATTTTCATAGTTGTATGATAGTGTTTAATAATGTGTTACTAGCTTTAATCATTGTAGGTGAACCTACATCTTGGAAAATTCGAGCATCCCCAAAAGGTGCCATATTTACTCACTCTTTCCACAAGATTGCCGCCACATTTGGGACACCGTCTATTTGCTATTGCTAATTCTCTAATTTGTTGTTTTGTCTGAATACGAAGGGTATGTTGCTCTCTACTACCTTCAGTAATGATATTTACTGTCGATAGCCTTTCAATGATTCTTTGAACATTCTCTGGAGATATGCATTGATGATTATATGATTGTATAACAGAATGAAGATCTCTCCAGTTTATTACTATGTGATTGGGCGCTGTTATATTGAGCTCGGCGCTATCTGAAAATGCAACAATAGGGATAATTGTAAAGTCTCCTATGTTTTTTAATACAGATCTAACCGCTCTAAAGTGTAACAAATTTTGGTGTATAGGATTTTGAAATTTATATTGTTCGTTTGACCATCCTACATAATTCTTTTTACCAAGTAGGCCTTGTTTCCACTCCTTCGAATCTTGATACCCCCAAATACAACCTTTATAGTTTTTGGTCTCAATAACAAATATTCCATATGGAGATACTACAATATGATCGATTTGTGTAGTACCATATTGAGTAGGTAATAATATGTCATTTAATGTAATATACTCTTTAGGTAACCAACTAAGTTCTCTAATTACGCACTGTTCTCCTATTTCGCCAATTTCTTCTGACGAATATGTCCGCATCTTGAAGATTATAAGTAGGACTATTACGCAAATAATTATTATCATAGCTTAATCGGAGCAACTAACTTTAGTGAGTTAAGTAGTCACAAATATAAGAATTATTTCAATTAGTTGTTACTTATAACGTTGCAAACTTGATATTAGCGATTGTGCGGTGTTGTAATTTTTGTTAACTTTGTAATATGGATACTACGAAAACCGCTCTGCGCGAGGTAGAGCAAAAGGATGTCAATACAATTGCTGAGAGCAATGCAATGACCATTCGCCAACGTGTGGAACAATCGACTGCGATAACCCCGTTTCAGCGAAGGCTATATTTGGAGTTGCTAAATGTCCCTGTGGGTGAAACTATCACATATGGCGAGTTAGCACGTCGTATAGGTTGTCGTAGTGCCCAGGCTGTGGGGCAAGCTCTTCGTAGGAATCCTTTTGCCCCCGACGTGCCGTGTCACCGCGTGATATCTGCTGATGGCTCATTGGGTGGGTATTTCGGGCAGCGCAATGGAGAACAAATAGCGCAGAAACGAAGGTTGCTTGCCGAGGAGGGTTGCGTGTTGGGTAGTTTTTCATAGAGCGGAAAACGAGAGTCTTCGTTTCGCATAGGTTATTTCTTGCGAAATTATATTTTATGCTCATCCACTAAAAAAAAGGGGGGGGATTGTGGAGTTTTGTACGAGACATAGTTTGTAATACTCCACAACGAAAAAAGCAGTCCGTTTGGACTGCTTTTCATTTGGAGCGGAAAACGAGACTCGAACTCGCGACCCCAACCTTGGCAAGGTTGTGCTCTACCAACTGAGCTATTTCCGCAACACTAACATCTTAAAATTTTACGACTACAACCTTCTCGATTGCGAGTGCAAAGGTACTACAAATTTTTTATTCTCCAAATTTTTTCGCAACTTTTTTTAAAGAAAATTAAAACTTTTTTTTGCACTACACTGAAATCGCGGTATATTATTCTGCGATGTGTATTGATACACAGTGCATTATGCGTGTGCGTGGGATAAATAAAAAAGTTTGAAAAATTTTAAGTTTTTTTCGGGAAAAATCGCTCCAAATGCCGTTTTCCTTAAGTTTTGCGAAAATTCGGTTGTCGGAAATTTTACAAAAAAGTGGAATTATGCCTCAAATTTTATAGAATTTCCCTGCAAATTCTTCGCAAGCTACACTAAAAGTTGTCGCAGACAGGTTAAATATTCGTCGTAGCACTCAAAAAAATCTGCTATTTCTTCTCGATTTCGAGCTGCTGGCGCACGGATTCCTCGTGGATAGCGCTAAAAATTTGGTTGATAAAACTACGCGAAAGGCCCATAAATGCGGCGCGTGCCTCGGCAGATTGGAGCAATTCGTTGTATCTATCGTGCTGCACAACCGCCATCGCGTGCTGCTGTTTGTAGTGTCCAATCTCGCGTGCCACGTCCATACGCTCGGCAAGAAGCTCGATGATGCGGCTGTCGATAGTGTCGATATGGGAGCGATAGTCGCTCAGAACATTCGATTCTACGGGCGTACGGCGCAATTTAAGCGTGTGTAGTATCTCGCGTAGGGTTGCGGGCGTAATCTGCTGTACAGCGTCGCTAAGAGCCTCATCGGGGCAATTGTGGCACTCTATCATAAGTCCCGAGAAGCCGAGGTCGAGAGCCTGCTGCGAGAGCTGTGCTACAAGGTCGCGGCGACCACCGATATGGCTGGGGTCGGAGAGGATTTGCAGGGTAGGGATGCGGCGATGTAGCTCGATAGGAACTGACCAATGTGGGGCGTTGCGATATTGCGATGTCTGGTGTGTGCCGAAGCCACGATGCACGGCGGCGATGCGTCTTACACCACTGTTATATATACGCTCTATTGCGCCCACCCAGAGGTCCACGTCGGGTATTACGGGGTTTTTCACGATGACAGCGGTGTCGACACCCTTCAGGGCATCGGCAATCTGCTGCGTTGCGAAGGGGTTTGTCGTGGTGCGTGCGCCAATCCACACGCCATCCACACCCGCCTCGAGGGCATACTCAAGGTGTTCGGGTGTTGCGACCTCGGTAATAACATTAAGCCCATACTCCTGCTTGGCCTCACGTAGCCACGCCAGAGCCTCACGTCCTATGCCCTCAAACGAGCCAGGTTTGGTGCGGGGTTTCCACACTCCAGCGCGTAGCACCTTAACCCCCATCGCCGCAATGTCGCGGGCGGTGGCAAGTAGTTGGCTACGGCTCTCGGCGCTGCAAGGGCCAGCGATGTATAGAGGCTCGGAACACTCCGAGAATATGGGCTTAATGTCGTTCATTTTCAGTAGGTTTTACTCCTCGACGATTGTGATTGAAAGGATAAGGTCGCCAGGGCGGATATCGTCGATAACATCCACACCCTCGATAACCTTACCGAAGCAGGTATGTCGGCCGTCGAGGTGCTGGGTATTCATACGGTTGTGGCAGATGAAGAACTGCGAGCCGCCGGTGTTAGGACCACGGTGTGCCATCGAGAGTACGCCACGGTCGTGATACTGACGCTCGGCGCGTGTCTCACAAGGGATAGTATATCCTGGGCCTCCTGTGCCATCACCCTTTGGGCAGCCTCCCTGAATCACGAAGTCGGGAATCACGCGGTGGAAGCATAGTGCATCGTAGAAGTGGCTCTCGGCGAGCTTCACGAAGTTATCGACGGTGATAGGTGTCTCCTCGGCATAAAGCTCGGCCTTCATATCACCCTTTTCGGTAGAGATAATAGCGTATTTCATAGTCTACATTATTTATAATATATGCAAAGATAGTGATTTGTATCGAGATATCAACACTTGGTGCGCTATTTGTTCTTAGTACAATATAAAAAACAAAACACCCCAAACAGAGTTTGAGGTGTTTCGTGTTATTATAAGGTGAGTATCTTACTCAACGTACTCGTAAGTCTTAGACTTCTCCTCAAGGTCGCAGTATGCTGTGTTAGCAATCTCCCAACGGCACTGAGCATCCTTTGCAGATACGATTACAAGAACACCCATCTTCTCCCAGTTCCACTTAGTTGATGTGATAGGAATGTCAAATGCGCAGTCATAAGTCTGACCAGCCTCAAGAATGCCGATTGACTCACCAGAGATGTTAGCCGATGAGTACTCGCCAAAGATGTTACGAAGTGCGAAGTCGTAGATCTTGTGGTAATCCTTAGTAGCACCAGACTGGTTAGGACTGTAGATACCGCTCTCGAGCAACCAAGCAACAACCTTGTACTCCTGTGCTACAGCAGCCTTAACCTGTGCAGCGCAGTAGATAGTTGATTTGTCACCAGCAACTGCCATTGAGATACCAGCGTCAGCACCATCCTCCTTGATGTAGCGCATAAGAGCGTTTGTAAACCCTGCTACAGAGCGATCAACCTGACCGCAGTAGAAGTTAAGACGTACGTCTGGATAACCCTGTGGGCTGAAGAACTTATTTACCTTGTTAGCAGCATCAGAGTTTGCAGGATCATTGCCTGCGTAACCACCAGCGTGTACCTGAACCTCGTTGTAGTGCTTGTGAGCATCAGTCTTTGCAAGGCTACGGAATACGTCAACTACAGAAGGACAGTAACCGCAGCCAACACCTGTGTTGTCGATGAACAAACCACGGTGGTTGAATGCAAGGTTCTCTGGCTCTGGGTCAGTTGGAATCTCTGGCATCTCAGCCATAACTGTGATAGTTACGTTGTTAGATGACTCTGGACCGATAGTAGCGTTGAAAGTGTAGCTACCAGATGCCACTGGAGTGTAAGGGTTAGAAACCTTATCGAGGTTCTGGTCGTAGATTGAAGCAGCAGCAGTTACATCCTGACCCTCAGAGTCAGTTACAGTAAATGTTACAGACTCGCCAAGCGCAATAATAGTCTTGTCTGCCTTGAGTGTGATAGAACCCTGTGGCTCTGGAGTAGGCTCTGGCTTAGTCTCGTCGCAAGCAACAAAACCTACAGTAGCAGCGCAAAGAAGCGCGAAAAACTTTGTGATTTTCATAGCTCTAAATAGTTTTAGTTATTTGTAATTAGTTATTTGTAATCGTAAGTTACTGAGTCGTTGATAGGGCATATTGCTACGTTTGCAACATCATACTTGCCCTTGTCGTTCTTCTTCGACACGATAACCATAACCTTCATATTATCGCGGTTCCAAGTGTCGCGAGTAATCTTAAGGTTGATAATCTGTGTTGCTGTCTTGCCAGCCTCCAACGCACCAACCTCATAACCTGAGATTGCAGATGTTGAAGGAGTCTGACGAATAGCGTTGTTATGGATGTTCATCCAGCTCTCGGTAGCATTTGTCTGCTTTGCCTCGATGCCATCCTCCAACAACCACGCTGTGACGCTATACTCGCCAGCTACGGCAGCCTTAACCTCAGCGTTTACAACAACTGACTTTGCAGCCAAGTTTGTAGATGCTGCGATACCTGCATCGGCACTCTCCTTCCACAAGGCGTCAATCTGACCCTTGATATGCTCAGCGTTGTAGCTTGAGCTTGTAGGGTGGTAGAAGTTGTAAGTAAGAGTAGGGTAGCCCTTTAAGCTGAAGTGTGATGAAACAGATGCCGCAGCACCAGAGTATGCTGGGTCAGAGGTGTTGTATGAGTGTGCCATCGCCTCGTAATACTTGCCGTGGAACTCACCGCCATCCTCAATCTCCTTCAACGCCTTCATCATCTGTGGGCAGTAGCCACAGTCGGTACCTGTGTGGTCAACGAGCAGGATATGGTGTGCAAACGAGGTGTTTGCAACATCGGTATCCTCTGGAAGTGCAGGAACCGCAGGGCTTACGCTAACCTTAACATCGTTAGAGATAGCATCGCCAACAACAGCATAGAAGGTATAGTCACCATCCTCCGTTGGGGTGAATGGGTTGCTCACCTGTGCGAAGTCGTGGCTCTTGTCGAAGATAACAGCATTAGCCGTAACATCCACACCTTCACTATCCGTAACAACGAATGTAATAGGGGTGTTTACCTCAACAACGCTCTCGGCTGTAAGAGTAACCTCACCCACGGCCTGTGGGTCGTCGTTAGTACCCTCGCAAGCCCAGAATAGAGGTGTTATGGCTGCTATAAGAGCAAAAAACTTTGTAAATTTCATATTCTTAAATTATTCTATATTAGAACGAAAGTGTCATAGCAAGGTTGAAACCTGTGTAGGCTGGCTGGAAGCGGCAAACACCACCCGAGCATACGAAGCCTGCGCGGTTACGACCATAAGAGAGCTGTGCGCGGAAGCTGTTGTGTGTGAAGCTTGCGCCAACCTGGTAGTAGTGCAAAAGGTAGTTGTCGCCCTCAAAAGTATCGAGGTCCATATAGTAGTTACCATAAGCACCATCCTGCATCTTCTCGCAGTTCCACATATCGCTTACGTAGAAGCTGAACTTTGGAGCAAAGTTATACTCTACGGTTGCTGCTACCCAGTCACCCTCGTAGTCCTTCGATGCGAGGTACTGTGCCTCGAAACGCAACGAGTGCTTCTTGTTAATCTTGTATGTTACATCACCTACGAAGATGTGTGAAAGGCAGTAGTGAGCCTCTGGAGCATCGTAGTGGTTAATCTCCTCGTCCCAACGCTGAACAGAGTAGAGGAATGTAGTCTTAACCTGCTTGTTCCACTGACGCTCTACGTCAACGTTGAGGTCGAACCATACGTTACGGCCCTCCATCTCTGCGCCAAAGATAGGGTTGTAGTGGTCGATAGTGTTGAACATCGAGAAGTTGAGGTGGAAGTTCCAGTACTTACCGCGAGCCTTAGGGTTACGCAATGAGTAGTACAAATCAATCTGACCACCAATCTCACCGCCAGTGTGAACGCTTGAACCACGATATGGGTTAAGGTTTGCCAATGAGTAGGTGTGCTGACGTGTGAGAAGTGGAACATAGTTCATAATGTTACCACCACCAATACCTACTGGACGGTTGTCGATAGATGTTGTCATATTCTCCATACGGCGGAATGTTGCCGATGCCGAGAAGCGCTTGTAGTTATAACCCAAGTCGAGGTAGATAACATTACCCTTCGCCATAGGAAGTGTAGGGTTGAACAAATCATCGTTGAGCTTCGCAGCATACTCACCACGCAATGTTACGCCAGCATACTCGAAGTTCAAACGACCAGAAACCATATTCAACTGTCTCTTGCCCTTGAGAATATTTGTGATCTCGCCAGTCGCCCAATCCTCAACGTCGAACAACGCGATATCGCTATCTGTGCGACCTACGTAGCTACCCTCGATGCCGATGATACCATCGTTCCAGCCAACCATATCAGAGATTGACAATGCGAGGTCAGCACCATATACCCAGTTGTTTGAGCGAACGTCATACAAACGTGGCATACCTGCTACAACCTTAACATTCACGTAGTTGTTGAAGTTGTAGTGAGCGCGAGCACCAGCCAATGAGTTGTTGAAACCGAGTGCGCGGTCCTCATACGAACGGAAAATAAGACCGTTACCAAACTGGTCAAAGATATCACCAAGGCGAACGCCCCAGTTCTGGTCCTCCCACTGGATATACTTCGTAAGGAAACCTGTCAACTTTGAGTCACGCTGCTGGTAGGTGTACATATCGTAGCCATAAAGACCTGGAAGATAGGCATCTACCTGAACACCTGCCGAGAACTTATTGAGGCTATAATCAACCTTGATGTAGTCGTTCGAACCGAAGTTACCACGAGTACGATCATCTGGATTCACAAGACCAATCTTCTCAAGAGTCTTATCCTCCATATAGTAGCTGTTGTTGCTCTCCAACGCGATAGACACCTGGCCCTCGCCAGCCTTTATCTGTGCCGAAGCCTCATTAACACAAAAAGTTGCACATAATGCAACGCCCAAAAAGAGTAAAAATTTCTTCATTCTCTAAAGTTTATATCTTTGCACACAAGGGAGTTACCGCAAAGTAACTCCCTGTGACAATAATTTAGCAAATATTATTTCTGAAGCTTCTTGATCTTCTCGAAGAGCTCCTGCTCACTACCTGGGGTGTAGCCAGAGTGTGAGTAAACGATGTTACCCTTACCATCCACGATGAAGGTGTGTGGAGTGAGGCTCACGTTCATAGCGCGCTTCAAATCCTGGTTCTTGTCGTAGAGGCAAGTGTAGTCATCCCAACCCTGTCCCTGAGTCATAGCACGTGCGCGGCTCAAGGTACGAGCATCGTCAACAGATACTGCAACAACCTTCATATCTACCTCGTCCAACCACTCGTAGAGGCTCTCGTTGATAGCGTTAAGCTCCATAATACAAGGCTTGCAAGTAGTCGACCAGAATGAGATAATCATAGGAGTGCCATCCACAACGTCGCGGATAGAGATTACCTTACCCTCCTGATTCTCAACCTTTACATCTGGAAGAGTCTGTGCCGAAGCGCTAACACCTACGAAGAGTGCGAGCATCAAAAACATTAGCTTTTTCATAAATACTATTGAAGTTTTAAGTTAACAATTATTCTCTCCTATGTGTCGTAAGCAATAGCCCGAGCTATTGTTACAACGATAAAGTAGCAAGGTTTCGTACACCTTATCTATTTTATTTGTGCGCAAGATAGTGATTTTTTCGGAAACTGCGTGCATTTTCCTTAAAAAAATAGGCGAATCGCCGAAAATCGTGGGTGAGCATACCAAAACAAAAAGGATTCGATAGCTCTGTGAAGCTATCGAATCCCTATTGTAATAACTTTGCAGTACCTCTTATTGCCTAACGCTCAGGCTTGATGTCCTTAACTCTGAGCTGCTTCGATACCGTACCACGATAGTGGTTCTCAACAATCTGGTAGCAAACCGAAATAGGCTTACCCGCACGCACCCACTCGTAGTGTGTAGGTTGCTGGAACGCGATGGCAGGTATCGAGGTGTGAGGCTTCTGGCGCTGGATAAGGTCCATACGCAAGTGGTCACACTCCACACCCACGAGTTTCGCATCTCCGCGGTTGCTTGCGCCACGTGTCATAAACACAGGAGCGCTATTTCCAGGGCCAAATGGCTGGAAGTTGTTGAGCTGATGGTAGAACTCATCGGTGATATCCGAGAATAACAACTCGCTATCAATATCTACCTGAGGCACAAGGATATTTGGGTCGATGTTGCGCTCTACATAGTCGTTGAAGCGACGTGTAAACTCTGCAACATTCTCCTCTCTCATCGTCAGGCCCGCAGCGTACATATGTCCTCCGAAGTTCTCCAACAAGTCGGAGCAAGACTCCACAGCCTGATAGAGGTCGAAACCTGCTACCGAACGTGCCGAGCCTGTTACAAAGCCATTCGACTTTGTGAGTACCACCGTAGGGCGATAGTAGGTCTCAATGAGGCGTGATGCCACGATACCTACGATACCCTTCATCCACTTTGGATTGTAGATTACCGTACTCTTAAGTGCCTTAAGTTCAGGGTGCGACTCGATGTAGTCGTGCGCCTCCTGGGTTACATTGCGGTCGATGCTCTTGCGATCCTGATTGAACGAGTCAATCACCTCGCCAAACTTCGCCGCCTCCTGCTCGTTACCCTCGATAAGAAGGCTTACGGCAGCGTGACCGCCCGAAGGTGCAGCATTCTCGTCATCCTCATCCATACGCATACGTCCTGCAGCGTTGATACGAGGGCCAATCTTAAAGACAATGTCGTCGATGGTGATGTTGTGGCCCTGAAGACCGCAAATCTTGATAATCGACAACAAGCCCTTCGATGGCTGAGCATTGAGCTTGCGCAATCCGTAGTGTGCCAAGATGCGGTTTTCGTCCACAAGTGGCACAATGTCTGAAGCGATGCTAACAACCAACAAATCAAGCAGATGCTCAATCTCCGAGAAGGAGATGTTGTTGCGTCGTGCATACGCCTCGACGAGTTTAAAACCAACGCCACAACCCGACAACTCATCGAAAGGATAGTTGCAGTCTGTGCGTTTGGGGTCCAATACAGCCACTGCCTCTGGAATTTCATCGGCAGGTAAGTGATGGTCGCAGATGATGAAATCTACGCCCTTTTGTTTGGCATAGGCCACCTTCTCCACGGCTTTGATGCCGCAATCCAAAGCTATGACCAGCGTAACGCCCTTGCGAACGGCGTGGTCGATGCTTCGAATTGATATGCCGTAACCATCGACATATCGGTCGGGGATGTAAAATGACAAATTCTTATGTCCTATCTGGCTTAAGAATTTGTAAACCAGCGCCACGGCAGTAGTTCCGTCGACATCGTAGTCTCCGTAAATCATTACCTTTTCGCCAGCCTTCACTGCCTTCTCGATGCGCTCCACAGCCTTGTCCATATCCTTCATAAGGAAGGGATCGTGCAAGTCGCGTAATGCAGGCGAGAAGAACTTTTTCGCTTTCTCCGCGGTGTCTATGCCCCTCTGAACCAGCAGGTTGGTCAATACCGTAGACATACCAAGCTGTGTGGCTAATGCCTCCACTGTAGCGCGGTCGCCTTGTGGCTTGACAACCCATCTTTTCTCTATGGGCATAACGTTTATTTTTTATATTTAACATTTAAATTTTTCGTTAAGTAATTGATAAACTTGGGCTTAACCTCTTCCATTGTCACCTCGCGGTTGCACAACGTCGTGAGCGAACATACACCGCGGTCGGTAAATCCGCAAGGGTTGATAAGCTCAAACCACTTGAGGTCCGTCGCAACGTTCATAGCAAGGCCGTGCATCGTCACGCTGTGTGATGCACGAACGCCAATGGCGCAAAGTTTTACAAGGCGCTTGTTTGGAAGTGTAACCCACACTCCTGAAGCTCCCTCCGAGCGGTGTGCCTCGATGCCGTACTCTGCGGCGAGGTCGATAACCGACTGCTCCAACGCCTCGATATATCGGCGAATGCCGAAGCCTATACTTTCGAGGTCGATGATAGGGTAGCAGACCAGCTGTCCTGGTCCGTGGAATGTGATGTCGCCACCGCGGTCGATGTGGAAGAACTCCGCACCGAGGCTCTTGAGATACTCCTCCGTTACGAGCATATTCTCCTGGTGGCCACTCTTGCCCAATGTATATACTGCGGGATGCTCAACAATGAGTATGGTGCCTCGCGGCTCATCGTCGGTGAGTCGTTTTTCGGCTTTCTTTTGACACAAAGCATCGAATAGCGTGCGCTGAAGGTCCCAGCACTCGCTATAAGCCATACTGCCTAAATCTCTGATTTCTACTTCGTGTTGCATACCTTTCTCACAGCGTCAAGTGCGGCATCCGCCAAATATGACGAACGCACAAGGGGTGCGCTCGCACAATATGCGAAACCCATCTCGAGAGCCTTGAGTCGGTATTCTTCGAATTTTTCGGGAGTGATGTACGCCTTTACGGGGTAATGCTCCTTAGTTGGTCGAAGGTATTGGCCAAGCGTAACGATAGACACACCCACCTCGCGTAGGTCACGCAAGGTTTGGAGTATCTCCTCTTCGCTCTCGCCAAGACCGACCATCAGGCCGCTCTTTGCCACCGCACCACTCTGGGCTATAAGCCTTAGCGTCTCCAACGACGTGCGATATTTCGCACGCGAACGCACCTCGGGTGTCAGTCGCTCGACGGTTTCGATGTTGTGTCCCACAATGTCAGGACGCGATGCCAACACCACATCGATTAGCTCTGGGCGGGCATCCATATCGGAAATAAGGAGCTCTATTGTAGATTCGGGATTTTCGCGGCGTACAGCCTCTACGGTCTTTGCCCATATCGCTGCACCGTGATCGGGGAGATCATCGCGCGTTACCGCCGTAATAACAACGTGCTTCAGGCCCATTAGGCGCACACTTTCAGCCACCTTCTCAGGCTCCTGCTCATCGGGAGGCAGGGGGCGGCCCGTGGTGGTAGCACAGAAGCGGCAGTTACGAGTACAGATATCGCCCAGAATCATAAACGTAGCGGTACGACGACTCCAACACTCCGCTTTGTTAGGGCACATACCACTTGTGCAAATGGTATGCAGACACCTACCCTCGACGATATGTTCCACGTCGGCGGTGTTGGCCGTACTACGCAGGCTGATTTTCAGCCATTCGGGCTTTCTTAGATACTCTTCACGTTTTGGTACCTTCGGCATTTTAAGTTCACTTTTTTCCAATTGATGCAAAAGTACAAAAAAATTCAACAACTGCAAATTTTTTAGCGAAAAAAGTAAAATAACCGCATAATGGAACAAAAAAAGGAGGCCAACCCCTCGGTCAGCCTCCTCGATAGTTATCTCGTATTACGAGCGAATTCCTACTCCGTAACGATATCCTTGTTCACGTTCTTCGAGCCAATCAAAGCGTAGAAGAGCAAATATGCAAGACCTGCTACGATAACCCAGTAGCTTGTGAGGTAGTTGCCACCTGTTACGTCTACGACGTAGTTCTGAACCAATGGCAAGATACCACCACCGCAAACCAAGGCCATAAAGATACCTGAAGCCTTCTCGGTGTACTTACCGAGGCCCTCAACTGCGAGGTTGAAGATACCGCCCCACATCACCGATGTGCAAAGACCACAGAGTACCAACAACGCAGCGTTCACAGGAACATTCGCAGTGCCGAAGCCCTCTGTACCCTTGAATACAGGGAGGTTAACGCTTGTTGCAGGGTTGAGGAACATAGCGCCAAGAACAAGGCCAAGACCCAAAACAGATACTGCTGTGAGCATCGCCTTTGCTGAGACCTTAGCACCGAGAGCAGCGCCACCAAGACGGCCGAAGAACATTAGTAACCAATAAGTTGCGGTAACTGTCGCTGCGATAGCCTCGGCGTTAGGGTTGGTGCCAAGACCGCCATTCTGCAACCACTTCTGCAATACGTTAGGAATACCTACCTCAACACCAACATAGATGAAGATTGCGATAGCGCCGAGCATAAAGTGGCGGAATGACATAGGGCCAATCTCCGACTTCTTCTCCTCCTTCACGGCCTCGCTCTTTGTCTCTGGAATCTCGGTGAAGAGGATAACCACGAACGCTGCGGCGAAGATAGCCAATGCAATGAACATCAATGGGAACACCTGCTTAATCTCTGCGTTAAGGATGCTTGGTACGAAGATACCTGTGAGGAAGATAACAGCAGTACCCATCAACGAGTTGAACGAGCCACCCACCTGAAGGAGCTGGTTACCGCGGTTACCACCACCTGCGAGCTTGTTCAACATAGGGTTAACAACGATGTTAAGCATACACATTGAGAAGCCTGCGATGAATGCACCGAGGAGGTAGATGCCGAATGCGAGGTTACCATTCAAAAGACCTGCAATAGTCTGAACGCCAACGCCGATGAAACCTACAGATACGGCTGCGAGAGCAGTGAATTTGTAGCCACGCTTCTGGAGAAGGTTACCCGCAGGGATACCCATAACAGCGTATGCGATGAAGTTTGCAAACACACCAAGTGTACCCATCCAGTTTGCTACATCAAACTGATTCTTAAGCACATCACCCATTGGCGATGCGAGGTTGGTTACGAATGAGATCATACCGAAGAGTAGGATCATCACGATAATAGCCAACGTGTAGTTTTTCTTTTCTGTACTCATTGTTTGTTGAATATTTAGTTATTAAGTCTTATTGCTTTTCTGTTATCTGTCGCGCTCGGCAATAAAGGTGCAGAGGTCGAGAAGCGACTGACGATAAGGTGTATCGTCATACTTATGAAGCAGGTGCATAGCACGTGTTAGGTATGATTTCAAAACCTCTGATGCAGCCTCCAGACCACCGCCCTCAACAACAATATTATGGAGTTTGTCGAGTGCCTCGTTATCCTGGTCGCAACGTCGCAGAAGCTCCAAAATCTCGGCGCGCTGCTGCTCCGAGCTACGCTCCATAACCTCAATCAGCGGCAACGTGATTTTATGCTCGCGAAGGTCGTTATTCGCAAGTTTTCCAGTGTTGTTATCACGCTGATAATCAAGAATATCATCTTGGATTTGGAAGGCAATACCTATCGCCTCGCCAAACTTACGCATACGCTCCACATCTCCGCGATTAGCACCCACCGACAAGGCTCCCAATGCTGCGCTTACGCCGAGCAGGCTTGCCGTCTTTTGGTAGATGATTGCGAAGTAATCCTCGCGTTTGGTATCCATACTCTTTGCGTGCTGGCTCTGCAACACCTCGCCCTCGCAAAGTGTAGCCATCGCTGTGCCGATGTAGGAGATAAGGTCATACTGCGCCGATGCCATACCGAGCGACATTGTGCGAGCGAGGATGTAGTCACCCAAAATAATCGCCATATTGCTCTGCCACTTGGCATTTACGGATGGTTTTCCGCGACGCTCATCTGCCGAGTCGAGAACATCGTCGTGGATGAGTGATGCGGTGTGAATCATCTCGACAAGCATCGCTGCGAGATAGGTGCGCTTGGTGCAGTGCTGTGTCTGGCCGCTAAAGTCACCCTCACGAGCCGCGATAGGGCTATGTAGCGAGGCTGTAAGCAGTGTGAGAATAGGTCGCACGCCCTTGCCTCGTGACGATAGGGCATAGGTTAGCATCTCCTGTAGGAGTTCGCCCTCGGCCGAGAAGTTATCGGCGATAAAAGCATCAAAGGCTTCGAGGTCCTTAAGTATGGGTTTGCGTATGTCGTTTATTGATATCATACGAGTGTAAAGTTTTCAATTAGGCAAAGATAACGATTTTTTGTCAATTTATTGTATGATGTGCGAAAAATTAGAAATGACACTCTCTTTTCATAAATTTTTATTAACTTTGCCCGATTAATCTTTTTTATTAAGGTATGGAGGTGAGTAACATAACAAAGATAAGCCCTATGGAGGCTATCGTGAAGGTGGTTTATAGCATCGCACCCTGGGTTGTGGGAGTGGTGTGTTTCTGGTTTGTTAGCTACCACTTCTATGCTCCGCAGTTCGACGGCAAGTCGCTCTCGCAGGGTGATATAGCGCAGTATGCGGGAATGTCGAAGGATATAAAGGAGCATCGCGAGGCTACGGGCGAGGACCCACAGTGGACGGGAAATATGTTCGCGGGAATGCCTGCCTACCTTATCGACGTTGAGTACCCTGAGCAATATGTTAAGCACACCGCATCGCCACTCATCAAGAGTGTTGATGGCCCTATGAATATGACGCTGTGGGCTATGATTCTGATGATGGTCGCTGTGGTGCTTATGGGCGTTAACCCCTGGATAGGCATCATTGCGGGCTTGGCCTATGGACTCTCTACCTACTTCTTCCTCATTATCGACGCGGGACATATCACCAAGATGTGGGCATTGGTCTATGCTCCACCTTTGGTTGGTGCGGTGTGGTACGCCTTGCGCCGTAATATGTGGGCGGGAGCCGCTCTTGCTGCACTCTTTGGCTCGTTGGAGTTGGGTGCTAACCATCCGCAAATTACCTACTACTTCCTTTTGGCTTGTGTGGCATTGTGGATTAGTCAGCTGTGGACATCGTGGAGAGAGAAGGCACTCAAGGAGTTTGGATATCGCACTGCGGTGTTGGCCGTTGCGGCACTATTGGCCGTAGGTTCGAATGTCGCACCATTGTGGTATACGGTCGAGCATCAGAAATATACCACACGTGGCGATAGCGAGGCTACATCGCCATCTACGGCACGCAACGAGCGTATCGCCTACAACACTGCCTGGAGCTATGGCATTGGCGAGAGCTTCAATATGTTGGTGCCAAACTATATGGGTAGTTGGTCAGGAGATTTCAATGTAGAGGCTGCGGAGATTTTGCAGAGCCCTAATGCGCAGAATGCCCTCTTCAACCTCTCGGTTGATAAGTTTGTTGATGAGATATCGGCGGAGTATCCTGGCATACGCCGCTCGGATGTTGTTGATTTGCTCGAGTCGGGCGATGAGCAGATTATCCAGAGCGTGGAGGCTATATACGACGACTATGCTCATAAGGCGTGGGCCTATACCTCGAACTATTGGGGTAGTCAGCCATATACCGCTGGTCCTACCTACCTCGGTGCAGCGGTGATATTCCTCGCTGTGTTGGGACTTATGCTCCTTAAGCGCCGCGATGTGGTGTGGATAGTCGTGGTGTCGCTCTTTGCGTTGCTTCTTGCGTGGGGTGGCAATATCCTCGGTTTTTATGAGGTTATGTACGATATCTTGCCAGGTTATAGTAGCTTCCGTACGGTATCTATGGCATTGGTGGTTGTGGAGTGGTCTATGCCTCTGTTGGCAGCTATGGCACTCTGGGCGTTGCTCAAGAGCGAGATGGATGCCAAGGCGCTTCTTTGCAGAGTGACTATCGCCGTGGGTGTTATTGTGGTAATCGTGGTTCTGATGATTGCTACGGCGGAGTATGGCGTGGAGGGTATATATGCCCAGCTGGAGGATAAGTTGTGGGTAGATCAACTCCGTGAGGCGGCCTACGATGCGCGTCACGGAGCCTTGATTGCTGATGCCGTACGTTCGTTGCTTGTGGTCATTATCACTGCGGCTATCGTTGTGGCGTATGTTATGATGCGCGATAAGGTTGCGGCGAAGCGTTACCTCACTATCGGCGTAGTTGTCGCCGTAGGTGCTGTTGTCGTGTGGGATTTAGTGGGTGTTGCAGATAGATATCTCGGCCAGGATAAGTGGCTCGATAAGGCTCCAATAACTCTTGAGCCTACCGAGGCTGATAAGCAGATTATGGCCGACGAGGAGCCTGGCTTCCGCGTTCTCGACCTCTCGGGCGATCCATTCACAAGTGCGCGTGCCTCATATTTCCACCGTTCGGTAGGTGGCTATCACGGTGCGAAGTTGGGCCGTTATCAGGATGTTATCGACCGCTATCTGTCGAAGTTCGATGCCAATGTGCTTGCTGCGCTTAATACCCGCTATGTCATCTACGATGGCGAGGCGTTGCCTATGATGTACGTTACAGGTGTTGAGCCTTATGGTGCTGCGTGGTTTGTAAGTACGGTGGAGCGTTGTGAGGTGCCACGTATGGTGCTTAAGGCGATTGGCGAGGTGGACCTTAGCGATGTTGCCGTTGTGACGGTCGACGATGAGGGCCTCGCGGATAGCTACGATGCTTCGGGCGTTATAGAGTTGGTGGAGTATGCTCCAAATAGATTGAAGTATGAGTATAGCGCACCTGCGGAGGCGTTGGCGGTATTCTCGGAGGTCTACTTCCCCGAGGGTTGGAGTGTTACGATAGATGGCGAGCCTGCGGAGTACTTTGCAGCCGATTACGTGTTGCGAGGTATGGTGCTTCCTGCGGGAGAGCATACTGTGGAGTGGAACTTCAAGGCACCACGCTGGGGTGCGGTGTCAACTATAATGGCGATATGCGCTGCGGCGATATTGTTGTGGCTTGTGGCGGTTGTTGTATTCTATAAACGATTCTCAAAATATGGCAAGTAAGGAACAGAAGATAAGACGTAACGTACGTCGCTCGTATATCATCTCGACGATGAGTATCACGTTGGTACTCTTTATGCTCGGTGTGGTGTCGTATGTGACGCTGTCGATGCTCTCTGCCGCAGAGCGACTCAAGGATAGCGTTGTTGTGTCGGTGGAGCTAAGCTCCGAGATGGAGGATGTGGAGCGCGAGGAGCTGCTGCGTACCGTGGAGTCTACGATGATGTGCCACGAGGTGCAGTTCATAAGCAAGGAGGAGAAGATTGCCGACGAGGCATTTATCAAGCAGTTTGACGTAGACCTCGATATGTTGCTTGGCGAGAACCCGCTGCGCGATAGCTTCGAGGTTACCCTTTCGAAGGAGTGTTCTACAAGGGAGAGCGTTGAGGGTTTCGTGACCTTTGTCGCGGAGCTTGAGGGTGTGGAGTATGTCTCGATTCCTCCAGTGGATATTGTCGAGGATATGCACACCACCATCTCGCACCTTACAATCGGTTTGCTGATATTCCTCGGTGTGTTGCTCATCATCTCGTTGCTGCTGCTCAATAACACCATCCGCCTTGCTATCTACTCGAAGCGCTACCTTATCAACACTATGAAGTTGGTGGGTGCTACGAAGTGGTATGTTATGCGTCCATTCTTGGGCAGTGCGCTTAAGCAGGGTATTGTAGCGGGCCTCATCGCCGTGATTATGATTTGTGGCGTTGTCTATGGCGCAGAGAGTTATACGTTGGAGGGTATCAAGATGCTCGACTATCGTGAGGTGGGCATCATTATTGGAGCGGTTATGAGCTTGGGTGTAGTCATCACGCTGCTCTTTAGTGCCTTCGCGGTGAATAAGTTTGTAAATATGAAATCCAATAAAATATATCTCTACTAAGACTATGGAGAATAAGGATAACAAGATGGAGAAGGGACGTATGCCCTTCACGATGAAGAATTATATTATGATGCTTGCGGGACTCTTGGTCATCGTCCTCGGCTTTGTGCTTATGTCGGGCGGTGGCGAGCATACCGTAACGGAGTTCGACGAGTCGATATTCTCGTTTCGCCGCATTACACTTGCCCCTGTGGTTGTCATCGCGGGCTTTGTTGTTGTCGGCGTAGCTATTATGAAGCGTTTCGAACCCTCAGATAAGGAGTAACGATGAGCATCTTAGAGGCAATAATTTTGGGTATCGTGCAGGGACTTACCGAGTTTCTGCCTGTATCAAGTAGCGGACATCTTCAGCTCGCCAAGGAGCTTCTTGGCGTAGAGATTGAGAATAACCTTACGTTCGACGTTATGCTTCACGCCGCTACGGTGTTAAGTACCATCGTGGTGCTATGGAGCGAGGTGTGGTGGCTTATAAAGGGACTCTTCACACGCGGTATGAACGACGAGAAGAGCTACTTCCTAAAGCTCGTGGTGTCGATGATTCCTGTGGGTATCGTAGGCCTCCTTATGCGCGATAAGATGGATGCGCTGCTGGCCTCGAACTATATTATGGCGATTGTGGGCGCGATGTTGCTCCTCACGGCAGTGTTGTTGGCCTTTGCCTACTATGCCCGTCCTCGTCAGCGCGAGAGAATCTCCTATCGTGATGCATTTATCATTGGCGTTGGTCAGGCTGTGGCTACTATGCCAGGTCTATCACGTTCTGGTACTACCATCGCAACGGGCTTGTTGCTCGGTAACCAGAAGGGTGCTGTCGCAACATTCTCGTTCCTTATGGTGTTGGCGCCAATCCTCGGCCAGACACTCCTCGACGTTGTGGATGGTGGCTTTGCCGTTACGGGTATCAGTGTAGAGGCTCTTGTTGCGGGCTTCATTGTAGCATTTGTCGTGGGATGCTTGGCGTGCAAGTTTATGATAGGCGTTGTGAAGCGTGGCAAGCTGATATGGTTTGCTCTCTACTGCGCCGTTGTCGGATTGATAGCAATTGGAACATATATATTCTAACCTTAGATAGTAAATAGATGAGTGAGTTTTCGTTGATGAATGTCGATTTCCCAGAGGGCTATGTCGCACTGATTGACAAGCCTTATGAGTGGACATCGGCAGATGTAGTTCGAAAGATAAAGTTTCAGCTCCGCAAGTGTGGCTTTCCGAAGATTAAGATTGGCCACGCTGGAACTCTCGATCCTCTGGCTACGGGCGTGTTGCTCGTATGCATAGGCCGCGCTACCAAGAGCGTTGAGGCGTTGCAGGCCGAGGAGAAGGAGTATGTGGCAGAGCTTCAGCTTGGTGCTACAACCCCTTCGGGAGATATGGAGCACGAGGTAGATGCCACCTATCCTACCGAGCATATCACACGTGAGGCTGTCGAGGAGGCATTGCGTAGCCTTTGTGGTGAGCGCGAGCAGCTGCCTCCGTTGTACTCTGCAAAGAAGGTGCAGGGAGTGCGTGCCTATGAGTTTGCGCGTGCTGGCGAGGAGATAGAGCTTAAGAAGGCTCTTATAACAATCTACGATATGGAGCTTATGGAGTATGATATGCCTCGCATCAAGATTCGCGTTCGATGCAGCAAGGGTACCTACATCCGCTCCCTCGCATTTGAGATTGGCGAGGCACTCCAAAGTGGTGCTTACCTCAGCTCGTTGCGTCGCACACGTAGTGGTGGTTATAGGGTTGAGGAGGGACACACTCTCGACGAATTTATGGAAAAGTTGCGCGAACGTGAAACAAAATAGCGAGTTTTACGTATAATATTTGTTAACCATTTTATTTCATAGATATGAAGTTATCGCAGTATGGCTATGAGTTTAGCGAGGATATGATTGCAAAGTATCCTACGGTAAACCGTGATGACGCCCGCCTTATGGTGCTTCACCGTGCTACAGGTGAGATTGAGCACCGCACATTTAAAGATATCATAGAGTATTTCGACGAGAAGGATATGTTTGTGTTCAACGACACAAAGGTATTCCCTGCTCGCCTTCAGGGTTGTAAGGAGAAGACAGGTGCCGATATCGAGATATTCTTGCTCCGCGAGCTCAACCGTGAGCTTCGCCTCTGGGATGTTCTTGTGGACCCAGCACGTAAAATCCGTATCGGTAATAAGTTGTATTTTGGTAACGATGAGTTGATGGGTGCCGAGGTTATCGACAACACCACCTCTCGCGGTCGTACATTGCGCTTCCTCTACGATGGTTCGTACGAGGAGTTCAAGGAGGCGCTCTATAACTTGGGTGAGACACCACTTCCACGTTGGGTACGTGAGACTGTTGAGCCAGAGGATGCCGAGTGGTATCAGACTATCTATGCCGAGAAGGAGGGTGCTGTGGCAGCTCCTACGGCAGGTCTTCACTTCTCGAAGCACCTTATGAAGCGTATGGAGATTAAGGGTATCGACCGTGCGTTCTTGACACTCCACGTAGGTCTTGGTAACTTCCGCACTGTGGATGTTGAGGATTTGTCGAAGCATAAGATGGACTCGGAGCAGTTTGTTATCACACCAGAGACTGCCGAGTTGGTGAACACTGCAAAGCGTGATGGCCGCAAAATCGTGGCTATCGGTACAACTGTTATGCGTGCTATGGAGACCGCCGTATCTGTGGGTGGTATGCTTAAGCCTATGGATGGTTGGACAAATAAGTTCATCTTCCACCCATATCAGTTTACCTCTGCCGATGCCTTTGTATCGAACTTCCACTTGCCATACTCAACACAGTTGATGATGGTAGCGGCGTTTGGTGGTTATGACCTTGTTATGCAGGCATACGCCGAGGCTGTTAAGGAGGGCTATCGCTTTGGTACTTACGGCGATGCAATGTTGATTCTATAATTTTTAGTTAGAAAACTACCGAAACTATGGCAACAAACAAGATATTGTACGTGTGTCAGGAGATCTCTCCATATACTGCCGAGAATGACTTCTCGAAGTTGAGCCTCGATATGGCTCGCCAGATGCAGGAGCGAGGCTCTGAGGTGCGTACTTTTATGCCACGTTATGGCTGTATAAATGAGCGTAGAAACCAGCTCCACGAGGTTATCCGCCTCTCGGGTATGAACCTTATCATCAACGATAACGATCATCAGCTCATCATCAAGGTGGCATCTATCCCTGCGGCACGTCTTCAGGTCTACTTCATCGACAATGATGACTACTTCTCACGTCGCGCTATACTTCACGATGCAGAGGGTAATATGTTCGAGGATAACGACGACCGCGCGATATTCTTCGCACGCGGTATGCTCGAGACCGTAAAGAAGCTCCGCTGGTCACCAACCATCGTTCACTGCCACGGATGGTTCTCGGCTATTGCTCCAATGTACCTCAAGAAGGTATTTTATGATGATCCACTCTTCCGCGATGTGAAGATTGTGTTGTCGTTGTCGGACGATAAGTTCGAGGGTGAGCTTGCAAAGGAGTTCAAGCAGAAACTCGAGGAGGAGGGTATTATGGATAGCCAGATGTCTATTTTGGAGGAGCCATCATACCAAAACCTATACCGTTTCGTTATTGATTATGCAGATGGCATAATTGTGACCTCGCCAAATGCCGATGCCGAGATTATCGAGTACGCACGTAGCCGTGGCAAGAAGGTTCTCGACTATCAGGCAGGTGACGATAAGGAGGTCTTCGATAATTACAAAAAGTTCTATGACGAATTATAGAAGGATACTTCATATTGCTGTGATGCTTCTTGCTGTGTTTAGCATTGTAGGTTGCACCACAGAGGTAGATTATTCGATGGGTGCGGAGTTTGTCCCTACCGACCAGAATATGACACTCAAACGACGTGTCTATGAGTTGGGTAAGGTCAAGGATGGCGACACCGAGAGGGAGTGCGCCCTTACGACAACACGCCTCTATCAGACCGACTCTATCCTCTCGTCGAATATCCGTAAGGGTTACTTCGGCTGTGAGCATAGTGATATATATGGTACGCGCGAGGCGGGCTTTATGTCGCAGATGGTCTTCAGTTTGTCACTTCCCGAGGGACGTGGCTGGGGCTACCGACCTATCTATGACTCTATGTTGTTGTCGTTGTATATCACAGACTATCACGGCGATACGACGCAGAAGTACCGCTTCGAGGTCTACGAGATTATCTCGAACGACTACTTCAATCTCCCCGAGGATAAGGATACGACATTCTTCATCAACTTCGATCCTACGCCATATATCTCCGCGGAGCCTATCTTCGAGTTTACGTTCCCCGACCAGGAGCGCGAGATTTATGTTGGCGATATGTCCAACCCGAAGAATAGCGATGTGCGTCTGGAGTCTACGCCAGCTACGGCAGAGTATATCTCACGCCTTATGCTTACTACCGACCTCGACGATGAGAAGAAGAATGGCCTTGCCTTAGACCTCGATAGCATCTATGTCAACGGCAACGAGGCTAAGTTCTTGGAGCAGGTTAGGGGTATCTACATCAAGCCAAAGGAGGGTTCTAATGGTCTTATGTTGGCTACTGACTTGGAGAATACCGCACTTTTGCTCTACGCCCGTGGTCGCTACGAGGAGGATCCTACGATTATCCGCGATACTACCTATATGGTCTATAACCTCTACCTCGATCCTGATACCTACGATTTGGATGCAGGTGGTGTGTCGATTAACAGTGTGAAGCACGACTTCAGCTCTTCGAAGGTTGGTACCGAGGAGATGCTCACTACGTGCTACGTAGATGGTATGGGTGGCGTAGTTACAGAGGTTGAGTTTACCGATGCCTTTATTCAGGATTTGGCAGATATTGTCACCTCGGCGGGTAAGAGTGCTGTTGTCTCGGTTAATCAGGCTATGATGTCGGTCTACCTCGAGGGTTCGGATTACGATTATAACATCCTTAGCCCAGGCACTATAACTCCTATTTTGAACGCTTCGATGTCGAGATTGGGCTGCTATACCAGCTATAACAGGTTGATTGCCATAACCGACTATATGTATACCGTCGAGACAAGCAGCACGAAGCTTAACTACGATGGTTACTTGAATCGCTCGTTGGCGTGCTACAAGATGGATATCTCGATATATTTGCAGTCGCTGATTAACGCAGCGTCGGACTATGTCGATGAGAGTGGCAAGGTCGATTTCGAGAAGTTCGCTTCGGATGATGATTATATGTCGCTTCGCCGCTTCTATCTCGCCCCTGAGGCCTACTCGCTCTATGGCTTCAAGCGTCAGGCGATTTATGGTATGGATGGTGAGGTGAATGGCCAGAGGGGTGTGGCTCCTATAAAGTTGGAGTTGACCTACACCATCGTAGATTAAGAGTATTGAACTATTTTTGCAAGAGTAAAAGAGATATTTGTAATGCAAGAGAATTTAGTGATTGTTGAGTCTCCAGCCAAGGCCAAGACCATCGAGAAGTTCCTGGGTAAGGGCTTTATGGTTAAGTCGAGCTTTGGCCATATCCGCGACTTGGCAAAGAAGGGGCTCGGTGTAGACCTCGATAATCAGTTTGAACCAATATACGAGATACCAGAAGATAAGCGTAAAGTTGTAGACGAGCTATCGCGTTTGGCACGTGAGGCGAAGACCGTGTGGTTGGCATCCGATGAGGACCGCGAGGGAGAGGCTATTGCGTGGCACTTGGCAAAGGTGCTTCAGTTGCCTATCGAGCAGACTAAACGTATTGTCTTTCACGAGATTACGCAGCGTGCTATCCTCGATGCTATCGAGAATCCACGTACTATCGACCTAAATCTCGTAAACGCACAGCAGGCACGCCGTGTCTTGGACCGCTTGGTGGGCTTCGAGCTTTCGCCAGTGTTGTGGAAGAAGGTGCGCCCAGCACTCTCGGCAGGTCGTGTGCAGAGTGTTGCGGTACGTCTTATCGTGGAGCGTGAGCGCGAGATTATTGCTCATAACTCTGTTGCGCAGTACCGCGTTGTAGGACAGTTCTACGCCCAGGAGGATGCCTCAAAGACACTCTTCAAGGCTACATTGTCACAGGCATTTGCCACACGTGTGGAGGCGGAGCAGTTCCTTCGTGATTGCATCGGCGAGAACTTCACCGTTACAAAGGCCGAGGAGAAGCCTATGCAGCGCTTCGCTGCGCCACCATTTACGACCTCTACGCTTCAGCAGGAGGCTGGCCGTAAACTTGGTATGAGCGTGTCGCAGACTATGTCCGTAGCGCAGAAACTCTACGAGCAGGGTCTTATCACATATATGCGTACCGACTCTGTGAACCTCTCGCAGATGGCCATCACGCAGTGTAAGAACGAGATTACTCGCCTCTTTGGTGCGAAGTACTCCTACCCTCACAACTTCAAGACCAAGTCGAAGGGTGCGCAGGAGGCTCACGAGGCTATCCGTCCTTCGTACATCGAGCGTCACGAGATTGAGGGTACAGCGGCCGAGAAGAAGCTCTATGACCTTATCTGGAAGCGTACCATAGCATCGCAGATGGTACCTGCCGAGTTGGATAGAACGACTATCGTTGTCGACCTTGAGCGTCGCAAGGAGCAGTTCGTAGCCACAGGTGAGGTTGTACGTTTCGACGGCTTTATGCGCCTCTACTCGGAGTCTGTCGAGGAGGATGCACAGAATGAGGGCGAGGGTGGTATCCTGCCAAAGATGAATGTTGGCGATAAGGTGCTTCCTACGACTATTACGGCGCAGGAGCGTTATAGCGTAGCACCATCACGATATAACGAGGCAGCACTTGTAAAGCGCCTCGAGGAATTGGGTATTGGCCGTCCTTCAACCTATGCCCCTACTATCACTACGATTATCAATCGTGGCTATGTTGTGAAGCAGAACCGCGAGGGCCAGAAGCGTCAGACATTGCAGCTCACGCTCGCAGGCGATAAGATTTCGGAGAAGATGGTTACCGAGAGCTATGGCAAGGAGAAGAATCGCTTGGCACCAACCGATATCGGTATGGTTGTTAACGACTACCTCGAGACACAGTTCTCGTCGATTATGGACTACCACTTTACGGCAAATGTCGAGAAGGAGTTCGACCGCGTTGCCGAGGGCGATATCGCCTGGACAGATATGATTCGTGACTTCTATGACCCATTCCACCTCTTGGTTGATAAGGCCGTAGGCACGCAGAGCGACCGTAGTGTGCAGTCGGTACGAGTGTTGGGTACCGACCCTAAGAGCGGTTGTATCGTCAAGGCGCGTATTGGTCGCTACGGCCCTATGGTAGAGCTTGAGAATGAGGATGGCGGTAAGGGACAGTTTGCGTCGCTGAAGAAGGGACAACTCATTGAGTCTATCACGTTGGAGGAGGCGTTGGAGTTGTTCGCCTTGCCACGTGACCTCGGTGAGTTGGATGGCGAGCCGTTGATGGTTGGTGTTGGAAAGTTTGGCCCTTATGTACGTCACGGTAAGACCTTCGCATCGTTGCAGAAGGGCGATGACCCATACACCATTACACGCGAGCGTGCTGAGGAGCTTCTTAAGGAGAATATCGCCAAGCAGCGTGCAGCATCGGAGCCTTTGCGTACGTTTGCCGAGGATCCAAATATGGTGGTTAAGAGTGGTCAGTATGGCCCATACATCGCCTATAATGGTAAGAACTACCGTCTGCCAAAGGGTGCGAAGGTAGATTCGTTGAGCTACGTAGATTGTCAGCGTATTGTGGCAAAGAGCAAGAAATAAATTTTTTGAACAAATACCTTAAAACTATTTTATTATGAAGAAAATCTTTGGTTTGGCACTTGGCCTTTTGTTGGCGACAGGTGCTATGGCGCAGGAGGCTCCTGCTCCAGAGTTTACAGTTGTGAAGCAGAATGCTATCACAAGCATCAAGAACCAGAATCAGGCTGGTACTTGCTGGTGCTACTCATCATTGGCATTTATCGAGTCAGAGCTTTTGCGTATGGGTAAGGGCGAGTATGATTTCTCTGAGATGTTCATCGTTCACAACACATACCTTGAGCGTGCTGAGAAGGCAGTTCGCACTCACGGTGATGTGTCATTCGCACAGGGTGGCTCGTTCTACGATGTAATCTATGGTATGGAGAAGTTCGGTCTTGTTCCAGAGGCTGAGATGCGTCCAGGTGTTATGTATGGTATGGAGCTTAGCAACCACAACGAGCTCTCTGCAGTTAGCGATGCTGTTGTTGCAGCTATCGCAAAGGGTCGCCACCGCAGCTTGCAGGTAGGTGCTGATGGTCAGCCATTGTGGAAGAAGACTATCGAGGCTATCCACGATGTATATCTCGGCGAGCGTCCAGAGAAGTTCACATACAATGGCAAGGAGTACACTCCACAGTCATTCTACGAGTCTTTGGGCTTGAACGCTGACGACTATGTATCTTTGACATCTTTCACACACCACCCATTCTACGAGAGCTTTGCACTTGAGATTCCAGATAACTGGCGTTGGGCAGAGTCTTATAACCTCCCAATCGATGAGCTTATGGAGGTATTCGACAACGCTATCGCAGAGGGCTACACTATCGCTTGGGGTAGCGACGTAAGCGAGAAGGGCTTTACACGTATGGGTACTGCAGTTCTTCCAGACGACTCATCGAAGGCAGACCTTCAGGGTTCAGATATGGCAAAGTGGCTTAACTTGACAGAGGAGGAGCGTAAGAATACCCCTATGCCTACTACACAGAAGTGGTGTACACAGGAGGAGCGTCAGATTGCATACGACAACTGGGAGACTACCGATGACCACGGTATGCTTATCTACGGTATTGCAAAGGACCAGAATGGTACAGAGTACTATATGGTTAAGAACTCTTGGGGCGAGGCTGGTACTTACAAGGGTCACTGGTATGCTTCAAAGGCATTCGTTCGCTACAAGACTATGAACATCTTTGTTCACAAGAACGCTATTCCAAAGGATATTCGCAAGAAGCTTGGTCTATAGTCTTTTGACGTAGGGTAGTGTTACTACTACCGCAAAATTTCCCGACAATGAGCCATTGCCCGTTGTCGGGATTTTTGTTTTCCGTGCCGTGGGGATAACCACTCTGATGCCTTAAAATTTGGTCATATCGTAAAATTTACATAAATTTGCCATAACCTTATAGCGTATGACCTACTTTTTTAGGTCATCCCCCAAATCTAAACAAGCAGTTATGAAGCGCATTTTTACACTTATAACCATCGCTACACTCGCAGTGTCGTGTGGCTGGTTAGCAGATAAGAAGAGTACCGCAGAGGAGCCTCAAATGGTTGAGGAGGCAGCTCCAGAGGCTATGGACGTAGATGTTATGGCAAAGTTCAAGGATGTCGACCTCGAGGCTATGAACGTCGAGGAGCGTGTCGACTACTACCTCTCGCGCTATGCTCACGAGAGTACGTTGGAGGATAAAAGCATCAGCGAGGCTACACGCACCGAGATGTTGGAGTGGTTGCAGTCGCTAAGCGATGAGGATAAGCGCCGCGCCGATGATGCATCGGATTTGTGGTTCGATAGAAACGTTGAGAGATTCTAAATTTGTTCAGTCATAAAAAAAGATGAGGCCCAGTGATGAGCCTCATTTTTATTTTATCGTGAGAAGTGCATATCGTGTTCCATTCGTCGGAGCTTACGCACCTGATAGATTATAAGCGCCGTAGCTACAAGCACCGAGGCTCCATCGGCTATTGGCATCGCCATCCACGCTCCCATAGCGCCATAACGTGGCGTTAGCATAAGCAACAACGGAAGGAGGAACAGAAGCTGACGTGTGGTCGACATAAACATCGCAAGAGGTGCGCGACCTATGTACTGGAAGAAACCTCCTGCAACAATCTGGAAGCCTACCAATGGGAATACGAGCATCGCAATGCCGAGTCCCTGTGCCACAACCTCCACCATAGCGCTATCCGTTGCGCCATTCGAGCTATCTACGAACGCCGCAGCAACCTGATGTGGGAATAGTAGTCCCACGAGGAAGGCAAACGTCGTGACGCACGTGGCGCAGATAATCGTATATTTCAATACCTTGATAACGCGGCCATACTGCTTCGCACCATAGTTATAACCCACAATAGGCTGCATACCCTGGTTGAAGCCGTTGGCAACCATAATAAAGAGCAATATCACGCGGTTCATAATGCCGTACGCACCAACGTAGATATCTCCCACGTTACCGTCAAACGTCATTGCCGAGATAACATCCATCTCTCCCGTACCGCCATATTTAAGCAGCGCGGTGTTCATAAATCGTGTTACGAGCGAGGCGCATACGTTCAGGAGGAACGGAGCCATACCTATCGATATGATTGCCGTTACGATAGGTCGCTTAAAGCGTAGGCTACGGCGGTGGAAGCGCAAGAAACTGCTTTTGGAGGTGTAGTGGTGTATCTGCACCGAGAGTGCGATGGTCTGGGCTATGACCGTAGCGATTGCCGAACCCTCGATTCCCCAGCCGAAGCCAAAGATAAACAGCGGGTTAAGGATGGTACACAAGGCCATCGACAGCAGCATAATAAACATCGCCTTACGTGGATATCCCGAGGCACGAAGCTGCTCGTTAAGTCCCAAGTATAGGTGAGTGATGATATTACCAAACATAATAATGCGCATAAAGCGTCGCGCATAGTCCAGCGTCTCGGCACTCGCCTCACCACCCGAGAAGAATATCAGGATAGGGTCGAGGAAGAAGAGGAACGTAAGCATAATGCCAACACCAAGCACCAAGTTGAGGAGTACGGCATTGCCTAACGTATCCTCGGCAGCACGCTTGTTACCCTCGCCCAGACGTATCGAGATTCGTGCCGCAGCACCAACACCTACCATAGCACCAAATGCCGAGGCGATGTTCATAATAGGAAGAGTAACTGCCATACCCGAAATCGCTGCACCACCTACGCCGTGACCAATGAAGATACTGTCAATGATGTGGTATAGCGACGACGACGCCATAGCGATAATCGCCGGAATGGAGTATCGTGCAAGGAGCTTACCTATGGAGTCCGACCCCAACGATACTGTATTATTATGTGCTGCTGCCATTTACTATCTCTTCTGCAATGTTTTACTCATCAAATGTTGCCACTGCAACTATCATATCTCCTTCGTGGAGTTGTATCTCGACTACGGCCCTGCGCTCATCTCCCGCAAGCGAAGCCTGCATCTGTCGTGTCACCTCGTTGAGGCTCTCTATACGCAACTCATCACGTAGCTCCACGCCGCGCTTGCCATATAGCTTATAGAGAGCCTCCTTTGCACACCATACGTAAGCTGCCCAATGCTTATGCGACGAGAGTGTCATCTCCTCGTGGCTCATAAACCTACTCTTGGCACGCTCGAAATCTCGCTCCGATGACTCTATGTCGATGCCCACTTTTCGGTCGCTTATTGCCACCGCAACAACGCCCTGGCTATGGGCTACGCTAATCCACGTATTGGGGGTGTCGACCATCGGTGCGCCAACCTCGTTGTAGGATATCCGCACACCACGTCCCAGCTCCTCGCGTACCACCCTTCGCCACGCCAGATGCTCTCTGCGGCGTGCCTCATTCTGGAAGCGCGATGCTGATGCTACATCCTCCGCCGTGATAAGCGTGTCGCAACATAGATAGACAGGAGGAACCTCCCTAACAACGGTTTTAACCATCAACCTCGACTTTGATTTTATCTACTCGGCGGCCATCCATCGTTGCGATAAAGAACTTCACGCCGTGTGACTGAAGCTCATCACCACGACGTGGTAGGTCGCGCTTAAGCTCCATCATAAGGCCTGCAAGAGTCTCGGCGTGGCCCTCAACATCCGCAAACGAGTCCTCGTCATAACCGATAGCCTCCACAAAGTCGCAGATGTGAATCTTCGCATCGAAGATATAGGTGCGCTCGCCAATCTTCTCATAGAGCTTATCCTCCTCGTCATCGCTCTCGTCGGTAATCTCTCCCACAACCTCCTCAAGGATATCCTCAAGCGATACAAGGCCCTGTGTTGCGCCATACTCGTCTACGACAATAGCGATGTGAATCTTCTTCTTCTGGAACTCCTTCAGCAGGTCGTCAATCATCATATGCTCTGGCACGAAGTAGGGCTTACGCAGTAGCTCCTGCCACGCGAAGTCATCGCCCTTGCCAATATGACGTAGCAAGTCCTTGACATACAGCACGCCGCGTACGTCATCCAAATCCTCGCCATATACGGGAATTCGTGAGTAGCCCGTCTCGACGATAACCTTACGCACCTCGTCATACGTAGCCTCATACTCGATACCTGTGATATCCACTCTCGAGTGCATAATCTCCACCACCTCGGTCTGTCCGAACGACACGATACCCGAGAGCATCTTCTGCTCCTCCTCCGAGCCTGTTTCGGTAAGGTCCACAGCATCGGCAAGCTCCTCAATCGAAATCTCGGAGTTCTTCGTCGCAAGACGGCTCACGTGGCTTGAGGTGCGAATCAAGATTACGGCCAAGGGGTAGACCGCCCAGCGCAGAAACTTAAGTGGTGCGCCAAGGAAGCGTGCCATCTTCACAGGGTTGGTCTGCGAGAATACCTTAGGCATAATCTCGCCAAAGAGCAACAACAGGAAAGTGATGATAACGGTGTTGAAGATAAACTCCCACACGCCGCTGAAGATGAATATAGCATCCACGAGCTGGGTTACGATGATAACCAAGCAGATGTTAACCATATTGTTGGTAACCAGGATAGTTGCCAATAGCCTATCGGGGTTCGATAATAGGTCTAATACTCTATGGGTTTTGGCGTCGTTCTTCTGCTCCAACTCCTCGATATCGGTGCGCGAGAGTGAGAAGAATGCCGCCTCCGACCCTGAGGCCATAGCCGAGAGTATGAGGAGTATTACCGAGGTTATGCCAAGAGCCGTGATAGTGAAGATATCGAAGCTCTCTCGAATCATTATAGCATCCATTCGTCGGAGTTTAGGTTAACTTAAAAGAGTGAGCCATTGCTGCTCTCTGGTTCCTCTTTCTGAACCTCGCGTACCACAGAGTGGTATGGGGTTGGAGGTACAGGCTCCGACTCATCCTCAAATGTCGAGCGACGACGTAGGTATGCAGGCTCACGCAACTGCAATGAGATGCTCTTATAGCGGTTCTGCTGTGGTGTGATTGTCACAGGCTCGTGAGTCTCGATACGGCGTGTAGGAGTTGGCTTGACCTCCTCCACAGGCTTTACCTCAACGGTGCGAATCTCCTCCTCGAATGGATCCTCAATCTGTGGGCTTACATACTCGGTCTTAACCTTAAGCTGGTTGCCATCCGCAAAACGTGTAGCCACAACAACAATCTCTATCTCATCATCCTCGAGGTTTGGCTTCTCGCTAACACCCCAGATGATATCTGCCTCGTGGAGATTGCCATCCTCGTCTGTGAAACTTGCGTTCTTCTGGATATACTCCAACACCTTTGTAATCTCGTTCTGCGCAAGCTGGTCGATGTCGCGCACCGAGAGGCTGATAAGAATCTCCGTAGCACCTGTGATGTGGTTATCGTCCAAGAGCGATGATGCAAGGGCTGCCTCGGCAACCTCCAAGGCGCGATTCTCACCCTCGGCCTTAACAACCGACATATGCGCACGACCGCTCTTACGCATAACCTTCTCCACATCGGCAAAGTCGACACGTATGAAGGCCTGCTCAACGGTGATAAGCTCGGCGATACCCTTCGTAGCCTTACCCAACACATCATCCGCACGTCCGAAGGCCTGTTTCAATGGAAGGTCACCATAGAGCGCATTGACACGCTCGTTGTCGATAACAAGCAACGAGTCAACCCACTGGTTAAGCTCCTTGAGGCCCTCCACAGCGTTGTTGTAACGCGATGGTCCCTCCACGCGCAGTGGCATCGTAACAACGGCTACGGTAAGAATGCCCATATCGTGTGCGAGTTTCGCAATAACAGGCGAAGCACCCGTACCTGTACCACCACCCATACCTGCGGCGATGAAGAGCATCTTTGGTGCCGAGGTCTCAAGAAGTGTGCGTAGCTGCTCCTCGCTCTCGATGGCGAGTTTGCGACCTATGGCTGGGATGTTACCCGCACCAAGACCTGGGCCCATCTGAATCTTATTGCGTACAGCACTATTGTACAGCGCCCTGCGATCGGTATTACAAACTACGAAGTTCACACCTGCGATATCCATAGTCTGCATATGGTCGACAGCGTTACCGCCACCACCACCTACACCGATAACCATAATCTGCGACTCGCTATCGAGAACGATATCCGATAGCTCGCCACCACTAACGGCAATGGCAAGGTCATCTGCTAAAGTATCTTTGTAGTGTATATTATCACCCATATCTCTATCTCTAAAAATCGTGTTAATAATTTAGATGATTTGGTCATCACCCTTATCGTTGCCCGCAAACATATCGCCCAATCTCTCAATCCAGCGACCGAAACGATTATTGCCCTTTGTGTTGTTCTCGGCAGGCATCTCGATAGTTGGTCTCTCGTCGGTATGCTGCTCTGTAGAATCCTCATCCACCTCTGGCATCACAGGAGCGAGCTTATGTGGTGGCACGACAACATCCGCATTTGAACTCTTTGGCTGCTCGGGAGCTGGCGTTGGAGTAGGTCTTGGAGGTGTCGGTATCTCCTGCTGCATCTGCTGCTGATAGCCGCTCTGTGGCATTACACGTGGCTGTGGCTCAGGAGTGCTAATCTTTGGACGCTCCGCAACGGCACAGCTACCACGCTTCGCGCCATAGAGCAACAACGACGCTACGGTAGCATAGGCGCGTGTTGCCATATGCTCGTGGATGCTATCCGTAAAGCCATACTCTGGGTATACCGAGCGTACATCCTCGTATCCCAACTCGCTGGCGAAGAGGTACTCGATGTTCTGCATCTCGGCACCACCACCTGTGATAAGCACCGTAGGAGCAAAGCGACTGCCGCAGCCCGCCTCCTTAATCTCCTTCTTCACCCACTCGCAGATATCCTTCAAGCGCTCCTCGATGATACGTGCGAGGTTACGGCGACGGATGCTACGAACAGTTCCCTTACGGAACTGTGGGAAGGTAATCTTGTCGTCGGTAGTGCGGTCCACGAATGCCGAACCGAAGTTCACCTTAAGGCCCTCCACGTAGTTGCTTGGGATGCCATAGGCGCGAATATCGCCGTTGATGCTATTCATACCCATAGGTACCGAAGCGATGTGGCGCACCTTGCCACCCTGAAGTACGGTGATATCTGTGATGCCACCGCCGAGGTTGATAACCACAGCACCCTCGTCCATATCCTCGGTTGTTGCAACGCCGATATGCGCAACAAGAGCATTAGGTACGAAGGCCTTAACGGCGATATCCTGCTTTGCCAAGCAGTGGAATAGACGCTCACGCATAGTGCGGTCCGAGAGGATAAAGTTGTAGATACCAACAAGCTGGTGGCCATAAGCACCTACAGGCTCATCGACCTCCTTGCCATCGACCTTGAAGCGGAGTGGCTCCTTGGTGATAATCTCCTCTCTGTCATCAGGGAGCTTCACGCTCTGCATACGGCGGTCGAGGTTCTCCAAATCGCGGCTTGTAATCTGGAAGCTACCATTATTCTGCTCATCCTGAACATATACGTGGTCGCTAACCTGCTCGCAGCGTATGAAGTCGCCCGAGAGACCTGCATAAGCCTCGGTAATTTTAATACCAAGCTCCTGCTCTATACGCTCCTTTGCAGTGTGTACAGCACGTCCCACAGTCTCACTATTCTCCACGCGACCAGCATTCACACCCTGTACTGGCTCCGAGGTTATGCCAAGGATATCCACGCGGCCATCCTCCATTACCGCACCTACGGCTATAACGACGTTTGTAGAGCCAACGTCAATTGCTACAATTTGTTTACCTTTCATTGTTGTATCCGTTTTTATTCATTTGTCATACTCTCTGGATGGCTCTGAGCCATCGATAGGCTATCGGCATACCACCTGATTGTCGTATCGTAGGCTTATGCTTCGATACTTATCCCAGCCTATGTTGTTAAGTCCCTTGTCGTAGAAACGGCGTAGGGTAGTTAGCTTCTTGCCAAGGTTCTCCATAGTTCCGAGGTCGACGGTGAAGCGTCCCGAGCGTGGTATGATAGCTATCTGGAGCGGTGTTATGCCACCTCCCGTTGCCACAATCTGCACCACCTCGGCACTCCAGAACGAATCGTCGGAGATGCGGAGTACGAATCTCTTTAGTGCCTCGAAGTCCTTATCCTGTGTCGTGATGCGCTCGCCCTTTTGTCGCATCAGCTCCTGCTTACGCTCCAACTCGGCAATCGAGGCCTTTATGCTTCGCTCGTTGGTACTGTGCTCCTCCACCGCACGACTAAGGCGCACCTTATGCGCTTCGGCAAGAATCTTAAACTCCTCGTCCGACATAAATGGGTCCTTCTTGGGCTTTGCACGCTTGACAAGGCGCAGCGCACGATTATTCTCAAGGAGCTGCTTATAGTGGGGAATCTTCGCATCCTCAAGTCTCTGAATGCTGTCGTTTATCTCCGCGATATTGTTGCGTGTCACATCCTTGGCATAGCCCATAAACCCTTTGGCAAATAGTGGCTTATAGTCGCCCGTAATAACAGGCACGTGTACTGGCGCAACGCCCTTGGCAGGCAGAAGATATCCATCCTGGGTGAGATACATATCATAGCCCGAGATACGCATACGTGCAATAGGCTCGCGCTGCAAGATGTCGATGTCGACGCATCCATCGTAGGTGACGCTGACGTTGGCATCCGCAACAGCATTATGGCCCTCCACAGCGCTCTCAATCGCCGAGATATCGAGCTTCTCGAGGATGGTACCCTCGGGGTGGAGGTTCTGCTCCTTAAGCCAGCAAGAGATAGCATAGGCGTCAATCATAGGGTTGTTGCCACCACCCTCAATCTCGATGTTGGTAACGGTGACTAACCTCTCACGGTCGTTCTTCGTGGTAAGCCTCTCGGCAAACGCCACAACGACAATGAGCAGCAGCCACAACGCTCCGTAGCCTATATATTTCGCTATCTTCTTGAACATAAACTATTCGATTTTTGAGTGTAGCACTGCTGCTACATCGTTGCAAATAACGTCGATATTACCCGCACCAAACGTAACTACCACATCGGTCTCCACGCCCTTGAGGTACTCCGCAACATCGAAGCGCTCTACAAGCTCCCACTCTGTGGTGATATCGCGGCCTATGAGTTCCGAGGTAACGCCCTCGAGAGGTAGCTCACGAGCAGGGTAGATAGGCACCATAACAACCCTGTCGCACAACGACAACACCTCGGCAAACTCTGAGGCGAAATCGCGCGTGCGGGTGTAAAGGTGCGGCTGGAAGATAGCCATAATCTTTCGCCCTGGGAAGATGCCACGTAGCGAGGTTATCGTAGCACGTAGCTCCTCGGGGTGGTGGGCATAGTCGTCGATATATACCTGCGATGGGGTGTTGAGGTATACCTCCATACGGCGCTTAACGCCCGAGAACTCCGCCAAAGCCTTACGCACAGCATCGTGGTCGAGGCTCTTATGCTCGATAAGTGCCGCAGCCCATAGCATCGCCACCGCAGCTATCGAGTTCTCGATATGCACCTTACCCAAGATGCCGAGCGTGCAACCCTCGATACGGCCATCAGGAAGCACGATATCGTAGCGATAGTGGCCACCCTCAATAAGCTCAATGTTCTCGGCGTGGAAGTCACCACCCTCGTCACACGAGTATCTATACATCTTACGCTCCGCAGTGTCGAATTTAAGCTCAACGCCCTGCTTTACGATAAGCACACCGCCACTCTTTATCTGTGATGCGAACTCCTCGAAGGCCTCCACCATAGCCTCTGGGGTGCCATAGATATCGAGGTGGTCGGCATCCGTAGCCGTAATCACCGCAACATCGGGATATAATCTTAGGAACGAGCGGTCATACTCATCAGCCTCCACAACAAGACGCTTACCCTCGCCCAAGACGAGGTTCGAGTTGAAGTTGCGCGAGATACCGCCGAGGAAGGCGCTACCCTCACCCGCCGCAGCGTAGTTTAGCCACGATGCAAGTGTAGAGGTTGTGGTCTTGCCGTGAGTACCCGCAACGGCCATAACAACCTTACCAGCACTCAAATGTCCGAGCATCTGCGAGCGCTTCTCGATTGTGAAGCCCTGCTCCCTGAGCCACGCCCACTCCTTATGGTCGGCTGGGATGGCGGGAGTAAGCACAACGAGAGTCTTCTCTCTATCGCGCATCTCCGCAGGGATAAGCTCTGGGCTATCCTCATAGTGTACCGCAGCACCCTCGCTCTCAAGTGCGCGAGTTAGAGGAGTTGCCGTAAGGTCGTAGCCCGCAACGCGATAACCCTCGTGGAGGAAGTAGCGTGCCAAGGCACTCATACCGATACCTCCGATACCGAGGAAGTATATATTTTCGTAGTGTCGCTCCATCTTCTATGCTCTGTTTAACTCCTCGTCAATAACCTTCACAACGCGCTCGGCAGAGTCGCTAACCGCCAACTTTGCAATATTTGCTGCGAGCATCTCCAGGCGCTCCTCATCCAAGGCGAGTGCCACAGCCTCCTTCATACCACGCTCCACAGCCTCGTTATCACGTACTATCTCCGCAGCACCCTGCGCCACCAATGCCATAGCGTTCTTGGTCTGATGGTCCTCGGAAACGTTTGGCGAAGGGACAAAAATCGTAGGCTTCGCAACGAGACATAGCTCCGATACGGTGCAAGCGCCACTACGCGAGAGAACCACATTTGCTGCGGCATAGGCGTAGTCCATACGCTCGATAAATGCGCCCTGCCAGATGTTCTTCGTAGGGTGTGCCGCAAGGAACTCCTGCATCTCACGCTCGTAGAACTTTCCGGTCTGCCATATCACCTGCACAGGTGCCACACCATCGAGGCTCTTTATCCACGCCTTCATCATCTCGTTGAGGGTGCGGGTGCCGAGTGAGCCACCAACAACCAACACCACAGGCATCGAGCTATCGAAGCCATAGTATGCGAGTGCCTCCTCGCGGATATCGTTACCCGCCGAGAAGCGACCACGCAGTGGGTTACCGGTCATCACGATGCGCTCCTTGGCGAAGAAACGCTCCATATTGTCGTACGCTACGCAGATGCGCTTTGCTCGCTTCGAGAGCAGCTTGTTGGTAAGTCCTGCGTATGAGTTCTGCTCCTGAATAACCGTAGGGATGCCAAGTCGCTGTGCTGCCCAGAGTACGGGAGCCGAGGCGTAACCGCCAAAGCCCACTACGATATCTGCGCCAAAGTCACGAATTATGCGCTTTGCGCGACGGATACTCTTTGCAACCTTGAATGGGACAAGCAAGTTCGACAACGTCAGGCGACGCTGCAAGCCCGCTACGGGAAGTCCCTCGATGCGGTATCCGAGAGCGGGAACCTTCTCCATCTCCATCTTGCCCTCTGCGCCCACAAAAAGTAGCTCTACATCCTCGCCATATTTACGTTTCAGGGCCTCTGCCACCGCAACGGCAGGATATATATGTCCGCCAGTACCTCCGCCCGACAATATTATTCGCTTCATATTGCTCTATTTCGTTTGGTAAACGTAGTCGTTTACAACTATCTAATTCTTTGGTTAATAATAAGTTAGTGATTGCGTTGTTGATATAATGATATATGTACGCAATTTCACACTACAAAAGTATATATTCCCTGCTAATTTTACAAATGTAAAAAGCGAGTTTTTTTCAAAAAAAGTTACTTTTCAGGTGATAGGTTTTTATGGTGCGAGGCCTCACGCGGAATGAAAAATTTTGCAAAGCGCGGATATCTCGGAAATTTTGCCTACTTTTGTGAAAATTTAAATCATAACAACGTTAGAGATGAAGAGATTTAATCTACTATTGAGTGTGGCTTTGGTAGCTTTGGCGATGGCTTTCGTGGGTTGCAAAACCGAGGAGCCTGCGCAGCAAATTATCAAGGTTGAGAATGGTCAGTTTATACGTAATGGCGAGCCTTATTACTTCGTAGGTACAAACTTCTGGTATGGTGCAATCCTCGGCTCGGAGGGTGAGGGTGGCAACCGTGAGCGCTTGTGCAAGGAGCTTGACTTTATGAAGGCTAATGGTATAGATAACCTCCGTATCCTTGTGGGTGGTGAGGGCGAGAATGGACTCCTCGGAAAGATTGAGCCTAACCTTCAGCCAGAGCCAGGCGTATATAACGATGAGGTGTTGGCAGGCTTGGACTTCTTGATGATGGAGCTTGGCAAGCGCGATATGACTGCGGTACTCTACTTCAACAACGCTTGGGAGTGGAGCGGTGGTTACACGCAGTATGTGGCTTGGGCAAACGAGACACCTGTGTTGGTGCCACGTGTAGATGGCTGGTTCTCATATAATACCTTCGCGGGCGAGTTCGTGCGTAACGAGCGTGCGAAGCAGATTTTCTACGACCACGTGAAGTTTATCGTGTCGCGTACGAACCGCTATACTGGCATTAAGTATATTGACGATCCTGCAATCTTCTCTTGGCAGATTTCCAACGAGCCACGTGCCTTCAGTTCGAAGGAGATTGATAATAAGGAGGCCTTTGCCGAGTGGCTTGCAACCTCTGCGAAGCTTATCCGTTCGCTCGACCCTAACCATATGATTTCTACTGGCTCGGAGGGTTACTACGGCTGCGAGTGGGATATGGATTTGTGTGAGAAGATTCACGCCATTGACGAGATTTCGTATATCAACTGCCACGTATGGCCTTATAACTGGAAGTGGATGCGTGGTGACCATATGCGCGAGGATCTTGAGCAGTCGTGTGAGTACACCGAGGAGTATATCAATATGCACCTCGAACTTGGCGAGAAGATTCAGAAACCAGTTGTGGTTGAGGAGTTTGGTATGCCACGTGATGATATGAACTTCCGTAAGGGTAGCTCGGTTGTTTGCCGCAATATGTACTACACCTATGTCTTTGACCTTATCGTAAAGTCACGTGAGAAGGGTGGTGTATTCGCAGGTTGTAACTTCTGGAGCTGGGGTGGTTATGCGCAGACTAACCCTGATGACCACGAGTATTGGGCAAAGGGCGATGACTACACTGGCGATCCAGCGCAGGAGCAGCAGGGCCTCAACTCTATCTTTGTTGAGGATGAGTCTACAATGACCATCATCCGTGAGACTAACCGCGCACTTGGCAACTTGTAATCCGCCGAACGCATAAAATAAAAAGCGACCTTCCGAAGGTCGCTTTTTTTGTGTCGTGATATCCCGTTACGACGAATGTAGATGGAGCGTTACGCCTGAAAAATCGCTCCTCTCGCGGGCTGTGGGAAGCATAAAGTTTACAGTGCCGCAGTCGAAGAAACGGAGATTCCATCGCTCCTCCTCGTCAAGCTGAAGAAGTGATATAACTCCCTTATTTTCATTCTCATATCCCTCGGTCATAGCGGGCATTCCGAGTAGCTTAAATCCGAAATCCTGCTCCGACGTTGCCTCGAACGTAATCTCCTCGGCGGGGAGTGTCGCAGGCTCGCCATCCTCCCAGCAATATTCGTGTGTGATAAGCTTGTCGCACTCCTCGCAATAGAGAACTTTGAAGCTGCTTCTATTCCACTCTCCCGTGCCGCCACAAGGGGCATCCAGGTCACCGAGGAAGTAGTCGAGTTCGGCGAAAAACCATAGCATACCCTTATGTGGTAGAACGCCCTCTGTATCTAATTCGGCAATCTCCTCAAGACGTATTTGGCAGATGAAGGTGAGTAGCTCGCCCTCCTCGTTGCAGGGCCAATCGAGGCTCTCGGGGAGGTCGGGAAAACCCCACCAATGACTCGCTCCAGCAAGTGGATTTGCCGTAGGTTTGATTTTTAATTTTATTGCCATAGCCTAAATATCAATATGTTAGCGTTCTATGGGATGTTACTCGCGCATATCGAAGGTGGTGACGTGCTGCAAAGGATATGTTGGCAGAACATCGCCCTTCGTAATAGGGCAGAGCATACAATCCTCGGTCGATACCACGCCGTCAAGAGTTAGTGAGTTTCGAACAACCCACTCCAAGAATGCAAACTCCTCAATCTTTTCGTTGTACAGCGCCTCGATGATTGCGAAACACTCGTTGACTACGTTCTTGTAAGTCTTGATGTAGTTGCGATACTTTACCGCCTCGAAGCCAAGGTCCAGGAGTCCCGCTACGGCTGCTGCGTGGTCAATCTTGAAGGCGAGTTTCTGCGATAGCATCTCCTCCAACGTCTTTAACTGCGTCTCTCGGAGGTAGTTATACTCATCGACAATATCGTATGAGCTATCCTCGTTTCTTGCCGAGCGAAGCTGAATAGCCTTGCAAGGACCCATAGATGACTCAAGATAGTAGGTATATACGATATAGTTCGATTTGTATTTGTCGATGATGTCGCACGTCTTTCGATAGAAGTTGTTGGCCGCAGAGAGGTAATCATCCACAGCATCCGATTTATAGGAGCTTGAGTATCGCTCATAGTGTCTGTTGATTACATACTCCGAGGTCTTAACCTCTCTCTTCTCTGGAAGAGATATTCTTACAGGCACAGGAATTGAGAGCGGAGCCCTATTCTTGCTCACAACGATATCGTAGATAACGTACTTTGCCGAGGTGCCGTTGGTATTTGCAAGCCAGAACATCAGCTGCTCGCAACCCTGTATAGGCACGGTAATCTGCTGTGGCTCCATAGACTCATAAACGCCGATATTGGCAACAACCTCCTGGTCGGCACCAATCATAAGATGCTCCAGATAGTCGCTCTTACGCGATGAGGTAGAGAGACAACCTACCTTAAAGGTCACGGTGTTGTACTCGCCATAGGTGTTGAATGCCGCCAGAGAGTTCTCCACAGCCTCGCCACCAGCCGCCAGCATCAGGAATGCCGCCATAGGGGCGAGTGTAGCTCCTACTGTTGCACCACCAATGGCTGCTCCCGTAGCCACGAACGATGCTCCTACGGCCGTAGCACCTACGGCACCTGCCGCCGCAGTATTAGTGCCATTACCCGAACCCAAAACACCAAAGTCCAACGAGAAGTGGGTGCTTGTCTGGAGGAGGAAGCCCTTGTAGATACGCTCGCCGTTGAGTTCGTAGTATAGTTTCTTGGTTGTGCCATCGCGGACAATCTCATCCTGATAGTTGCTCATCGTAGAGACGTAGTGGATATATGGTCGTCCGAGGTCGATAAGGTCAACCTCGTATGGGCACTCTGGGCGAGGATGCACAAAGAGGTCGTTCTCAACATATTTACCTCGATAGGCAACGATATCCGCCACGCCGAAGGCTGCAACGTCAAGAGTGCCACTTCCGGAGTTACAGATGCGCAATATGCGACACTTGTTGATTGGCACCACGAAATTCTGGTTTGGAAGGGTAGGGATAAGCGATGTTGAGAAGACAAGCTCGTCATCGGCATATACCATAAGCATATCGTCGTTCATACTCCAGCTCTTGCCCACATATCCCGCGGTGAAGCTGATGTAGTCGAACTCATTACCCATATCAAATGTCGCACAGGCAGAGAGGTTATCATCCCAGAACGAGGCGGTCTGATAGAGGATGATGCCCTCGGAGAACTTCGTGCCACCCATCGAGAATGTCACGTAGTCCGACGAACCGTCGTAAATCTGCTTCTCAACCTTGCCAATAACCTGATAAGGCTTGATGTTCGAGATAAGTTTGCAGACATCAGGAAGCTCCTTAAGACGTGGGTCTGGAGGTAGAAGTCCATCCTTGCTCTGTGTGATGTTGGCATCCTTACCCGTAGGGTATACCAAGATATTGGCAATCTCGGCGTGCGACTCACCCTCAATCTGCTCGGTGTGGAACGAGAGCATCTTGCAGTTCGGAATATCCAAAACCACTTGCTTGGCAATGTCGCCCTCCTTAATCTCTATCTCCTCGATAATCTTGCCGTCGGCCTTTACGGTCACCCAGCCCGAGCCAGCGCCTCCCGAAACATCATCGTGACAACCCACCACGAAGCTCACCTTGGAGTATAATCCGTGGAGGTTGAAGTATGCAAAGCCGTTGTACTTGCCGATAAGGGCCATATTCATATTGCCTCGTATGCCATAGTTATATACCTGGCGGTTGAGGCGTATAGGTGTCTCGTCGGGAGTCACCAACGTTGTGAAGTTGCTGACGTAGTATGGCTGAATATCCTTCACAAGCTCCTTCTGTGCCGTAGGCTTAGCAACCTCGTGTGTTATAGGTTTTGGCGTCTGCCCCGACTTCCATAGCACAGCATCGGCCACCACAACGTCGATATCCGTCGCCGCAATCTTAAACGTCAGAATCCTCACGCCCGAGACATTGACGCTGTATTGGCGTGGTGGCTCATAGCCTCGCACCTTCTCGTCGAAGATTTTATTCTCATCGCCGTGTATCGTCACGGCACCCACCCTCTCCGTGCAGCGGTCATCGTGGCCCAGCGTGAAGGTTAGAACGTCATACTCGCCCGCGAGGTGGAACGATACATAAGCGCCCTCGTCCCAGAATGAGAATCCGCCATATCCATACTCTCCGCCCGCCATTTTTATTTTTGCTGATGATGAGCCGTTGTATTTATATATAGTACACTTCTCCGAGTCGAGGATTCGGCACTTATTTACGAGATAAGTATTCTGTGCAGATAGCTGAACGCTTACGAGTAGCAGTGCAGCGATAAGGCTAATGAGTTTTTTCATAGCTATGATGTTTATATTCTTATTACTTAAAGGGATAGGGACAATGCAAATATAAAAATTTTTCCGAATTTTTGCAAATAAAATGTTGATTATCGCACACTTCCGCGCGCCATATCTGGAGGTGTTACCTTTTAATTTGATGTGAAAAAGCGATAGGAGTTGTGTAGGAGGGCTATAAACGCAAAAAAGCGACTGTCATATAACAGTCGCTTTTTGTCCGCGAAAGACAAAAAAAAGACGAGCAACTCTCGCTGCTCGTCTTCGTGCCTCACCCTGCCAGACTATCGAACTAATATTTGGATTATATAAATTCTATTTGTATATTTGTAGTGACATATTTGCCTAATCGCCATCGAACTACCACACTGATATTGAATAGGCATAATGACTCCATTGGGTTTGTACACCTAGCGTGTGCTTACCTGTAGGAGTGTATAGGGTGTGGTAGCCCTAGATGGCGTGCAGGTATAGTGCACGCTTTTTTATTTAACCTGTTAAACCTAATGTTATGAAGAATGAACTGC